>JANOFE010000178.1:0-85892 GCA_031413495.1 Pseudorhodobacter sp. | reverse complement strand
GGGATACGGTGACCAGCAGGCCCGCCGTGACGGTGACGATGGCAAACGCGTAAAAGGCCAGATCGGCGATGGTCATGCCTTGTCCCCTTCGGTTTCCGCAAACACGGATTGCGCGATTTCCAGCGCCTTTTGCATGGCGGGCATCCCGCCGAACATGCTCATCTGCCAGATCACTTCGGCCACTTCACGTTTGGTGGCCCCGGCGGCCAGCGCATTGCGGATGGTGGGTTTCAGTTGCGGCTCGCCTACTGGGCCAAGCACGGTTTGTGCGGCCACCGCCACCAGAAACCGGGTGCGGGCATCAAGGCCTTCGGGGTTGAAGGTCTTGCCAAACCACGCTTCCAGCAATTCCTTCGGCATCGCCGGGAACAGTTTTTCAAACGCTTTCACATCGACGCCTTCAAAGCCCGGCGTGAAGGCCTTGGCCATCTCCTGCCCCTGCGCCATCATTGCGGCGAACATCTTGCTGAAATCTTCGGTCATCTGTAGGGCGCATCCATTTCAAGGTTGCGGGCAATTTCGGCTTCCCAGCGGGCACCGTTTTCAAGGAGTTTGTCCTTGTTGTAGAACAATTCCTCGCGCGTCTCAGTCGCGAATTCGAAATTCGGGCCTTCGACAATGGCATCAACAGGGCAGGCCTCTTGGCAGAAACCGCAATAAATGCATTTCGTCATGTCGATGTCATAGCGCGTGGTGCGGCGCGACCCATCATCGCGGGGTTCCGCGTCAATGGTGATGGCTTGCGCGGGGCAAACGGCCTCGCACAATTTGCAGGCAATGCAGCGTTCTTCGCCGTTGGGGTACCGGCGCAGGGCGTGTTCACCGCGGAAGCGGGGCGACAATGGCCCCTTTTCATGCGGGTAGTTCAGCGTGGCTTTGGGGGCGAAGAAATACTTCAAGCCAAGGCCAAAGCCCTTGATGAAATCGGAAAGGAAGAAGTATTTCACCGCGCGGGTATAGTCGGTTGTGCGTGTTGGACCCATGATCAACCCTTGTCTTTC
This sequence comes from Pseudorhodobacter sp., assembly GCA_031413495.1. Classification (GTDB taxonomy): domain Bacteria; phylum Pseudomonadota; class Alphaproteobacteria; order Rhodobacterales; family Rhodobacteraceae; genus JACMNW01. Next base: position 84,891 of record JANOFE010000178.1, on the reverse strand, counting down.
ATTGCTGTACACTCGCAAGTATTGCTTGCTGCTTGTCGCAGTCATCCAAAAATTCTGCATTAAAATCTGCTACAGTTTGATCGCGGGGCCTTGTTACGGAGCCGCACAAAGGACCTTGGAAAACTATGGCCACTTGCAGACGTTCCGCGGCCGAAATGCGGTGCAAACTGGGTGTCATTTCAGGTCCGCCCTTCATTCAATTGGCGAGAAGCATCGCTGGTGGCCCATTTGGTCACATAATCCGACTGTTGCGCCACCGAGGGGCCAATCGAATTTGAGGTCTTCTCAACGTCATACCAAAGATATACCGCACCCGTGGGGAAATCGTCAGGCCGGTCTGTCCATTCGGTACGCTTTCCGGACAAAGCCGGATCAGGAATTTCCAATTTGGCAGCGCTGTCACGCGACAATGCACGACAAGCATGAACTTTGCATTGTTTGGCACGATGCCAATAGGACCAGACAAGTTCAGGGCCAAATTGATAAATGCCGTGTCCAGGCCAGCCGTTCAGGGGCGTTGCTGCAACAAAACGGCCCCCCACTCGCAACATCGAATGAACATTTTCAAACGCGGTTGGGGCGTTGAAAATATGCTCGATGGTGCCGCCGTCAAAAATAAAGTCAAACTGGCCATGCCATTCGGACGGTACTGGCTGGTTTAAATCCCATATCATGGTCGCGGCTTCAAAATTGGATACGTCCATGGATTCAATCTGGCCAAATCCGAGCGCAATGAAAACCTTCTCGGCGTATCCGTCAGGCTGCACCAGATCGGCCGCTCGCAGAGGCAGGCGTCTTTTATCGACGGCTTCTTGAAAAGGGTCCGTCGACTTGCGCCAACTGCGCAGCCAACCACGCGTAGGAATGCGACAAAAAAAGAAATTCTGTCGGCCCAGCATCAAAGTTCTGCCCTTGGGTTGAAAGGACATAGACAGATCAAGCAATTGACCAAAAGAGGTCAGATCAATCCCCATGATTAACTCCCCATCGCCCAGCGCGCCCAGAGGCCGCCGAACACTTCGAATTTCGCCAAGAATGCCACCAGAATGACCCAACCGAGCGACAAAGGCAGGAACACTTTCCAGCCGATGCGCATCAACTGATCATAGCGGTAGCGGGGCACGATGGCCTTCACCATGGCGAACATGAAAAAGAAAAACGCCATCTTGCCGACCATCCACAGCGCCCCATCAGGGATGCCGGGAATGGGCGACAGCCAGCCGCCGAAGAACAGCAGCGACATCAGCGCGCACATCAGGAAGATGGCGATGTATTCGCCGGCCATAAACAACAGGTAGGGCGTGGAGGAATATTCCACCATGAAGCCTGCAACCAATTCGGATGCCGCTTCGGGCAGGTCGAACGGTGGGCGGTTGGTTTCGGCAAGCGCAGAGATGAAGAACAGGAACACCATCGGGAAATGCGGGATCCAGTACCAGTTGAACAAGCCGTAATCACCGCGTTGCGCCTCGACGATTGCCGAGAAGTTCATGGAACCGGTGGAGATGATGATGCCGATGATGATCAGGCCGAGGGATACTTCGTAGCTGATCATCTGCGCGGCTGACCGCAGGGAACCCAAGAACGGGTATTTGGAGTTGGACGCCCAGCCGCCCATGATGACGCCGTAAACTTCGAGCGAGGACACCGCGAAGACGAACAGGATGGCCACGTTGATATCCGAAAGCACCCAACCTGCGTTGAACGGGATCACGGCCCAGGCCAGCACCGCCAGCACGAAAGACAGTATCGGGGCGAGGAAAAACACCGCGCGGTCGGCCCCGGCAGGCACCACGATTTCCTTGACCACATATTTCAGCGCATCCGCCACCGATTGCAGCAGGCCGAACGCCCCCACCACATTGGGGCCTTTGCGCATCTGCACGGCGGCCCAGATTTTGCGGTCGCCATACACAAGAAACAGCAGGCTGATCATCACAAAGGCGATGACCAACAGGCTTTGCGCCGCGATCAGCAGGGCCGTGCCCAACCCGGTTTGCAGAAACTCCGCCATAGCGCCCTATACCCTTCGTTCAGTCTTTGCTGGCATCCCGTCAAACCGTCGGAATACCTTGTTCGCTACAATCACTGACCGCCACTTCGGCATCAATCGTCTTGATGCCGCGAGGCAGCGCCGCCGAAATGGTGTAAACCGCATCTGCGCGCCAATTACCACCCGTTTCAGCCACATTGGTGCGCAGATGACGCGCAAATCCAAAGCCCCGGATCAACGCATACTGTGCGGCCGCACAGCGCGCATAGGCGGCGACATCTTCGCTGTTGCGCGCGCCGCGCATAGCAACACGGAAATTCACCAGATCGCCGTCAAGCAACAGCGTTTCGATCCCATCATAAGACGGGGCAAATGGCCCCTGTGCCACGACCTCTGGCTCTGCGCAGGCAACCAATACCGCCAGCAAAGGCAGCATGGTACTGCTTGGCAAACCACGCCTCACGACGCTATTCCGCAGCCATCGGAGTGGCGGCACGGGCGGTGGCCCCTGCCGACAATTCAGCCATCACGGCACTGGCCCGCGCAACAGGATTGGTCAGATAGAAATCGCGGATTGCGTTGCGGAAATCGGCCTTACCGGGTGCGCGCAAAGGCAATGCTTGCCACGCGTTTTCCGGCACCACGTCGATCTGGCCCAAATGCGGATATGCGGCAACGATTGCGGTGCGCAGCGCCGCCAGACTGTCATAGGGCAAGGTCGCCCCCAGTTCGGCAGACAGCGCACGCAGAATGGCCCAGTTTTCCTTGGCCTCGCCCGGTGCAAAACCGGCGCGGTAGGCCAGTTGCGGGCGACCTTCGGTATTCACGAACAGGCCGTTTTCCTCGGTATAGGCGGCGCTTGGCAGGATGATATCGGCACGGTTTGCGCCGCGGTCGCCGTGGCTGCCCTGATAGATCACGAACGGGCCTTTTGCGATTTCGACCTCATCGGCGCCGAGATTGTAGATGACTTCGGCACCATCGGTTGCGGCAGCAAGACCGCCATCGGTAACTGCGCCCACATCCATAGCACCAACACGGCTTGCCGCTGTGTGCAGGATCAACAATTTCGAGTTGCTGTTGACCGCCAGTTGCATGGCATGGGCAAGAACCGCCTCGCCATCTGCCTCGTTTATCGCGCCTTGGCCAACGATCACCAGTGTCGGTTTTGCCTTGGTCTCATCAGAAATGGTTTGGCCAGACAAAGCCACCAGCGCGGCCCGGTCCGTACCGACATGCGCATAGTCATAAGTCAAATCTACGGCCTGCCCGACCAGACCGATCTTTGCCCCGGCAAGCCACGCTTTGCGGATGCGGGCATTCAGAACCGGGGCTTCAATCCGGGGATTGGTGCCAATCAGCTGAATCATTGCCGCCGTATCAATATCTTCAATCGTCGCGGTGCCGACATAGGCCGACCGGTTGCCAATCGGCAGACGCGCGCCATCGGTGCGGCATTCGACATGGCCGCCCAGAGCTTCGACAATGGTTTTCAGGGCGAATGTCGCCTCCACTGGGGCCAGATCGCCGATCAGGGCGGCAACTCGTTTGCCTCTCATCGCGGCGACAGCCGCAGAAAGCGCCTCCGGCCAAGAGGCCTTACGCAGTTTGCCGCCTTCACGAATATAGGGGCTGTCCAGCCGTTGGCGACGCAAGCCATCCCAGACGAAACGTGTCTTGTCGGAAATCCATTCCTCATTCACGCCGTCATGGTTGCGCGGCAAGATGCGCATCACTTCGCGGCCTTTGGTATCGACCCGGATGTTTGATCCAAGCGCATCCATCACGTCGATGGTTTCGGTTTTCGACAATTCCCAAGGGCGGGCGGTGAAGGCGTAGGGTTTCGATGTCAGCGCGCCGACGGGGCACAGATCAATGATGTTGCCTTGCAAGTTGCTGTCCAGCGTCTGGTTCAGATAGCTGGTAATCTCGCTATCTTCACCGCGCCCGGTCTGGCCCATCTGGGTGATCCCCGCCACTTCGGACGTAAAGCGCACGCAGCGGGTGCAAGAAATGCAGCGGGTCATTTTCGTCTCGACCAGCGGGCCAAGATCGAGGTCTTCTGACGCACGTTTAGGTTCGCGGTAACGGCTGAAATCGACGCCGTAGGCCATCGCCTGATCCTGCAAATCACACTCGCCGCCCTGATCACAAATCGGGCAATCAAGCGGATGGTTGATCAGCAGAAACTCCATCACCCCTTCGCGGGCCTTTTTGACCATCGGCGAATTGGTTTTCACCAAAGGTGCCTGACCCTCGGGTCCGGGGCGCAGGTCTTTGACCTGCATGGCGCAGGATGCCGCAGGTTTCGGCGGGCCGCCCACAACCTCGACCAGACACATCCGGCAGTTGCCTGCGATGGTCAGCCGTTCATGGTAGCACAAACGCGGAATTTCCACACCCGCCACTTCGGCGGCTTGGATGATGGTCATCGCACCATCGACTTCAACCTCGATGCCGTCGATGCTGATTTTCTTGAGGTTGGTCATCATTTCACTCCGCCGCCACTTGGGTGCAGCCATGGGTTTTCAACGCCTGCGCGTCTTTCAGATAGGACCAGCCAAACGCCTGATCACTGTCGCCATTTTTCTGTTTCAGGGCCAGCTTTGCCAGCGCCTCATCCAGCGTCGGTTTGTGCCCCACCGGCACCCACCACATCACAAAATGCATCTTGCCCAAAACCTCAAACCATTCAGCTCGCCGCTCATAGAACGCGCGATGCACTGTGTTCCAGACAAAGTTTTCCAATGTTTCGACGTTTTCCCAGACCGTCAGATTTGACACAAACTGCGGATCGCCGCCGATCTTTGCATCAGTATTACCAGCACCGGGCTCGCCCGAGCCTTCCATCATCCACACGAACCCCGGCATGCGTTTGCCCATGCCATTCACCCGGTCCAGTGCCGCCATAAATTCGGCCACACGCGGGTCGTCGGTGGGGGCCAGCAGCCGACCAATGTTCAGTTCCGCAAGGTGAAAACCTTCTGGCTGCATCTCTATTCCCTTAAAAGCGAGCCGATGAGGCTGCCTTTTGCAATCTCGGCGCGGCCAAGGGTGCAGTAGCTTTCAACATCGCCGTCGATCACGCCATTTGCCGTCATATAGTCCGCAGCCATGCCTTTGATGCGCGCCTTTTCGGTGGCATCTTTCAGGAAAACCTTAACCTCGGCTTCGCGGTATCCGGCTTTGCGCGCGTAGTTTTCCAACTCTTTCATCTTGAAATACACCGTCACCATGCGGGCCGAAATGCTGGGGCAGGTCTTGCGGATCACGTCACCGACAGCACCCGCCATAAGCTGTTGGTTGATATGCGGTTCTTCCGCCAACGGAACGGCAGCTTGTGCCGTGGCTGCAGTTGCGCCTAGCATTAGTGCGCCCGAAACCACCACTGATTTCAAGGATGAAGTGATTGCATGTGTCATACCTGATGCCTCGCTTTTTGAAAAGCAACGCAAGGATTGCACCCTTGCGCCTTGGGCAGGATCGCCCAAGTCAGGACATGGGGGTTGCAGGCATCGCTATGCAATATCAGGGCGCGGCTGGCGTTAAGCCCGGCTGATTTCCGCACACCGTTGCCCGCCAAACCTTGCATCACTCCGCCGCCATTGCGCCCATGCGCCCGGTTTTCTTGGCTTTGATGCGGTCCTCAATCTCTTCACGGAAATGCCGCACGAGGCCCTGAATCGGCCATGCCGCCGCATCCCCCAGCGCACAGATGGTGTGGCCTTCGACCTGTTTGGTGACCGACAGCAGCATGTCAATCTCCTCCACCTCGGCCTCGCCGCGCACCAGACGGTCCATCACCCGCATCATCCAGCCGGTGCCTTCGCGGCAGGGCGTGCATTGGCCGCAGGATTCGTGTTTGTAGAATTTCGACAAGCGCCAGATCGCTTTGATCACATCGGTAGACTGGTCCATCACAATGACCGCTGCCGTGCCCAGACCAGATTTTTGTTCGCGCAACCAGTCGAAATCCATGATCGCATCATCGCATTGGGCGGCGTTCAGCATCGGCACGGACGATCCGCCGGGAATGACCGCCTTGATGTTTTTCCAGCCACCGCGCACGCCGCCGCAGTGCCTGTCCAACAGCTCTTTAAGGCTGATCGACATCGCCTCTTCGACCACACACGGGTTGTTGACGTGGCCCGATATGCCAAACAGCTTGGTGCCCGCGTTGTTGGGGCGGCCGAAGCTTGCGAACCATTCGGCCCCGCGCCGCAGGATGGTGGGGACGACAGCGATGGATTCCACGTTGTTTACGGTGGTGGGGCAGCCGTAAAGGCCCGACCCTGCCGGAAAAGGTGGCTTCATGCGAGGCATGCCCTTTTTGCCCTCAAGGCTTTCCAGCAGGGCAGTTTCTTCGCCGCAAATATAGGCCCCTGCCCCGTGATGCAGGTAAATCTGGAAGTCCCAGCCCGACCCACAGGCGTTTTTGCCGACAAGGCCCGCATCATACGCCTCGTCAATCGCGGCCTGCAGCGCTTCGCGTTCGCGGATGTATTCGCCACGAATGTAGATGTAGCAATCATGCGCGCCCATCGCGAAAGCCGCAATCAGGCACCCTTCGATCAAGGTGTGCGGATCATGGCGCATAATCTCGCGGTCTTTGCAGGTGCCGGGTTCGGATTCGTCGGCATTGACCACCAGATAGCTTGGCCGCCCGTCAGATTGTTTGGGCATGAACGACCATTTCAGGCCGGTCGGAAACCCCGCCCCACCGCGCCCGCGCAGGCCCGATGCCTTGATCTGTTCCACCAGCCAATCGCGCCCTTGGGTGATGAAGTCCGCCGTGCCAGACCACGCGCCGCGCTTGCGCGCGCCTGCAAGCGAGCGATCCTCCATCCCGTAAAGGTTGGTAAAGATCCGGTCTTGGTCTTTCAGCATCACGTCGTCCTCAAGTTTTCTGGCCTTAGGTTTTCTGGCGGTTTCGCCAAATTCGGTAAGTCACAAGTAGCGCCCAGGTGAAGCCAGCCAATGCGGCAAGATCGAACAGGAACGCAAAGCGCGCCTCCCACCCCATGATGCCGCCCAACCACTGCGCCCCGACCCACAAGATCATCGTGCCAGCAATAACAAGGGCTACAAGCCGCACTTGAAAGGCTGTTTGACGGTCTGGATCGGGGGGCGGGCTTTGCATGACGCTTTAGTAATTGTTGGTCTGGGCACGGACGCGGAATGCCTCCAGCCCTTCGGTGGTGATAATCTTGCATTGTGCGATCCACTTGTCGCGAACCACGCGGCCTTTGAAAGTTTTCATATTGGCATCCACCCAGTCCACATCGGCGGCAGACCAATTCGCAATCTGGTCAAAATGGTAAAAGCCAAGTTCGTTGCACAGCTTTTCAAGTGCCGGCCCGATGCCTTCGATTTCTTTCAGATCATCGGCTTTGCCTTTGCGCGGCGCTGACAGACGTTCCGGGCCATCTGGTTTTTTGGGCTTTGCAACACGGGGCGCTTTTGCGGCAGCGGCGACGGATGCGGCCGGCTTGGTGCTTGCTTTGGCCGCCGGTGCCGCCTTTGGTTTGGCCACGCGCGGGCGCGGGGCGGCGGGTGCCGCATCAACACCTGGCGATGACAGGAAAGCTGCGGCTGGCGTCGCGGCTGTGGCAATAGCGGCTGGCACGGCTGCCGGCTGCACTGCGGGGGTCGGTTTTGCGGGTGCTGCGGCCGGTTTTGCGGGTGCTGCGGCTTGCGGCCCCCAATACATGCCCAGAATAAGGCCAGCCGCAAGGAACACCAATGCCCCAATGAAGGCAGCTGGCATAAAATCCAGGTCGCCCACCACATAGGCCACGGCAGCGGCAACAAGCCCGGCTGCCGCCCCGATGAACCAGCCCCCCAGCGATGGGGCGCGTTTCATATCAGATTGCTTCATCAGTCCCGTCTCCCTGTCTGGCCCATCTTGTGAGGGCCTTGTTTGCCTAATTCAGATACTCCAACACCGTCACATCTGTTTTGCCGTCACGCCTTTGCGCCATTGGCAAGCACGCGGGCCTGTTCAACCCAGTTGTCCCGCGATACGCGGCCTTTGAACCCTTCAAGGTTTTCATCCACCCATGCCACTTCGGCGGCGGTCCAGGCGGCAATCTGATCAAAATGAAAAAATCCAAGGGTGTGGCAAAGGTTTTCCAACTTTGGCCCAATGCCGACGATGATTTTCAGATCATCCGGCTTGCCCTTGCGGGCCGTCTTCAATGCTTTGGGCTTTGATTGCACGGCCATCACTGGCGCTTTTGCTTCTGGCGTGGCCAACGGGGTTGCGATGGCTGCATTGCCATCCGATTTTGGTTTGCCCTTTGACCGCGCCGGTGCCTCTTGCACAGTGGCACCCGACGCATCGGCGGGCAGGCCCGCGCCGGGCTTTGGTTCTTTGGTCGCACCGCGGGCTTGCGACACGGGCGGCACCGTTTTGCCCAGCCACGGCATTGTCAGCGGCACCTCAGAGCCATCAATCCGGCGCACGGTATCGGCCAGATCGACCGCGGCTTGCGCGCTAGCATTGTATTGCCTGCGCCCGGACTCGCCGGCCTTCAAGCTGGTCAGACCGGAGAGCGGTTCTGCCGCATAGCGCCCGTTTTGCGGGCCGGGCACCGGAACCTCGCCCTTTGAAAACCGCGCGATCAGGTCGCGCAGTTTGGCAGGCGTCAGGTCTTCGTAGTAATCCTTGCCGATCTGGGCCATTGGCGCATTGGCACAGGCGCCCATGCATTCAACCTCTTCCCAGCTGAATTTGCCGTCGGCTGACAGGGCGTGAGCTTTCGCGTTGACCAGTTCCTTGCAGACAGCAACCAGATCTTCAGCCCCGCAAATCATGCAGGACGTGGTGCCGCAGACTTGGATATGCGCAACAGAACCAACGGGTTGCAGCTGGAACATGAAGTAAAACGTCGCCACTTCCAGCGCCCGGATATAGGCCAGCCCGAGCATATTGGCGATATGTTCGATGGCGGGGCGCGACAGCCAGCCTTCCTGCTCCAGCGCGCGCCAGAGCAGCGGGATGATAGCGCTGGCCTGCCGCCCTGCGGGGTATTTAGAGATTTGGCCATTCGCCCAAGCAAGGTTTGCCGGAGTGAAGGTGAAAGAGGCTGGTTGTATGGAGTGAAGGCGGCGTAGCATTAGGCGCAGTCCTTTGGCAAAAGGCGTCTCCCCTCTCCGTCTCGGAGAGGGGTCGGGGGAGAGGGTCTTGCGGCGAGCAAATCAGTGACAAGTCGGTGCGTAGCGTCGATGACTGTCTCTGTCTCGTTAAGAACAGCGTTGTTCCAAAAACGCAGCACAGTATAGTCACGCGCCTCAAGATAAGCAGTTCGGACAGGATCAGACAGCGAAGTGATATGATGCTGGCCATCTACTTCGATGATCAACCTGATCTGCGGCGCACAAAAATCGACAATGTAGCGCTTGTCGATGACCAACTGGCGACGAACGCGCACACCAAGCTGGTCACCGCATAGTGCTAACCAAAGCTTGCGTTCGGCATCGGTCATGTTGCTGCGAAGATCGCGCGCGCGGTCGGTCATTCCGGAACCGCGAGAAAATACCTCTCCCCCAACCCCTCTCCGAGGCGGAGAGGGGGGAAGGACAGCACCTCCCCTCTCCCGTGGGAGAGGGGCTGGGGGAGAGGTATTTTCTTTCACCGATCAATCTCCCCGAACACCACATCCATCGTGCCAATAATCGCGGCCACATCAGCCAACTGGTGCCCCTTGCAGATGTAATCCATCGCCTGCAGGTGCAGGAAACCCGGCGCGCGAATTTTGGCGCGGTAGGGTTTGTTGGACCCATCAGCAACAAGATAAACGCCGAATTCACCCTTTGGGGCCTCGACGCTGGCGTAAATCTCGCCTGCAGGGACATGGAAGCCTTCGGTATAGAGCTTGAAATGGTGGATCAGCGCTTCCATCGAGGTTTTCATCTCGGCCCGGTTCGGCGGTGTCACCTTGCCGCGCGCCATAACATCGCCGGGCTCCACCCGCAGTTTGGCAATGGCTTGACGGATGATCGAGGTGGATTCGCGCATTTCGGCCATCCGGCACAGGTAGCGATCGTAACAATCGCCATTCACACCAACCGGAATTTTGAAATCAAATTCATCATAGCATTCATAGGGTTGCGCGCGACGCAAATCCCATGCCAGACCCGATCCGCGCACCATGACGCCAGAAAAGCCCCATTTCTGGATATCCTCTTCCGTCACCACTCCAATATCGGCATTGCGTTGTTTGAAGATGCGGTTTTCGGTCAGCAACCCGTCGATATCATCCAGCAGGCGCGGAAACGCCTCGGCCCAGATGTCGATATCTTCCACCAGTTGCGGGGTCAGGTCCTGATGCACTCCACCGGGACGAAAATAAGCGGCGTGAAGGCGTGCGCCCGATGCGCGTTCATAAAACACCATCAGCTTTTCGCGTTCTTCAAAACCCCACAGCGGCGGGGTCAATGCGCCCACATCCATCGCTTGGGTGGTGACGTTCAACAGATGGCTAAGAATGCGGCCGATTTCTGAAAACAGCACCCGGATCAACGACGCGCGGCGCGGCACGGAGGTTCCGGTCAGTTTTTCAATCGCCAGACACCAGGCATGTTCCTGGTTCATCGGGGCCACATAATCCAGCCGGTCGAAATACGGCAGGTTTTGCAGGTAGGTGCGGCTTTCCATCAGCTTTTCGGTGCCACGGTGCAACAGGCCGATATGCGGATCGCAACGTTCAACAATTTCGCCGTCAAGTTCCAGAACCAGACGCAAAACACCATGCGCTGCAGGGTGTTGCGGGCCGAAGTTGATGTTGAAATTGCGGATTTTCTGCTCGCCCGTCTCGAAATCGGACGACCCGTCATCATAGGTGTTTTTGCGGATATCGCCGTCCATCATTTTGCGGCCTCTTTCTTTTCATCACCGGGAAGGATGTAATTTGCCCCTTCCCATGGGGACATAAAATCAAACTGCCGGTATTCTTGCACCAGACTGACGGGCTCATAAACCACGCGCTTTTGCGCCTCGTCATAACGCACTTCGGTATAGCCGGTGGTCGGGAAATCTTTGCGCAACGGATGCCCGCGAAAGCCGTAATCGGTCAGAATGCGCCGCAGGTCAGGATGACCAGAAAACAGGATACCAAACATATCAAACACTTCGCGTTCAAACCAATTCGCACTTGGATGAATGGCGTGGATGGACGGAACCATGTCATCGGCACGAATGGCAACCTTAAGGCGGATGCGGTGGTTTTTATACATCGACAGAAAATGATAGATCATGTCAAACCGTGCCGCGCGCTCGGGGTGATCAATCGCGGTGATATCCACCAGCGTGGTAAACCGGCAGGACACATCGGATTTTAAGAACTCCACCAAGCCTTCAAGCTGCGACAGCGGAACGTTCAGTGTCAATTCGCCATGCGTCACCGTTGCCGATAAAACAGCATCGGGCCGCTTTGCCGACAGATGGGCGCCAAGATCATTCAGTGTGTCTGTCATCGGGCAGATCCTTACCGCGTAATGGTGCCAGTGCGGCGGATTTTCCGCTGCAACTGCAAGATGCCGTACAGCAGGGCTTCGGCGGTGGGCGGACAGCCGGGCACATAGATGTCAACAGGCACGATCCGGTCACAGCCGCGCACAACCGAATAGGAGTAGTGATAATACCCCCCGCCATTGGCGCAGGAACCCATCGAAATCACATAGCGGGGTTCTGGCATCTGATCGTAAACCTTCCGCAGCGCCGGGGCCATTTTGTTGGTCAGCGTGCCGGCAACGATCATCAGATCAGATTGCCGGGGGGAGGCGCGAGGCGCAGTGCCAAAGCGTTCCATATCATAGCGCGGCATCGCGGTATGCATCATCTCAACCGCGCAACAAGCCAACCCGAAGGTCATCCAATGCAGACTGCCGATGCGCGCCCAGTTGATAATATCTTCGGTCGAGGTCAGCAAAAACCCCTTGTCCGCCAGTTCTGCGTTAAGCGTACGCACCGCCACATCAGCGTCTTCGCCTGCGGTATTGGCACCGGACATCACTCCCATTCGCGTACACCCTTCTTCCCTTTTTAGGCAGCGCCGACCGTCAGCACCGCCCGGAACAACATTGCCGGACCAGATGTCGCCAACGCCCCTTCACAGCACGCCTCACAAAGCCCAAAACGTGGGCCTGCCGAAACGTTTGATGTTCAATACCTCTCCCCCCCGGCAGGGTCAACTAAAGGCAGCGTCGCAGGTGCGGCATTTTAGGGGTGTCAGGCGGGCAAATTCTGGCCTCACTGACCCTACTGTCGGACGCGCCACCGGAGACGGGCCTTAAAGCTGCAAAACGGCGAAGTTTTGCCACCGCGACAAAAGGGATGGAACCAGCTGGCCAAAAGTTAATTGACCTAGTGCCGCGCTGTGCGGCCCATTCGAATAAGGAACACCTGACATGAATAATTTCATCAAAATGGTTGCGGCAAGCGGACTTGTGGTTGCGTCGACTCTGCCGGCGTTTTCAGACGCCCATATGGTTGATCCTATGACGTTGACCTGCGCCGATTATAGCGCGATGGACAGCGCCGGCATGATGACTGCGACGCAGCAGATGGATGCCATGATGGCCATGACCGAAGAGGAAAAAACTGCGGCTATGGCAATGACAGCCGAAGAAAAAACAGCCATGATGGCTGAAATGGACACGGCGATGGCGGCAATGACGGATGACGAAAAAACCGCAGCAACCGCAACAACCGAAGCGTCGATGGCAAAATTGGTGGAAGCGTGCAAAACCATGCCAGACGGCACTGTAGCGGATGCTGCAAAAGCCGCGATGTAATCTGATGAAGGGCTGCGGCTGTGGCAGCCGCCCAGTTCGCAGCCTGTTCTACCGCCCGTTCAGGGCCTTGGTAAAATGCGCCACATGCCTGACAGGCGATTTAGATACCGTGAAAGAAATGACGAATGGTCATTCCCATTCCAACGCGCCTTTTTTCCACTCATAGGCAAAGCCCACGGTCAACACCCCCAGAAACAACATCATCGACCAAAAAGCCGCCATGCTGATTTCACCAAAAGCCACCGCCCATGGGAACAGAAACGCCACCTCAAGATCAAAGATGATGAACAGGATCGAGACGAGGTAAAACCGCACGTCAAATTTCATGCGGGCGTCATCAAAGGCATTGAACCCACATTCATAAGCAGACACTTTTTCCGGGTCAGGGTTGCGCACTGCAAGCACCATTGCGGCAAGCAAAAGCACCAGTCCAAGGCCGATGGCCAAGGCTAAAAATATGATGATTGGCAAATACTCACGCAGAAGTTGGTCCATGAGGCTGCTCCTATCGCTGGCGGTACACGGGCTGCGGCAAAGCGTGGTTCGCCTATGCGTTGCGCCCCATTTACCCCGCCCCCCCGTCGCGGTCAACCGAAGGCAGCAGAATATGTAACCGCGGGGGTAGGATGTTCTGCATTAAAAATCAGGGTGTATTTGCAAGGCGACCACGCGGCCCCAAATGGCCAGAACACCGCGGCAGGCCTGCCAGTCAAGTTCTTGGCGCAAATCAGCGGTCAGCTTTTGAAGTGCAAGTCACCGTTGGCACACTGGAATTCGCAACTGAATGCTAAGAACAAGCAACACTTACATTGCCATTTTCAAGTATTCACACGCTTCTACATTCGAATAACTCTCATTAAATTGCATAAATCGAACATTTTACCTTAAATACATACATAACGCCATCACCAGAACCCGATGATCAATCGCACCAGCTTTGCCGGGCCTCACCGCCATATTTCCGCGCATGGCCGCCCGCGATCATGGCCTTGGCAAGCGGTACGCCATTCACCCAAACTGTCACCAAACGGCGCTCATATTTATCCAGCCCGCCAAGTGACATGCGCAGCGGTCCCCCTGTCAACAGCAGGCCGCGCAGCGCCCATTTTGCCTTTTGCGCCGCAATCAGTTCTGCCATGCAATTGGGCGAAAACAGTTCTGGCGCATCAAAGCCCGCCAACCGCGCACGCTGCAAGCCTGCGGTTGCACACCACAAATCGGCAGTGTCACCATCAATCACCCGCACCACACGACAGCTTTGCGCACCCGCTGGGATCGGCCGCAGAAGCGCCAAAGTGCCATCAGAAATCAGCGGGATGGCAACAAGCGCCAAGCCAGACAGCAGGATCACGGCACGCAGATAAAACAACGGGTCAGCCACGCGTTGCCACCAGCGCTGTGGTTTGCGGGGTGGTACGCCCATGCCCCATCGCGGCGGGCGACGGTAATCGCGGCTGTAGGGAACGATCGTGGGGCGGTTTTGGCGCATCGGCCTATTTTGCCAGCATTTGCTGCGCAAGACCCGGCAAATCATCAAAATGGTGCAGCAACGCCTCGGGCTGCATGCGGGCAACCCCTGCCCCCTCGGGCCCAAAGGTGACAAGGGCCACCGGCACACTTGCCGCACGACCCGTATCGCGGTCGGTCTGGGTATCACCGATCAACAGGGTGCGGGCCGGATCGCCCGCAACGCGGGCAATCGCCTCAAGCAACGGCGCGGGATGGGGTTTGCGCAGGGGCAACGTATCAGCGCCGACAAGCGCACCAAAGTGATGCCGAATGCCAAGCCGCCGGGTCAGCGTTTCGGCCAGCCCTGCAGGCTTATTGGTGCAAATTGCCAAGGCAAAGCCAGCATCCCGCAGGGCCATAAGGGCTTTTTCGGTGCCCGGATAAAGCGTGGTATGGATGTCGATCGCATCTGCATACGCGGTTAACAAAACCGGATACTGCGCATCGACATCGGTTTCGCTGTACCCCGTCAACCGCGAAAACCCAAGGCGCAGCATTGCACGACCGCCATGAAAGGCCGTCAGCGTATCGCCAGCATCCAGCATATCGCCGTGGCCAAGGCCACGAAAACAGGCGTTGGCAGCCGCCAACAGATCGGCAGATGTATCGGCAAGCGTGCCATCCAGATCAAAGACCACTGTACGCATCGACATTCCCATGTTGTAATTTTGCGAAAAGACAAGTGATAGGCTGGCCCTTGCGGCATTGCTACAACCCGCTAAAACGGGCGCAGCTTAAAGGGAAGTGTTTTATGTCGGTTTCATTGATTGTCCTCGCCGCAGGACAGGGCACCCGGATGAATTCCGATCTGCCAAAAGTCCTGCACCACGTCGGGGCGGCCCCGTTGCTGCATCACGCCCTGCGGGCAGGTCAGGCACTGGCACCGGACCGCATGATTGTGGTGGCAGGGCATGGGGCCGACGCGGTGACCAAGGCTGCATTGGCGTTTGATGATACGATCACCGTCGTAGAACAAACGGAACGGCTTGGTACTGGCCACGCCGTGGCCCAAGCCTTGCCCGCGCTGCAAGATGCCACTGGCGATGCCATGATCCTGTACGGCGATACCCCGTTCATCCGTCCCGAGACGCTTGAATTGATGCGCGCCGCACGGTCGCGCTATGCGGTTATCGTGCTGGGGTTTGAGGCCGCTGATCCGGGCCGCTATGGTCGCCTGATCACCAAGGGCGATATGTTGGAACGGATCGTCGAATTCAAAGACGCAAGCCATGCGATCCGCGAAATTACCCTGTGCAATTCCGGTGTGATCTGCGCCGAATTGGCCACCTTGGCGGGTCTTGTGGCCGCCATTGGCAATGATAACGCGTCGGGCGAATACTACCTGACCGATATTGTTGGCATTGCCCGCGCCCAGGGCCTGTCCGCTGGTGTGGTGATTTGCGATGAAGCAGAAACGCTTGGCATCAACACGCGTGCCGAGCTGGCCGGGGCAGAGGCCGCGTTTCAGGCCCGCGCGCGCGCTGACGCGTTTGAGTGCGGGGTGTCGATGACGGCCCCCGAAACCGTGTTCTTTGCCCTTGATACCTTTGTTGGCCGCGATGCCATGATCGGCCCCAATGTGATTTTCGGGCCGGGCGTCACCGTGGAAACCGGCGCCGAAATCAAAGGTTTTTGTCACCTGGAAGGCTGCCATATCAGCCGCGGTGCCACCGTCGGCCCCTTTGCCCGCCTGCGCCCCGGCACGGAACTTTCCGAAGACGTGCATGTCGGCAACTTTGTCGAGATCAAGAATTCCACCTTGGCCGAGGGCGTGAAAGTTGGCCATCTGACCTATCTTGGCGATGCCGAGGTGGGTGAGCATACAAATATCGGCGCAGGCACCGTGACCTGCAACTTTGACGGCGTGATGAAACATAAAACCACCATCGGTCCTCGCGTGTTTATCGGGTCTGATACGATGCTGGTGGCCCCGGTCACCATTGGTGCCGATGCGATGACAGGATCGGGATCGGTGATCACCACCAATGTGCCCGCTGGGGCTTTGGCAATTGGCCGGTCCCGACAAGACAATAAACAAGGTTTGGCCATAAAGTTATTGGACAGGTTACGCGCGATCAAAGCGCTACGCCAAAAAGGGGTATAGTAAATGTGTGGAATTGTTGGTGTTTTGGGCAACCACGAGGTCGCCCCACTTTTGGTCGAGGCGCTGAAACGGCTTGAATATCGCGGCTATGACAGTGCAGGCATTGCCACGGTGAATGATGGCAAGTTGGACCGCCGCCGCGCCGTGGGCAAGTTGGTGAACCTGTCAGATTTGCTGGTGCATAACCCGCTCGCCGGCAAGGCTGGCATCGGCCACACCCGCTGGGCTACGCACGGCACCGCAACCGTCGCCAACGCGCATCCGCATCAATCGGGTCCGGTTGCCGTGGTGCATAACGGCATCATCGAGAATTTTCAGGACTTACGCCGCGAACTGGCAGAGGCCGGGTTTGGTTTTGAATCCGAAACCGATACCGAAACCATTTCCCTGCTGACCCGTCTGCATATGGACCGCGGTATGACCGCACGCGACGCGGCCGTTGAAACCCTGAAACGGCTGCGCGGGGCCTTTGCCTTGTGTTTTCTGTTCCACGGTCAGGATGATCTGATGATTGCCGCCCGCAAGGGATCTCCGCTTGCCATCGGGCATGGCGATGGCGAGATGTTTGTTGGGTCTGACGCCATCGCATTGGCCCCGATGACCGACCGGATTACCTATCTGGAGGAAGGCGATTATGCCTTTGTCACCCGCGCAGGGGTGACCATCTATGATGTCGCAGGCAACCTTGCCAACCGCGCAATGACCCGCATTCAGATTGATCAGACCCGCATCGAAAAAGCCGGTTACAAGCATTTCATGGCCAAGGAGATTGCCGAACAGCCGGTGGTTTTGGCCGATGCCCTGCGCCATTATGCGGCTGATGCAAAAGCCCCCTTGAACCTGCCCGAAAGCCTTGATTTCAGATCGGTTGACCGCATTACCATGGTTGCCTGTGGCACGGCGTCCTATGCCTGCCACGTGGCGAAGTATTGGTTTGAACAGATAGCAGGCCTGCCCGCCGACATCGACATCGCGTCGGAATTCCGTTACCGCGAACCGCCGCTGTCAGACAAATCCTGGGCGCTGTTTGTCAGCCAATCGGGTGAGACGGCAGATACGCTGGCCGCCCTGCGTTATGCAAAAGAACGCGTCGCCAAGGTTATTTCGGTGATCAACGTGCCGACGTCGTCTATCGCGCGCGAATCTGATCTGGCCCTGCCGATTTTGGCGGGGGTCGAGGTGGGCGTGGCGTCGACCAAAGCCTTCACCTGCCAGCTGACTGTCCTGCTGTTGCTGGCGCTGAAAGCGGCGGTGGATCGCGGGCGGATGAATCCCGCAGACCTAACAAAACATCTGAACGCGCTTTCCACCCTGCCCGGCCTGATGAACCACGCGATTGGGTCTGCGGCTGAAATTGCCGAGATCGCCGAACAACTGGCCGAAGCGCAGGATGTGCTGTTCCTTGGCCGGGGTGCGATGTTCCCGCTGGCCCTGGAGGGTGCGCTAAAGCTAAAGGAAATCAGCTACATCCACGCCGAAGGTTATGCGTCGGGTGAATTGAAACACGGCCCCATTGCCCTGATCGACGCCCATGTGCCGGTGATTGTGATGGCCCCACGCGACCATTTGTTCGAAAAAACCGTGTCCAATATGCAAGAAGTGATGGCGCGCAATGGCAAGGTGCTGCTGATATCGGATGCGGCAGGTATTGCCGAAGCGGGCAAGGGATGCTGGAAAACCCTTACAATGCCGTCGGTGCCTGATTTTCTGGCCCCGATCCTTTACGCGATCCCGGCGCAGTTGTTGGCCTATCATACGGCGATTGCCAAAGGCACTGACGTGGACCAGCCGCGCAATCTGGCCAAATCGGTTACGGTGGAATGATCACTCGCGCGCTTGCCGAACTTGCGGCACTGGCCGATCCCGCCAAAGCGGTGGAGGTTGCCGCCTATCACAAAGCGCAAAGGCGCTATCTGGGGGTGACCGTCCCCCAGATCGAAGCACTGGTCGCCACATGGCGCGCTGAGGCCAGTCTTGACGACCGCATCACCCTGGCCGCCAACCTGTGGGACAGTGATATCCACGAGGCGCGGGTGGCGGCGGCCAAATTGCTGACGCAGGCCCGGCTCAAGCCGTCGGACGAGGCCGCTTGGGCCTTGATCTGCACTTGGGTGCCCAATTTCGACGCCTGGGCGATTGCCGATCATGCCTGCAAGGCCGCCGAAAAGCGCATCATGGCAGACCCCACTCGGCTGGACGATGTGGAAAGTTGGACCCGGTCTGCCAATATGTGGACCCGCCGGGCGGCATTGGTCGCGACATTGCCTTTTGCAAAGCTGAACCACCCCAAACCGGTTGACGTCGCAGCGCGGGACCGGATCTTGGATTGGGCCGCTGTATATACCCAGGATCGTGATTGGTTCATCCAAAAGGCGGTGGCGTGGTGGCTGCGCGATCTGTCAAAACATGACGCACCCCGCGCGGCGCAATTTCTGGCAGAACATGGCCATTTGATGAAAAGCTTTGCCCGAAAAGAAGCGTCAAAGTACTTAAACCCACACTCTGCCTGACGGCTTTTTCTTCGCACAAATACTCAAAAACATCAGCAGCAGGCGTGCCGTCAGTTTGCGTAAACTCTGACTTCCGGCAAATCGGTCAACCCAAGGCCAAGCGCGCGATAAGCGGCCAGTGACAACAACGCAGCCCCCGTCCCCGGTTGCAAATCGACATTCACCGATGCGCCACCCGCCGTCACCACCCGCCCCTTGCCCGCGTCAGTTACCAGCGAAGATCGCAGCCAAAATCCCTGCTCAGCCGGGCTGCCCAAGGCCACCACCACTGACCCAAGATCGCGCTTGGCCCCCGCGACAGGTACAGCCACCGCCGCCGCTTTTTCGGCGTCAGATGTTTGGTCCAGCGCTGCCGCAGATTGCGCGCCGCCCAAAGGTGCGGTGGCCGAAAGCGGGCCTTCTGGCACGGGTTCTGCCACACCGGCGGCGGTCCCTGCATCAGGGCCGCGGCCCATGATCCGGTCGACAACCCCGCAAGCGGAAAGGAAACCAAGGCACAGGATCAATACAGGGGTGGGGGAAAGGGCTATGCGTTTCATGCCATCACGATAGTCTGAACCCCGACAGGCCCGCAACCCTTGCATCCTCGCTTGCCGTTTTCTGCGCAAGTTTCTACCATGGCACAATGAAAGCGCTCGCCTCCCTGATTGATCCCTTCGCCCGCGCGATTGATTATCTGCGCGTGTCGGTCACCGACCGTTGCGATTTTCGTTGTGTCTATTGCATGTCGGAAAACATGACGTTCCTGCCAAAGGCTGATTTGCTGACGTTGGAAGAACTGGATCGTCTTTGCTCGGCTTTTGTCGGCATGGGCGTGCAAAAGCTGCGCATTACTGGTGGCGAGCCTTTGGTGCGCCGCGGCATCATGACCTTCTTTGCCGCCATGTCCCGGCATCTGGCATCTGGCGCGCTGAAAGAACTGACCTTGACCACCAACGGCTCGCAACTGCGCAAATATGCGGCCGATCTGGCGGCGGTGGGGGTCAAGCGCATCAATGTGTCGCTCGATACGCTCGATGCAGCAAAGTTTGCGCAAATCACCCGCTGGGGGCGGCTGGATCAGGTGATGGACGGAATTCAAGCCGCTAAAGATGCAGGTTTGCAGGTAAAGATCAACGCCGTCGCCTTGAAAGGTTTCAATGAAGACGAGCTGTTCACCCTGACCGATTGGTGCGCCGCCCAAGGCCACGATCTGACCTTTATCGAAGTCATGCCGATGGGTGATCTGGGCAATGAAGACCGGCTGGATCAATATTGGTCGCTAAATGATTTGCGCGCCAAATTGGCAAGCCGACATCGGCTGACCGACCTGACCGTGCGCACAGGCGGCCCTGCGCGCTATGTCAGGCTCGAAGATACCGGACAGAAAATTGGCTTCATCACACCGCTGACCCATAACTTTTGTGAAAGCTGCAACCGCGTGCGGCTGACTTGTACGGGCGAACTTTACATGTGCTTGGGCCAAGAGGATATGGCTGATCTGCGCGCACCACTTCGGGCCAGCCCCGACGATTCAGCGCTGCAAACCGCCATCCGTGCCGCTATCGCTCGCAAGCCCAAAGGCCATGATTTCGATTATTCCCGCCAAACAGTCACTGGCCAAGTGACCCGCCACATGAGCCATACCGGCGGCTAACTTAAACCAAGCGCCAAAAGAGCCAGAATGGCAGGCAAGGCCTGAACCATGAAAATGCGTTTTGACACGGTAACGCCACCGTAGACACCTGCCACCACCACGCAGATCAGGAAAAACGCCAGCACACCGCGCCCGTCCGTCCCCTGCCAGATGCCCCAGAACAACCCAGCCGCCAGAAACCCGTTGTAAAGCCCCTGATTGGCGGCAAGTGTCTTTGTTTGCGCCGCAAACTCTGGCGTTATGCCGAAAACACGCATCACCCGGGGCGTTTCCCAAAGCATCATTTCCATGATCAAAATGTAGACGTGCAAGGCGCCGATCAACAGGGCCAAACTGATTGCTATCAAGGCCATTTCGATGCTTCCCCTTTATCAACCCTCACCTCATTCTGCCCGCCAAAAGCGCATCGGTCACGGCAAATCGTGCGTCGTTAGCCCTGCCCCGTGTCCAGAGGTCGCACCGGGGCTGATTTGCTCACCAAGTGCGGCTATATCTGCGCCAAGAAAGAGGTGAAGTATGGATACCCTGATCCTGTCGCGTATGCAGTTTGGTGCAAATATCTCGTTCCATATTCTGTTTCCTACCATTTCCATCGCCCTTGGCTGGGTGCTGTTGTTCTTCAAGTGGCGATTGCACGTCACTGACGACCGCAAATGGATGGACGCCTATATGTTCTGGGTCAAAGTCTTCGCGCTGTCTTTTGCGCTAGGCGTCGTGTCGGGCATCACCATGTCGTTTCAGTTCGGCACCAACTGGCCGGGCTTCATGGAGAAAGTCGGCAATATCGCGGGGCCGCTACTGGCCTATGAAGTGCTTACCGCCTTTTTCCTTGAGGCGGTCTTTCTTGGCATCATGCTGTTTGGTGCCAGCCGCGTGCCACGCTGGCTGCATACCCTTGCCACATTCCTGGTGGCCTTTGGTACCACGATGTCGGCGTTCTGGATCATTGTGTTGAACAGCTGGATGCACACGCCCGCCGGGTATGAACTGCGCGACGGCGTGGTGTTTGCGACGGACTGGTGGGCGATCATCTTTAACCCGTCGATGCCCTACCGTTTGGTTCATATGCTGATCGCGTCGGGCCTGACGGTGGCCTTCCTGATCATCGGCGTTTCGGCCTTCCGCCGCCTGATCGGCGACAGAACCGCCGCCGTTGCCTCAACCCTGCGGTCTGGCTTTGTGATGGCTGCCGTGCTGATCCCGATCCAGATTTACGCGGGCGACATGCACGGATTGAACACGCTGGAGTACCAGCCGCAAAAAGTGGCCGCGATGGAAGGCAACTGGGAAACCGGGCCGAACAAGCCATTAATTTTGTTTGCCGTCCCCAACCAGGAGACGCGCAGCAATGACTATGAAATCGCCATCCCCAACTTGGCGTCGATCATTCTGACCCATAAGGCCGATGGCATTGTGCCGGGGCTGAACGATTTTGTCGCGGCAGATGGCACTGTGCTGCACCCGCCCGTTGCCGCCGTGTTCTACAGCTTTCGCATCATGATCGGCACCGGGGTTGCCATGCTGTTGATGTCATGGCTGGGCGTGGCGCTGCTGTGGCGGCGCGGGGTGGACCGCTTTCCAAAACCCGTGCTTTATGGCGCTGTGGCGATGACGTTTTCCGGCTGGCTTGCCACCCTTGCGGGTTGGTATACCACAGAAATCGGGCGGCAACCTTGGCTGGTGACAGGCGTTCTGTCGACAAAAGAGGCGGTGGCAGACGTGCCCGCAGGCATGGTTCTGGGCACACTGATCACCTATCTTGTGATCTACGGGGTCTTGCTGGTCAGCTATATTCTGGTCATCTTCTACCTTGCGCGCAAAGCCACCAAGGGTGACACCCGACCTGATGATCCGCGCATCGCGATGCCCGGCATGGTGCCTGCAGAATGATCCAGATGTTCAATGACCCCGCCGTCTGGCTACCCTTCGTCTTTGCCGGCCTGATGGGCCTGTCGATCCTGATATATGTTGTGCTGGACGGCTTTGATCTGGGGGTGGGGCTGCTGTTTCCCTTTGCCACGCCGTCGGAACGTGACCGTATGGTCGCCTCGATCGGGCCGTTCTGGGATGCGAATGAGACGTGGTTGGTGCTGGCGATCGGGCTGTTGCTGGTGGCGTTTCCGGCCGCACATGGCGCTATCCTGACGGCGCTTTACCTTCCCGTGACGGTGATGCTGGTCGGCCTGATCCTGCGCGGGGTGGCGTTTGAATTCCGCGCCAAAGCGCCGCCACAGTGGAAACGCCTATGGGACCGCGCGTTCTTTGCAGGCAGTCTGTTGGCGGCACTGTCGCAGGGCTTCATGCTGGGCATGTATGTGATGGGGCTTGGCTGGACATGGCTTCATGCAGGGTTCGCGCTTGTGACCGCCGTCTTCCTGACGGTCGCGTTCAGTTTCATCGGGGCCTGCTGGATTATCCTGAAATCGGATGAGGCGTTGCAGATAAAGGCCGTGTCATGGGCAAAAGGCGGCATCTGGGGCGTGGTTTTAGGCATGGGTGCTGTGTCGCTGGCAACCCCGTTCGTCAGCGCGCGCATTTTCGACAAATGGTTCAGCTACCCCGAGGTTTTGTGGCTGTCCCCCCTGCCCGTTGTTTCCGCACTGATTATCGGGTTGCTGTGGTGGTCACTGCGCCGCTTGCCGCATGAATTGGACCACTGGGCATGGCTGCCGTTTGCCGCGACAACAGTTTTGTTTATCCTTGGCTTTGGCGGCATGGCCTATAGTTTTTATCCTTATGTGGTGCCAGAAAAGCTAACCATATTCGAGGCCGCTTCGGCACCCGAAAGCCTGTGGATCATCTTGGTTGGCACCATGTTCGTGCTGCCGATGATCCTTGCCTACACCGTGATCAGCTATACGATTTTCCGAGGCAAGGCTTCGGATCTGCGTTATGATTGATTGCGCAACCGATCCCGCAACACACGGCGCAGAATTTTGCCTGCGGCTGATTTGGGAATGGCCTCGATAAACTCGATCCGCGACGGCACTTTATAGCTGGCAAGCCGGGTGCGCAGCGCCGTCTGCAATGCTGCCACGTCTTGCACGGCCCCGGCGGCACTGACCACAAACGCCATCGGCAGTTCGCCCGCCTCATCATCGGGCACGCCGATCACGGCGGCATCGGCAACACCGGGCAAGCCCAGCAGTTCGCCCTCCACCTCGGCGGGTGCCACCTGAAACCCCTTGACCTTGATCAGCTCCTTCAACCGGTCACGGATGAACAGATAGCCGTCGTCGTCGATCATCCCCAGATCACCGGTTTTCAGCCAGTCACCCTCCATCGTTTTCCCGGTCGCATCAGGATTGTTCAGATACCCCAGCATCACTTGCGGGCCCCGCACCCAAACCTCGCCCTCACCCCCCGGCCCCTGATTGGCCCCGCTTGTGGGATCGACAATGCGGCACTGGGTGTTCGGCGCAGTGGGGCCGACAGACCCCGGTTTTGTCGCACGGTGCGGCATCATGTGGCTGATCGGGCTAAGTTCCGTCATCCCGTACCCTTGGGTGGCCGTGCAGCCAAGCCGTTTCGCCACCGCCGCCGCCATATCGGGGCCAAGCGGTGCTGCGGCTGACACGATGAACTCCAAAGATGACAGATCAAATTTATCCACCAGCGGGTGTTTGGCCAGCGCTATCGCCACCGGCGGGGCCACAAGCAGGCTTCGCACGCGGTGGGTTTGAATATGGGTCAACAAAGCCTCAAGATCAAAGCGCGGCATGGTGACCATGGCCGCCCCTTTGGACAGGTAGGAATTCATCAGCACATTCATGCCGTAAATATGAAAAAACGGCAGGAAGGCAACGGTCGTCTCCCCTGCCTGCACATCCAGTTGGACCAACCCCTGATCGACATTCACCACCAGATTGCGATGGCTCAGCATCACCCCCTTCGGCAAACCCGTGGTCCCCGATGAATAGGGCAGCACAAGAACATGCTTGTCCAGATCAACAGGCACCTGCGCGGCCAGGGGCGCACCCATCAGCGTATCAAGGCTGGCCACACCGTCTGCCTGCCCGATCACCACGATCTGGCGCACGCCGGTGCCCGCAGCCGCCTCTTGCGCGATGGGCAGAAACGCGGGGATGGTGATCAGCAGTTCGGCCTTAGCATCTTTCAGCTGATGGTTTACTTCCGCGGCTGTATAGGTCGGGTTGATGGTGGTTATGGTACCACCGGCATAGGCCACGCCGTGAAACACCACTGCGTAGTCTGGCATGTTCGGTGCCATGATCGCCACACAGTGCCCATGACCGTACCCGGTTTCGGTAAGACCGCCGGCAAGCGCCGTGATTGCCCCTTTTAGCCCTGCCGCCGTCACACTACGCCCGGTTGGACCATCTATCAACACAACCCGGTCCGGATCACCTGCCAGCCCTTCAAACAGCCGTTCAGTGATGGATACATCACGCAAGGGAATATCGGCAAACGGGCTTTTGAATACGGTCATGGCGGCACCCCTCCCAAAGTTTGGGAAAGGCTAGCAGGCCATCTTCATTCTGTAACCCGCAAATTACGCCGCAGGCATCCGCGCCTCGGCCATGCCCGCGTACCAGCTTGACCCGAACGGAATGGCATTGTCATCGAAGTTATAAGCCGGATGATGCACCATCGCGGTGTCGCCATTGCCAAGGAAGATATAGGCGCCGGGGCGCTCATTCAGCATAAAGCTGAAATCCTCGGCCCCCATCAAAGGTGGCGTGTTGGTATCAACATTTCCCGAGATTGACCGCGCCACATCAGCGGCAAAGATTGTGTTTTCCTCGGCATTCACCGTCACTGGATAGCCGCGCTGATAGGTGACCTCGGCCACAGCACCCAGCGCCGTTGCCGTGCCGCTGGCAATTTCCGCTATCCGACGTTCGACGAAATCCTGCACCGCAGGGTCCATCGTCCGCGCCGTGCCGCGCATTTTCACCACCTGCGGGATCACGTTATGCGCGGTGCTGTCCGTGGCCACCGTGCAGACCGACACCACCACCTGCTTCAACGGGTCCACCCCGCGCGAGGCGATGGTTTGCAAGGCCACGATGATATGGGCGGCCACCACCGTGGTATCAATGCAATCATGCGGTTTGGCGGCATGGCCGCCCTTGCCCGTGACGACGATATCAAACTGATCCGCCGCCGCCATCATCGCGCCGGGCCTGATGGCAAAATGCCCCACTGGGATACCCGGCATATTGTGCATGCCGTAAACCTCTTGAATGCCCCAACGGGTGATCATACCGTCCTGCACCATTTCACGCCCGCCACCGCCGCCTTCTTCGGCGGGTTGGAAGATCAGCACAACGCGGCCATCAAAATTCCGCGTCTCAGACAGATATTTCGCCGCCCCGAGCAGCATCGCCGTATGCCCGTCATGCCCGCAAGCATGCATCTTGCCATGGGTTTTCGACGCATAGTCGACCCCCGTCGCCTCAATAATCGGCAGCGCGTCCATATCGGCGCGCAGGCCCACCACGCGGCCGCCCGAGTCAGTCTTACCATGGATCACGCCGACAACCCCGGTGCGGCCAATGCCTTGCACCACTTCATCACAGCCAAAGGACCGCAGCAAATCCGCCACCTTGCCCGCCGTGCGCTGCACATCGAACAGCAGTTCGGGATGTTCGTGAAAATCCCGCCGCCACGCGGTGATTTCGGGCAGCAGATCGGCAAAACGGTTCTTGACGGGCATGGTGCGGGCTCCTTGTTGTTGGGGCCAGCGTGATCCTATCGGGGCGGTTGTTCAAGGGGTAGGAATGGAGGCAAGAAGGCTATCTATTGCGATAGCTCGCTCTACTCCGCTTAACCCAACTTTCAAGGCCATTTTTCTCTAACAAAGTTTCAATAAGGTCCATTGGGGTTGGGTTAGTCGGGCCCAGTGTTACACCTACGATAATATCCGCTGGAATCGGCAAACGAATAAACGGTGAAATTAGGTTGGCGCTTTCCCGGAATTCAATATTTTTCATCTCATAACGAGAACCAAAGAGAAATAGTCGCCACTCCAATTCTTCTTTGAACGCACCATTCTTCACGGTGAAAAGATCGCTTGCCGCATTTTTCTGGCGTTGAGTTTTCTCAGGTGTGAGGCTTAGCGACATGTGCCCATAGCCATCTGGTGCTTCTTCATATTTGGCAGCATCTCCGCCGAAGGCTTGGTACAGTGATTTCACGATGGCGTTCATCTGTTCGCTATCTTGATTGCCATAAGAAACCTTTGATAGTTGCAAAGTAGAACCGCCTTCAAAATCACCGCACAGCCGGTCCAACTTTTCCTTGTCGAATGTCACAGAATATCCTGCTCCATCATGAGCATACCCGCGCCATTGGCTGAGAAGATCACGCTCCTCAGAAAAGCAAGTCCCCAGCGCGACATAGTGTCGGAGAACTACCCCAACAGTTAGCTTGGCTCCGGTTCTCAGTTGGCGTTGATTGGCATCGCTCCGATCAAATTTATCCAACCAACGATCAAGCATCCATGTGCCCTCTTCTCGATCATTAGAATGAGCAAGAGACGTGAGCCAAAGCTCCTTATTCTTGATCAACGACAAGAAGACTGAGGGCGAGCAATAATGGTGAATGTGATCAGTCATGCAGGAAGCTTAGTCTGCACAATGCGTCCCGCCAAGTATGTGAATTCAGGTATCGTCCCCCTACCCAAACCGCCGCTGCGCCTCCAGCGCCAGCCCGGTGCCAACTGACCCCAGCATATCCCCCGTGGCAATCGGCACGCCCGGCAGCACCTCCGCCACACAGGCTCGCAAGACCGGCAATCCGCTGGAACCGCCGGTCATAAAGACCGTGCCAATGTCACCAGCCTGCAATCCCGCTTGTGCCAGCACATTGTGCAAGGTAGTGGCAATCCGCGCCACCGGGCTGGCAACCGCCACGTCAAACCGATGCCGCGTGGCCAGTGGGTTTGGACCGCCTGTAAAGGTGGAAAGGCCAATGCGGGCCACGTCTGCCTCGGCAAGGGTGATCTTCGCTTCTTCCACCGCCATCGCCAGCGAATGGCCCGTCCGGGCGGTGACGACCTTGATCAGACGGTCGATCAACTCGGGCCGGTCCGCCACGTGGCGCAGCGCCTTCAGGTCGGTCATCGTCTGGCCGGTGTACAGCATGTTGATGCGGTGCCATGTCGCCAAATCAAGAAAGTAATGTCGCGGCATCAACCCCTTGCCTCCACCCGTGGGCGACAGATAGCCCAGATGCGGCATCACATCAGACAGGCTGAGCAAGCGGTCAAAATCGGTGCCGCCCACCCTGATCCCGTCATTGGCCAGAATATCCGCCTGCCGGTCGGCCTGTTTGGCCCGGTCCGGCGACACGCGCACGATGGAAAAATCTGATGTGCCGCCGCCGATATCGACAATCAACACCAGTTCTTCGCGCGCAATTCCCGCCTCATACTGCAGGGCAGCGGCGATGGGTTCGTATTGAAACGCGATCTCGCGAAACCCGGTGGCGCGGGCGATATCTTCCAGCACCGCTTGTGCCGCAGCATCGCCGGCGTCGTCATCATCCACAAAATGCACAGGGCGGCCCAACACGACCGACCCAATCCCGCCCCCCGTTTCAGTGTCCATCCGGGTTTTCATATGGCCAAAAAACCGCGCCAGCAGGTCTTTGAAGCTGACAGCCCGGTTGCCAACCCGCGTTTTATCATTGATCAGGCTTGATCCGAGCGTGCTTTTCAAGCCCCGCATCAAACGCCCATCATCGCCGCGCACATAGGCGGCAATCGCGGCGCGGCCAAATTCAGGCGCGGCACCGTCGCTTTCCCAAAACACCGCAGAGGGTAGCGTGACGTGATCGCCTTCCAGCGGCAACAGGCGCGCGCCGTCTGCGTCTGCGATGGCCACAGTCGAATTCGACGTGCCAAAATCTATCCCGCAAGACCGTGCAGACATACGCCAAACCCCAGATGCAAAACGCGTTTGCTACCCTGCCAAAATGCGGGTGTAAACTGCTAGAGCGAAGGCCCCGGTGCGATTTTCGATCCATCGCTGAACCGCGACAACCGGAACCGGGTCAGATCATGCCCCGGATCATTTCCAACCACCAGATCAGCCACCACGCGCCCGACACCGGGGCCAATGCCAAAGCCATGCCCGCTCATGCCGGTGGCGATGACAAGGCCGGGAATGGCCACCGCATGGTCGATGACAGGCACAATATCGGGCATGGTATCGATCATTCCGGCCCAGACCGTGCGCAGCTTTGGGCGGCCCAGCGCCGGAAAAGCCTTGGCAAAACTATCCTGTACCCGGGCTATGGTTTTCATGTTCGGCTTTGGGTTCAGCACGCGCATCGCCTCAAACGGCGTGACTTCATCCGCCGCCCAGCACCGCTTGGTGCCCCATGCGTCAGGAAATCCGGCAGGCGCTGCGGCCCGGAAATGCGTGGATTTGTAGTCGTGTAGCAGGGTCGGCAAATAGGTCATCGCCGACGAAAACGCATTCCGCCCGATGAAAAAATCATGCTCCATCCCCGGAGCAATCGTGTAGCTGCCATCCACGCGCCTGCGAAACGCAAATTCGTTGTCCGCCGCGTTTCCAGCAAACACATCTGGCATTGGTTCGGTCGCCGCGACCGACCCCACAACCGAAAGCTGCGGAAAAGTGACACCGTGCGCCGTGGCAAACAGCCGTGACCATGCCCCGCCCGCCAGCACGACGTGGCTGCACGCAATGCGGCCCGCCTCAGTTACCACGCCCGCAATCCGGCCCGCCGCCAGATCCAGCGTCCGGACCGCGCAGTTCTCGACAATGACCGCACCCCGCGCCACCGCCCCGGTTGCCAGCATCGGCACCGCCACCCAAGGTTCTGCCCGACCGTCAGATGGCGTGATCAAGCCGCCCTGCCACAGGTCTGCAGCACCTTTAAGCCGCGCCGATACCTGCGCCTTTGACAGCATCATAGTATCCAGCCCATGGGCCTGCGCATGGGGCAACCACGCGGCAAAACCCGCCATTTCAGCCTCGGACTTGGCCAGATATAACGCGCCTTCCTGCCGGAACCCCAAACCCTCACCAAATTCCTGCGCGAGGCTTTTCCAAATCCGCATCGCCTCGATCATGATTGGCAGCTCGGAACGATCGCGGCCCTGTTGGCGCACCCAGCCCCAGTTGCGGCTGCTTTGCTCGCCCGCAATGCGGCCCTTTTCGCACAGCGTCACGCGCAGACCTTTTTCGGCCAGAAACCATGCTGTCATCACCCCGATGACGCCACCACCAATGACCACGACATCGCAACTTGCCGGGGCTGGACCAGAAAACTGAACCGGGGACGCGGCAGAAATTGGATGCGCCATCACGCCTGCAAGTCCTTGATCAACCGCTGCATAAATGCATGCCCTGCCTCAAACTGCGCCACCTCCAGATATTCATCCGGCTGATGCGCCTGCGCAATATCGCCCGGGCCGCACACCACAACCGAATAGCCCGCGTCCTGAAACTGTCCGGCCTCTGTGCCGTAACTGACCACCGAAGTATCATTATCCCCGGTCAGGCGGCGCACCAAAGCCTCAGCCTGTCCATCAGTTTCCGGGCGCAGGGGCGGCACATTGAAATTGCGCGTGGCCGTGATGCCTGCATCAGGATGAATCGCCTTAATCTCGGCGTCCAGCGCTGCCACTTCGGCCAAAAACAGTGTTACCCAAGCCTCTGGGTCTTCCCCCGGCACCACCCGAAAGCCCAGGCCGAAATGGCAATCCTTGGCGGTGATATTTTCCGCCGTGCCACCCGAAATGGTGCCGACATACACTGTTGTCCAAGGCGGCACAAACGGGGCGGCAAGGCCCGATGGCACCGCCGCCGCATTTGCCGCATTCATCCGGTTCGCCCAGTCGATCAACCGCGCCCCGGTCATGATGGCATTGACGCCCCTGTGCATGATGCTGGAATGCACTTCATGCCCGCGCACATGCACCTGAAAGCCAGACCCACCTTTGTGGCCAGACACCATTTTCATCATCGACGGCTCGCCCACCACCACAGACGCGGCCTTGGGCAAGGTAAGCCCCATCGCCGCAATCATCGGCGGGGCACCGGTGCAACCCACTTCTTCGTCATAGGAAAGCGCCAGCTGCAAAGGCCGGGCGACACCCAGCCGCTGCGCCTCGACCATGGCCCAGATCGCCAGCGCATCAAACCCTTTCATATCGCAGGTGCCGCGCCCGTAGAGACGGCCATCCTGTTCCTCGACGATCCAGGGATCGCGGGTCCATGCCTGCCCATCCACCGGCACGACATCGGTATGGCCCGACAGCACCACACCTCCCGCCACCAGCGGCCCGACATGCGCAAAAAGCGCGGCCTTGGTCCGGTCCTCATTCCAATGCCGGTGCGCAGCAATGCCGTGGCGGGCGAGATAACTTTCAACCCAATCTACCAGATCAAGATTGCTGTCGCGGCTGACAGTTTGAAAGCCAACCAGACGATCTAAAATCATGCGGGGCGATAGGGGGTGTTCAGAATTTACCACCGACACATTTTACCTCGGATAGGGGTTTTTAGCACCCCGGTCTGTAGACAGCGATTGCTGGCGGTCCTGCACCAAGGCCTCTATGGCATCGGCCAAATGCACCTCGGCGATATGGTGATCACCGCGCGCCACGCGCAAACGGTGCGCGGCGATCATCACGTCGGCATGGCTGCACCCGAAAGGCGGCTCAAACTTGTAACACGCAAGTTCGATCAACAGCCCGAGCGGATCTTCAAAGTAGATCGAATCCATGAACCCTCGGTCTTTCGGGCCCTCCACCGCAATGCCACGCGCGGCCAACCGCGCTGCTGCCTGCCGGAACGTCGCAAGGGATACCGCAAAGGCCACGTGATGCACCGCCCCGGCCCCGGTTGATGTGCGCCGCCCTGCTGGTTTGCGGGCCTCGTTGGTGAATATGGTGATCAGGCGGCCATCGCCGGGATCAAAATACAAGTGCCCCTCTTCGGGACGGTCCAGATTGGGCTGATCAAAGATAAAAGGCATGCCCAGCACGCCTTCCCAGAAATCAATGCTGGTTTGGCGATCTGCCCCCACCAAAGTGATGTGGTGAACCCCCTGTGTCTGAAGTTTTTGCACCACTACCCCCTGACCAACGCCCATCGCACGCAGCGCGACCCCATCACTTGCCGCCATCCTGCGACGGCACAGCACGAAGTTCAAGGCAGGGCAGAACCGCTGGCTTGCGATAGGTCTGCATGGGACGATCCGACGAAACAAGGGTTTGCACCTTGACGCCGCGTCACCCGAACAATCCGCCTTGCGGGATCACAAAAAATGATCAACAGTCGTTAAATAATCTGGGGCTGGCACCAACCTGACACCCGGAAATCAAAGACTGCCAATGCACTGGGGAGTGTCATATGCCCGATGGGGCCGCACCTGTCCTTGATGTCCCAGTCCTTGACGTCAGGGGCCTCAAAACGGTATTTCAAACCCGCGGTGGTGAAATTCACGCTGTCAATTCAGTAAGCTTTCATTTGCAGCCGGGCGAACTGCTGGGTGTCGTCGGCGAAAGCGGGTCTGGCAAGTCTGTGACCATGATGTCGCTGTTGGGGCTGCTGCCTGCGCCCCCTGCGGATGTGCGCGGTGGTCAGGTGATGCTGGCGGGCCGTGATCTGCTGCAGATCAGCCCCGAAGAATTGCAAACCGTGCGCGGCGCAAAAGTTGGCTTCATCTTCCAAGACCCGATGACCAGCCTCAACCCTGTGTTCACCGTGGGCAACCAGATCTGTGAACCCCTGATCAAACATCTTAGAATGACAAAGGCGCAAGCCGAGGTGCGGGCGGCCGAACTTCTGGATACGGTCGGAATCCCCGATGCCCGCAAACGCCTGCGCGATTATCCGCACCAGTTTTCCGGCGGCATGCGGCAGCGGGTGATGATTGCGATAGCGCTTGCCTGCAACCCCGATGTGCTGATCGCAGACGAACCGACCACGGCGCTTGACGTCACCATTCAGGCGCAAATCCTTGAACTGGTACAGGATCTGCGTACCAAATTCGGCATGGCAATAGTCTGGATCACCCATGATCTTGGCGTCATCGCAGGCATCGCCGACCGGGTCATGGTGATGTATGCGGGCCAAGTGGTGGAACAGGCCCCGGTCGATGACCTGTTCGCCAATCCGCGCCATCCCTACACCCGCGCGCTGCTGCGCACCATTCCAGCCCTTGGTGCGGCGCGCGAGGCCCGGTTGGAAGTTATTGAAGGTCAACCGCCGATCCTGACCGAAGCCCCCAACGCCTGTGCCTTCCGCGCCCGCTGCGCCCATGTGTTTGATCGCTGTCATGTGGAAAATCCCGTGCGCCGCGTCGTCGGCGCGGGCCGGGTCGGCTATGGCCATGACGTGGCCTGTCACTGGGACCCGGAGGTGGCACATGGATAAGTCCCTGACTGCCTTACCGGATTTGATTTCAATCAAATCGGGGCGCACATCCCTTGCCCTGACGGTGTTCCGCCTTGCGGGCAATGAACCGGAAAACTCTGCCCCGCAGAGTTTTCTTTCGGCTCAAGGCGCGGTGGCACATGCTTGACGTGAACACAAATTCAGCTATGCCCAAAACCCTTGTTTCAGTGCGCAATCTGAAAAAATACTTTCCCATCTATTCGGGCTTACTCCGCCGCCACACAGGCGATGTGAAGGCGGTAGATGATGTCAGCTTTGACATATTCGAGGGCGAAACCCTTGGTCTTGTCGGCGAAAGCGGCTGTGGCAAATCCACTGTCGGGCGCACCTTATTGCGGCTTTACGAAGTGACCTCTGGCTCTGTCACCATTGGCGGTAAGGACATCGCACATCTCGACGCCGCCGCTTTGCGCAAAGCACGACCTGCCATGCAAATGGTGTTTCAAGACCCGCAAGCCAGCCTGAACCCGCGCATGACGCTGGCCGCAATCATCGGCGAACCCTTGGATGAACATACCAAACTGACCGACCCACAAAAACTGGACCGTATTCACGAATTGATGGATGCCGTTGGTCTGAACCGCCGTTTCGCCAACCGCTTTCCGCATGAATTTTCCGGTGGCCAGCGGCAGCGCATTGGCATTGCCCGCGCACTGGCGCTGAACCCGAAATTCATCGTTTGTGACGAACCGATTGCCGCGTTGGACGTGTCCATTCAGGCGCAGGTGGTGAACCTGCTGGAAGACCTGCAAACGAAATTTGGGCTGACCTACCTGTTCATCAGCCATGATCTGTCCATGGTCCGCCACATCGCAGACCGGGTTGCGGTGATGTATCTGGGGCAAATCGCCGAACTGTCGCCCCGCGATGATCTTTATGCCAATCCGTTGCATCCCTATGCGCAGGCCCTGCTGTCGGCGGTAAACGAACCCGATCCGGTGCGCGCACGGTCGCGCAAGCGGATTATCCTGAAGGGCGATCTGCCCTCGCCTGCCAATCCCCCTAAGGGCTGCAACTTTTCCACGCGCTGCCCGAAAGTTTTTGATCGCTGCCATAGCGAACAGCCCGCCTTGATAGTGGTGGCACCGGGGCGACATGTCGCCTGCCACCTTGTCACCCCCATAACAACGACAGCCGGACAAACCGGCGACCCCGAGGTTAAAGAGCACAATCAACAAGGAGCAATATTATGAAATTCAAAACAGCCCTACTGGGGGCCGCTGCAGCGTTTGCGTTTGCACCGGCCGCTTTTGCAGAACGTGGCACGGATGGCGAGCTAAAGCTGACCTTCCCGCAAGCCACCTCCATTCTGAACCCCTACCTCAGTGACGGCACCAAGGATCTTCTGGCAGCCTCGATGATCGTCGAACCGCTTGTTGGCTTTGACAACAACGGGGCTTTGATCGCCAAACTGGTCACCGAAATTCCAACAGTTGCCAATGGCGGTATTTCTGAAGATCTGACCACCATCACCTACAAGCTGCTGCCCGATCTGAAATGGTCTGACGGCACCGCAGTCACCGCAGATGACGTGGTGTTTACCTATCAGTATTGCACTGATCCCGCAGGCGGTTGCGCGCAGTTGACCAAGTTCGACGGTATTTCGTCGGTCGAAGCGGTTGATGCTGCAACGGTGAAGATCACCTTTGCGGCGGCCAAACCAAACCCGTTTGCAGCTTTTGCTGGCAATCAGTCGCCGGTTTTGCAAAAGGCACAGTTTGCGGCTTGCATGGGTGCGGCAGCGCCAACCTGCACCGACCAGAACTTCGGCCCAATCGGCACTGGCCCCTTCCGCGTGACCGCTTTCACCGTCAATGACACCGTGTCGATGGAAGCCAACCCGGAATACCGCGATCCGGCAAAGCCCGCCTTTGCCACAGCCACAATCAAGGGTGGCGGCGATGCCGAAGGATCGGCCCGCGCTGTGATGCAAACCGGCGAGTTTGACTATGCTTGGAACACGCAAATCCCGCCCGATAGCCAGACTGCAATGAACGTCGATGGCAAAGGCCAATTTGTCGTGGCCTTTGGTAGCCTTGTCGAGCGGATCGAGGTCAACATGACCGATCCGTCCGCCGATCTGGCCGAAGGCGAGCGCTCCACTGCCGCGCATCCGCACCCGGTTCTGTCTGACATGAATGTGCGCAAGGCCCTGTCGATGGCGATTGACCGCCAAATTCTGGTTGAAGTCGGCTACGGCGCTGGTGGCAATGCAACCTGCAACCTGGTGCCAGCCCCGGCGCTTTACACATCCGACAATACGGGCTGCATCGCGCAAGACATGGAAGGCGCCAAGGCCCTGCTGGAAACCGCAGGCTGGGTGGATAGCGATGCGGACGGCATCCGCGAAAAGGACGGCAAAAAGCTGACCATCCTCTATCAAACCACCGTCAACCCGATCCGTCAGGATTTCCAGGCGCTGATCAAGGATTGGTGGACAGAACTGGGCGTCGAAGTTGAACTGAAAGCGATTGATCCAAGCGTGTTCTTTGGCGGCGACGCCGGATCCCCCGATACGTTCGAGAAGTTTTATGCAGACGTGGAAATGTATGCCAACAACTTCAACGGCACCGATCCTGAAACCTACCTGGCCCAATATGCCTGCGACAAGGCTCCAAAGCCCGAAACGCAATGGCAGGGTCAGAACATCAACCGCTTCTGTGACCCGGCGTATGACGCCATGGTGGCTGAACTTAGCAGCACCCGTGACGAGCCAAAGCGCGCCGAGCTTGCCAAAAAGCTGAATGACATGCTGACCAAAGACAGCATGGTCATCATCCCGCTGGTGCACCGTGGCACCTTGTCGGCACATTCCAACGCGCTTGGGGGTGTGTTGATCAACGCTTGGGACAGCGAACTTTGGAATGTCGCAGATTGGGTCCGTGTGAAGTGATCTGATCCTTGGCGGGGCCGCTCTGTTGGCCCCGCCACCTTTTCCCTTTCCGTCCTACTTTGATCCGAGGCGACGCCGCGCATGCTTACGTTCACGCTCCGCAGGCTTTTGTTGGCCATTCCAACCCTTCTGGTCATTTCACTGGTGATCTTTCTGCTGGTCGATCTGGCCCCCGGATCACCGATGTCTGAAATTCCCCTGACCGTGCCACCCGAGGTGCGCCAAAGAATGATCGCTGCCATGGGGGCGGATCAGCCGGTGTTCGTGCGCTATTTCCTGTGGCTCAGGCAATTCTTCTGGGTCGAACCGGCCACCCTGTTTGACGGCTGGTTTGGCACCAATCTGGCGGGCGACGAGCAGCGCATCCTGTCATGGCAATCACGCAGCCCAGTGTTCACCATCATCGGCCAACGCGTGCCGCAAACCCTGACGGTGATCGGCACCGCCTATCTGATCGGCATTCTGATTGCCGTGCCCATCGGTATTTATTCCGCCTACCGGCAGTATTCTTGGTTCGATCAGGCGGGAACCCTGTTTGCGATGATCGGCTTTTCGGTGCCAACGTTCTTTTCCGGCACCCTTTTCATCATCATCTTTGCGGTCTGGCTGGGCTGGTTTCCAACCAAATATGACACCACGCTGACCGTGACCGACTGGCAATCATTCGTCAAACAGATGCAGCAGATGGCCCTGCCCGTGATGACCCTGGGGCTGGCCAACGCCGCCGCCATCAGCCGCTATATGCGGTCCTCCATGCTGGAAAACATGGGGCAGGATTACGTGCGCACCGCCCGCGCCAAGGGGATGAGCGAGCGGACCGTAGTTTTGAAACATGTCTTGCGCAATTCGATGATCCCGGTGGTGACGGTCATAGCCCTTGGCATTCCGTCGATCTTTGGCGGTGCCATCATTACAGAGAACCTGTTTGGCGTGAACGGCATCGGCGCGGCCCTGATCGGGGCCATCCATGCCAATGACATTCCAATGGTGCAAACACTCGCCTTCATATTCGCCATCCTGATCGTGATCTTCAACCTGATCGCCGATGTGCTTTACGGCTTGTTAGACCCAAGGATTCGTTATGAGTGACGCCCGCGCCTCCACCTCAAAGCCGGTCAGCCAGAACAAGGCAATCTGGCAGCAGTTTCGCCAGCATAAGGGCGCGCTGTTCGGCCTTATCGTGCTGACCATTCTGGCAATCGCTGTGCTGCTTGGCCCCTATCTGTGGATCCCCGAAAAACTGGGCGTGGCACAAGCGATCAAGCTAAAGAACCAAGGCCCGTCGCTGCGGTTTCCACTTGGCACAGATCAGCTGGGCCGCGATATGCTGTCGCGCATGATGCTGGCGGGCCGTATTTCGCTGTCTGTGGGCTTTGTCGCGATGATCATCGCCATCGTCTTTGGCACCTTTGTCGGCGTGCTGGCAGGATATTTCAAACGCCTTGATGGCCCGTTGATGCGGCTGACAGACATGTTTTTGGCCCTGCCTCTGATACCGCTGCTTCTGGTGCTGGTGATGCTGTTTCGTGACAGGGTTGCAGGCCTTATCGGGCCAGAATTGGGGGCGTTTTCCCTGATTGTCTTTGCTATTGGCATTACATCCTGGATGCAAGCCGCCCGGATCGTGCGCGGCGAAGTGCTTGCGCTAAAGGAACGCGAATTCGTTCTTGCCGCACGGTCAATCGGCACGGTGCCCCGGCGCATCATTCTGCGCCACATTCTGCCCAATGTCATATCCCCGGTCATGGTGGCCGCGACCCTGGGAATAGCCGAGGCTATTATCACAGAATCGGTCCTGTCTTTTCTTGGCCTCGGGTTTCCACCTGATTTTCCAACCTGGGGACGGCTTTTGTACGATGGTCTGACCTATATGCAGATTTATCCGGAACGCGTGATCTGGCCCGGCGTTGCCATTTCGCTGACCGTCTTGTCGGTGAACTATATCGGCGACGGCGTGCGCGATGCCCTCGACCCGCGGATCAGGGGGCGGTAGGCGCAGGTGCCAAGCGCGGCCAACCGACCCGTATCTTCCGAAAAATGGGACTAGCGTCGCAAATTGTGCTAGAATGAAGGCTGACGCGGCTGAACGCGGGTTGCGTTGCCTTGTTGACAACGGAGCGGATCATGAAGAGCTTTTTGCCCGCAGGTGCCTTCTGCCTTGGAAGTATCGCGGCGATCCCGGCCTGCGCGGGCATTGCCGACATGACTGCCGACGGAACCTGGGACTGTAGGAACGATGCCGGGGCATCCATCGTGACGGTCGTGGTAGCTGACACCACCTACGCCGTCCTGACGCCGGACGGCGCTCGCGCAAGCTATGGCACCCTGCATCCCTTGGGCAACGAAATCGTCGACACGCCCTACTTTATTGTGCCGAGCGGGTTCCTCAAAGACGAACTGAAAGTACAGGGTGTCACCATGCAAGGCCCCAGGGGCCATTCCGAAGACCTGTCGGGCGAGGTTTTCTTGGTAATGATCCTAGGCGAGGAAAACCTGATATACTGCATCGGCCGCAAACAGCCCGCAACTTAATGCAATCCGCTTCGGATTCGCCTGACCATCAACCAGACGGCAAGGAAAACGACCGGGGTCAACAAGGCCATAGTCAGACCTTTGGATTGTCCCATCGGTTCGGTCAGCGGATAGACAAGGTAAGACGCAAGGTTGACCCCGTAATAGCTGATCGCCACCGTCGACAGCCCTTCCACCGTGCGCTGTAGCCGCAACTGCTGATCGGCGCGCGCGTCCATGCTTTCCAGCAGCTTCTGGTTCTGTGCAGACCGCTCTACATCAACCCGGGTGCGCAGCAATTCCGCCGCCCGTTCGGCGCGTTCCGCCATAGATCGCAAGCGCCCCTCGGCCGATTTCACCGTGCGCATGGCGGGGTCATACCGACGCATCATGAATTCGCCAAAGGTTTGCCGGCCCTGCACCCGCACTTCGCGCAACACTTCGATGCGTTGGTTCACGATCGCCTCATAGGCCGCCGTGGCCCCAAAGCGGAACGAAAACTGCACAGCCAGACTTTCCAGTTCGGCCGATATGGTCAACAAATCGTGCAAGGCCGCTTCGGGGGACGCCCCCACCGCATCAAGGCCGGAAACCAAAGCAGACAACCGGGGGTCCAGCGCGTTCAACCGCGCGGTCAATTGCCGCGCCCGCATCAGCCCCAACATCGACATCGCCCGGTAGGTTTCAATCTCGCACAGGCGTTGCACGATGCGGCCAATCCGGCGCGCGCCGGTGCCAGGCCGCACGAAAACCGCAAACCGCATATGGCCTGCCGGATCAATGCGAAAATCGCCCGCGATGATGGCCGCACCGTCAACAACCAGCGCGCAAGCAAGGCTTTCGGGAACAAACCAGTCTTCCAGCTTTGCTAAAACCTCTGCCTCATCCTTTGGCAGAAATTCGACCCGGATCAAAACCGAAGCCATGCGTTTGCCCGGACTTTTCGCCAACCAGTCTTCGGGGAAAACTTCGGCTTCCGCCGGATCAAAGGCACGATCAGACAGGCCCTTGCCAAAGGCGGAATAGGTCACAAATTCGGTATGGCTTTCCCATTTCAGATCATCCCGCCCAATCGCCCCCGAAAAATGCGTGGCTTCGGGTTGCGGATGGGCAGACCCGTGCCTGTCGAGCAGATCAAGAAGATGAATCCGGTCCGCATCACGGCTGCGGTTGGCCGCATTCAGGGGTTCCTTGATTGCCACATAAACCGCATGGCAGGGCGCGTCCAATGCAGGAAACGGGCGCGCATGCAGCTCGTTGACCAAGGCATAACGTAAGGGGTGATCTTCGATTGTGGGCATGTTTGATCCGACTATTGCGTTGCCAGCAATCTATGAGGTGAGCCGGGATTGTAAACCGCAATACATGCCGCAGGGTGTGTCAAAAACACCGATACCAAAGCAGATCGACCTTACGGAGCCACTGGGTTTTGCAGCGGTTCTAAAATTTGCACCGATATGGCGGCACCGGGCAGCAGGGGTTCGGGGGGGGCCGCTGCCAACCGCCCGCTAGGCCCGAATGGACCCTTCAGGTCTGCCAAAATATCTGCAAGTAACCGCTTTGATTGCGGCGCTGCTACCTCAAAGCCGCGATAGGCCAACCGCGCGATGATCAGCATAAACATGCCCGCAAAAATGACGTCTGACAAAAAATGCCGCCCCGTCGCCACCCGCAGCCCGGAGGCCAAGATGAACATCGCACCAAGCCCGACATAGGCAACAGGCCGCCATTGTTTTGCGATACTGCCGCCAAAACAGATCGCCAGCACAATCGCCATCACCGCAGCAGAGGCAGCTTCACCCGATACAAACGAACAGTTTCGGGCGCATTGACCGGCGATCTCAAAGGGTGGGGTGAACAGCTTGTCTCCGCCAAAATCTACAATTGTCGACGGTCTGGCGCGACCCCAGTTTTGCTTCAGGATAACATTCACCAAAAGACCCGGCCCAAGCACATAGGTCGTTGCAATAAAGGCCCACAGCCGCCAAGAGGTCTTTGCCAAAGCACCGCGCAGCAAGCTTGCGCACAGCATGATGCCCGACAAAAGGGCCAAAGCAACACTGGCCAACCAGATCGGCATCCGCACATCTTCGGCAAGGATGCTGGATGATAACCAGAATGATCCGTCCGCCTGCAGAAAATACCGCGATACAGCAATGTCGACAGTTGGCCAGATTGCAAACATGACCTCGATGGCCGCCGTGGCCGCCAGCAAGCGCCATAGGGTTTGATCCCGCACCTCAGCCTCCATCGCACATCTTGCCTTCGCTTGCCCCTATATCACTAAATCGTGAAACAGGTATCTGACAAAAGTATAGTTTTGGCCAAAAAAAGCCCCGCCTGTTACGGCGAGGCTTCTTTGCATCATTGTCAGATTTCAGTCGATCATCGGCAACAATGCATCCAGAGATTTCTTCGCATCGCCGTAGAACATCCGCGTATTTTCCTTGTAAAACAGCGGGTTCTCAATCCCGGAATAGCCTGTGCCCTGCCCCCGTTTGCTAACGAACACCTGCTTGGCTTTCCAGCATTCCAACACCGGCATGCCCGCAATCGGTGAATTGGGGTCTTCCTGTGCTGCCGGGTTCACGATGTCATTGCTGCCGATCACGATAGCCACATCGGTGGTGGGGAAATCTTCGTTGATCTCGTCCATTTCCATCACGATGTCATAGGGCACCCGCGCTTCGGCCAGCAGCACGTTCATATGCCCCGGCAGACGCCCCGCCACCGGATGAATGGCAAAACGCACCGTTTTGCCCGCGCTTCGCAACTTGCGGGTCAGCTCCGATACCGATTGCTGCGCCTGCGCCACCGCCATGCCGTAGCCCGGAATGATGATCACCGAATCCGCATCGTTCAACGCCGCTGCAACGCCCTCGGCATCAATGGCAATCTGTTCACCCGAGATTTCCATCGCCGGGCCAGTGGTGCCACCAAAGCCGCCAAGGATCACCGATATGAACGACCGGTTCATCGCCTTGCACATAATATAGCTCAGGATAGCACCGGATGACCCGACCAGCGCCCCGGTCACAATCAGCAAATCATTGCCAAGGGTAAAGCCAATCGCTG
This sequence comes from Pseudorhodobacter sp., assembly GCA_031413495.1. Taxonomy (GTDB): domain Bacteria; phylum Pseudomonadota; class Alphaproteobacteria; order Rhodobacterales; family Rhodobacteraceae; genus JACMNW01. The sequence goes on along the minus strand of JANOFE010000178.1, from coordinate 43,462 downwards.
CCGCCGCCCAACCGGAATAGCTGTTCAGCATCGACACAACCACAGGCATATCCGCGCCGCCGATGCCCATGATCAGGTGATAGCCGATGAAAAACGCCAGCAGCGTCATCAGGATCAACGCCCAGATCCCCGCGCCTTGCACATACAGCACCAACAGGATCAGCGATCCCAGCGCAGCCCCTGCATTCAGCATATGCCCGCCCGGCAGCTTGGTGGCCTTGCCGTCCACCTTGCCCGCCAATTTGCCGAAGGCGACAATTGACCCGGTAAAGGTCACTGCCCCGATGAACACGCCAAGAAACACCTCAACCGCCAAAATCGCCTGCTCAACACCGTCTTTTTCCGCCAGCTTTTTAGCAAACCCGATAAGCCCCTTGCGGGTTTCCTCATCCATCGCCAGCACGCGGTTCAATTCGATATCGGCGTTGAACCCGATGAACACTGCCGCCAGACCCACAAACGAATGCAATGCCGCCACCAGTTGCGGCATTTCGGTCATCTGCACGCGGGTTGCCACTATGGTGCCCAACACCGCGCCAATCGCCACCATTGGAACGATCACCCACAGGTTCGCCACATCGGGGCTGACAATGGTGGCAAACACCGCCAACGCCATGCCCGCAATGCCATACCAGACCGCGCGCTTGGCGCTTTCCTGGCCGGACAATCCGCCCAAACTAAGAATAAACAAAACTGCCGCCGCGATATAGGCTGCCGATACGATACCAATGCTCATGGCCTATCCCCTTACGACTTTTGGAACATGGCGAGCATCCGGCGTGTCACCAGAAAACCCCCCACGATATTGATGGATGCGATCAACACCGATATGGCGGCAAGGATTACCACCAACCAGTTGCCCGACCCGATTTGCAGCAGCGCACCAAGGATCACGATTCCCGAAATCGCGTTCGTCACCGACATCAGCGGCGTGTGCAGGCTGTGGCTGACATTCCAGATCACCGAAAACCCGATGAAACACGCCAGCGCAAATACGATGAAATGCTGCATGAACTCAACCGGCGCATAGGCCCCGATCAGCGCCAGCAACAGCCCCGCCCCTACCAGCAACCCCACCTGCGATTTGGTCTGTGCCTTAAACACCGCCACTTCTTTTGCGCGACGCTCCACAGGGGTCAACTCAACCGCCTTGGGCTTCGGCTTTGCCGCAGCGATCGCCGCAATTTTTGGTGGTGGTGGCGGGAAGGTAATCGCCCCCGCATGGGCCACCGTCGCCCCCCGGATCACGTCATCTTCCATGTTATGGTTGATCACGCCGTCTTTCTTTGGCGTAAGATCGGTTAGCATATGCCTGATATTATTGGAATAAAGCGTCGATGCCTGTGCTGCCATCCGGCTTGGGAAATCGGTATAGCCAACCACCGTGACGCCATTGTCTGACACGATCTTTTGGTCCGGCACCGTCAGATCACAGTTGCCACCGCGTTCTGCCGCCAGATCAACCACAACCGATCCGGGCTTCATCATGGCCACCATATCGGCCAGCCACAGCTTTGGCGCAGGCCGTCCGGGGATCAGCGCGGTGGTGATCACGATATCCATTTGCGGGGCCAGTTCGCGGAATTTCTTCAGCTGCGCTTCACGAAATTCCGGGCTCGACGGCGCTGCATAGCCCCCGGTTGCAGCACCATCGGTCTGGCCTTCCGCGAAATCCAGATAGACAAACTCCGCCCCCATCGATTCAATCTGTTCGGCCACTTCGGGCCGCACATCAAAGGCATAGGTCATCGCCCCAAGACTGGTCGATGTGCCGATGGCGGCCAAGCCCGCAACACCCGCACCAACAATTAAAACCTTCGCCGGCGGCACTTTGCCCGCCGCCGTCACCTGCCCCGTGAAGAACCGGCCAAAGTTACCCCCGGCCTCGATCACCGCGCGGTAGCCCGCGATATTCGCCATCGACGACAGCGCATCCATCTTCTGCGCACGGGAAATGCGCGGCACCATATCCATTGCCACCACGGTCGCGCCGCGCGCCTTCACCGCCTCCAACAAATCCGGGTTCTGCGCGGGCCAGAAGAACGAAATCAGCGTCTGCCCCTCGCGCAGCAGCTTGACCTCTTTCTCCTCAGGCCCGCGCACCTTGACCACCACATCAGCAGCCTTGAACAGCGCCGCCGCAGTTTTCACCACGTCAGCCCCCGCCGCCGTATAACTTGCATCCGAAAACCCGGCGCGCACCCCTGCCCCGGTCTCAATCACACAAGAATGGCCCAGCTTCCCCAGTTGAAGCACCGAATCCGGTGTCATGGCCACACGGGCCTCACCCTCAAAAATCTCTTTGGCTGCACCGATTTTCACTGTGTCTTCCCCCGCCTTGTCGCCGCCCATTCGCAGCCGTGCCGTTTGCAACCTCTGTCATAGGGGCGCGCAACAATATTTCAAAGGAAACCTGTCGGCTTGCAAGGACTGACCGACATTTTATTGGATTTTAGTCGCGCGTTCAGACCCAACGGCGGACTTTTTCTGCCCAATCGTCAAACTGCGTGCCAAAACCTGCGCGCAAGCCTGCCTCTTCTTCCGCTATAAAGCGCCGTTCGATCACCGCAACAAACACCGCCACCCAGACCAGCGTCCCCAAATCCCACTGCAGCGCCAAACCGGCGATGATCAGCGCATCGGCCACATAAATCGGGTTGCGCGACAGGCGGTAAACGCCGTCAGTGATCAACACCCGCGCCTCTTCGCGCGGCATCACAGTGGTGCCTGCGCGTTTGAACTGGCGCAATGACGCCAACATCAAAACCACACCCGCCAGAATAAACGCCGACCCCAGCCAAAAACCAAGCGCGCCCGCATGCCAAATCGGCAAAATCCGCGATTGCGCCCATGCCAGCCCGATACATGCCATGGCCCAGGTAGGCGGGCTTTCCCACTGGCGCGCGATCCGTTGCAGGGGTGTTTTCGGCCTGTCCGCCATCGGTGTCTCCTTGTCTCTGCCAAGTTTCCAGTCAGGTCAGACAAAACGCAAGTCCTGCTGGAGCGTGATTAGGAAAAGTGGAAGCCGGTTTTCCTTATCAATCACGCGACCACTTTGACCTTTAAGCAGGATCATGTTTTTTTAAGCATCATCCTGCCAGTGGCCATAATTCATTTTAAGCTTGAAATTTAATTCCCAGCCGCTATTGCTCCCACCTTCCAAAACAGGCAGGCTTGCCGCAAAAAGGAAGGCCCACATAGTGACTGATTTCGCCGCCACCCGCGCCATGTTTGATCTGCCGGACGGCGTGATTTACCTTGATGGCAATTCACTCGGTCCACTGCCAGGCACAGCCGCCGCGCGTGTGGCCCACACCGTCACCGCCGAATGGGGCAAATTGCTGATCACCGGCTGGAACAAGGCTGGCTGGATGGACCAACCCTCGCGCACGGGCGACCGTATCGCCAAGCTGATCGGCGCAGAAGCCGGGTCAGTGGTGATGGGCGACACCCTGTCGATCAAGGTCTATCAAGCCCTCGCCTCTGCCCTCGAAATGAACCCCACCCGCCGCGTGATCCTGTCCGATACCGGCAATTTCCCGTCGGATTTGTATATGGCCGAAGGGCTGTGCCGCACCCTTGGTCAGGGCTACAGTTTGAAAACCGTGGCCCCCGAAAACCTGTCGGACGCCATTGATGACACAATCGCCGTGACCCTGATTACCGAGGTTGATTACCGCACCGGACGCAAACATGATATGGCAGCACTCACGGCACGCGCCCATGCCAATGGTGCGTTGACAGTGTGGGATCTGGCCCATTCTGCCGGTGCATTTCCCGTGCATCTGGCGACCTGCGATGTGGATTTCGCAGTCGGCTGCACCTACAAATACCTCAACTCCGGCCCCGGCGGCCCCGCCTTCATCTACGTCGCCCCGCGCCACGCCGATACTGCCCGCCCGGCCCTGTCGGGGTGGCTTGGCCACGAGGCCCCTTTTGCCTTCGATGCGTCTTATCGCCCCGGCGCTGGCATTGAACGGATGCGCGTGGGCACTCCGCCTGTGCTGCAGCTGGCCGCCTTGGACGCCGCCCTTGATATCTGGGATCATGCGGATATCGCCGATGTGCGCACCCAATCGCTCGCCCTCACCGATCACTTCATCAAAGCGGTCGAGGCCACCTGCCCCACGCTGACCCTCGCCACCCCGCGCGATCCTGCACAGCGCGGCAGCCAGGTGTCGTTTCGCAACCCCAACGGCTATGCCATCATGCAAGCCCTGATCGCACGCGGCGTCATCGGTGATTTCCGCAGCCCCGACATCCTGCGCTTTGGTTTCACTCCACTTTACATCAGTATCGCCGATGTTGACGCCGCCATTGCCACTCTGGGCGAAGTGATGGCCAAATCGTTGTGGGACATACCTGCCTATAAAACCCGCGCAAAGGTGACATGACATGACCACGATTCGCCGTTGGAACCCACCCGGCATTGCGCCGCCATCGTCACGCTTTAGCCATGCGGCGCTGGTGACTGGTGCAAACCGACACCTTCACCTGTCCGGTCAGGTCGGCGCGCATGCCGATGGCCGCGTTGCCGACGGACTAGCGGCGCAGTTGGATGCCGCATTCGCCAATGTTGCGGCGGGACTGGCAGGTGCAGGGATGACCAAGGCGAATGTGATGAAACTGGTCGTCTACCTGACCAGTGCCTCGCCCGAAGCAATTGCCACCTACCGTGCCCGGCGTGACGCATGGGTCGGTGATGCCACTGCCCCTGCCGCGACCCTTCTTGTGGTGGCCGGGCTCGCCAATCCCGCTTGGCTGGTCGAGATCGACGCTTATGCTGCGGATTGACCGCCCGCTGTTGCTTTTGCGCGACGCCGGCGTTGCCCTGCCGCCCTTGTGCCGTCCCGCCGGGTGGGTGACCCAGTGGCGGCGCATTGGCATACTGTCTGTGCTAAACTGGCAGGTGCAGCCGGTTTCCTGATCCCCCCATCAACAGGAGAACAAGGTGACCACCTGCCCCTACAACCCCTCAGACGACGGCGCGGAAATGTCCTTCGACGGCCGCATGTCTTACAGCGATTATCTGCACACCGACGCTATTCTGACGGCCCAACACCTGCTGACCGGCGCGCATGACGAAATGCTGTTCATCATACAGCACCAGACCTCGGAACTTTGGATGCGGCTTGCGCTGCACGAACTCGATGCCGCCCGCCGCGCCATCGCGGCAGACCGGGTGCGCGAGGCGTTCAAGATGTTGGCCCGAATTGCCCGTATATTTGAACAATTGAACAATGCCTGGGACGTGCTCCGCACCATGACGCCCGCCGATTACACAAGGTTTCGCGATGATCTGGGCCAATCCTCCGGCTTTCAATCCTGGCAATACCGGCTGATCGAATTCGCGGTCGGCAACCGCAATGCGGCCATGCTGCGCCCGCATGCCCACCGCCCGGATCTGATGGAAAAACTGCAGGCCGAACTGGCCCGCCCGTCTTTGTATGATGAGGCGCTGCGCTATCTGGCCCGCCAGGGCTACCCGGTGCCCACCGACGTCTTGTCGCGCGATATTTCCCAACCCTGGCAGGCCCATGACGGCGTGCGCCTCGCGTGGGAAGGTGTCTACCGGGATCCGCAGGCGCATTGGGAAGCCTATGAGCTGGCCGAAAAACTGGTGGATTTTGAAGATTACTTCCGCCGCTGGCGTTTTAACCATGTCACCACCGTGGAACGGGTGATCGGCTTCAAGCGCGGCACCGGCGGCACGTCAGGCGTCGCATATTTGCGCCGGATGCTGGAAATAGAGCTTTTCCCGGAACTTTGGCACCTGCGCACCACACTTTGAACCGGTTTGTTCGTTTCACCTCTTGCGCAAATGCCCGGAATTTGCGCAAAAGATCGTCGATTGCGGGCATTTTCGCCCGGTTTTGCTGGCAACAGGATCACTCAATGATACGGCGTGGGTTAAAAGCACTTTTGGCACTGGCAGTTTGCAGCGGTCTTGCGGCTTGCGTGCCGGACCCCTCAGCCATTGGTGCGGGCCTTGCCACACCCCCGGTTGGCAAAACCGATGACGCGGCCTATGTGGCGCGCAAAGATGGTGCTTTCAGCATTCCCGCCATTCCGCTTGAAAAGCTGCCCCCCCAGTATCGCCGCCAATCCGTCGCCTTTCAGACGGATGAAGCGCCGGGAACCATCATCATCAACCCCGGTGCGCGCTATTTGCATTTCATCACCGGCAAGAACAAAGCGATCCGCTACGGCATTGCGGTCGGCAAAGCCGGGTTCGAATGGTCAGGCGTGGCCAATGTAACCGAGCGCAAACAATGGCCGACATGGACGCCGCCAGAAGAAATGATCGCCCGCAAACCTGAACTGATCAAATGGGAAAAGGGCCAACCCGGCGGCCCGACCAACCCGCTTGGCGCGCGCGCGCTGTACCTGACCTCGAATGGTGTCGATTACGGCTACCGCATCCATGGCACGCCGGAATGGCAATCCATCGGGTCCAACGCCTCATCAGGCTGTATCCGGATGATCAACCAGGATGTGATTGATCTGTTCTCGCGCGTGCCTGCCGGGGCCAAAGTCATCGTGCTGAACGCCGATGGCTCGATGCCCTCGGGCCTGAAATTGCCGCCACCGGCACCAAAGGCGAAAAAGCCGGTCGTCGTGGTCACGGCGGCAGAACCCGTCATGCCCGCGCTGCCAACCGCCCCGCCGCTGGATGCCGCCCTGATCGCCGCAACCCCGGCAGTGGTGCCAGCCCCGGTTGCGGCCCCAGCAGCAACGACCCCGGTTTGCGCCGTGCCGCTGGTGGCGGGTGTCTGCCCAAAACCAGCGCCATAAGGCGTGCCTTCTACCGAATAAGGCGCGCGACTAACGCTTTGCCCCGGCCCAAACTGAAAACGCTGCGGGGCCGCGTTTTTTGGGCCGCTGTCCATAAAGCCAAGGGCTGTTGGACAAGGAAGGTCGGGCCGCAAACAAATGTTCGAAAATCGGGTCGCGACTGACTGTTAGCTGCGTGAAACGCGCCTGCCTCCGGCCGTCAGGCGCGGCTCGATTTGACGCGTGTAAAATCGGGCAAAAACAAAATCAGTGCCATCGGGCCAAAGTACCCACATTGCCTTTGCCAAGTTGCCTTGGCAAACTGGCGTTCACCCCAACCAACGCTCATAATCACTGACCAGCAGATGGGTCGGGGCAACGTCTTCCTCTATCTGCGCAAAGCGGCCAATCGGTTCGCGAAAGATATTGTCGGTCACATCATCATTGACGGTTGATACTTCGCCGATCAAAACGTCACCGCCCTCGCCCCAGAAGGCATGCCAATCGCCGGGCATCAGGGTGACACTTTCCCCCGGTGCCAACTGCAGCTTGTCCCCGGGGCCATAGCTGCGCGCGATGCCGTCGCAGATCACCCGCCCGCCCCGGTCATAGGCGAACGCCCCGGCATCATCCGACCCATACAATTGCACCACCAACGTGGCCCCACCGCGGTTGATAATATCCTCGGCCTTGATCACATGGGTGTGCATTGGCGACAACTGATCCTGTTTCGAGATCAGCAGTTTTTCCGCATAACACATGCCGCCACCGCGTTGCAGATCGGCCAGCTGCCCATTGCGCAGGGTGAACAGAAACAAGCCCAACGCATCATATCGCCCCTGCCCGTAATCCGTAATGTCCCACCCCATCCGGCTGTCAACAATGCGGGCCGCATCGGTGCGCGCCTTGAACTGGTCCGGGCTCCAATAGGCAAAGGGCGGCAACACAAAGCCATACTGGCGAATCATCTCATCCGCCGCTGCCATGATGTCATTGATGCGTGATCGTTTCATTCCGCCCTGCTTTCTTGCGCGTTTGCGCCACTATGACGATTACGGATCGCCTCTCAAGCCGTTTTGGCCCGAAACCGCACCAGCAATGCAATGCCTGCCCCAACCAATGCCACAAAGAACCCTGCCCAGACGCCTGCCGGGCCAATCCATCCCGACAACACCCATCCCACCGGCAGGGCTATCCCCCAATAGGCGATGATCGACACCAAGGCGGGCCAGCCGGTATCCGACATGCCGCGCAGCGCGCCCAACATGGTTGATTGCACCCCATCGGCGATTTGCATGGTAGCAAAGACCAGAAAAATCACCGTGGCCACAGCCACCACCTCGGCCTCGTCGGTGATCAGGCGGGCAATCGCATTTCCGGCGATCGCCAGCAGCAGCGCTGTCCCCGTTAACCAGCACAGCGCCAACGCCAGCCCGGCAAAGGCAATCGGGCGCAGCGCGCTTCCCAGCCCCGCCCCGGTTGCCTGCGCCACCCGGATTGACACCGCACCTGCGATGCCAAGCGGCACCATATACAGCAACCCACCCACCGACATTGCCACCTGATTGCCCGCCAGTGCCATCGTGCCAAAGGTGCCAATCATCACCGTCGCCACCGCCATCGCCCCGGTTTCCGCGACGTACAGCGCCCCAAGCGGCGCGCCTTCCCGCGCGGTGGCCAGCATTTCCACCCGCGCAATCGGCCTGCGCAGCCGCAACCGTGCCATACTGCGCGCCCGCGCCCACCAAAGCCACGCCACGGCCAAAGCCGCCGTTTCCGCCGTAAGCGACGCAAGTCCCGCCCCCGTTAAACCCAGCGCAGGCAGCGGCCCCAGACCCCAGATCAGCGCGTAGTTCAAGGGAATATTCACCGCCACCGCGACAAATGAAAACGCGGTGCCAAGCCAGGGCTTACCCACCGCCTCGAACGCGGATTTGAACACGATCAGCACCGAAAACGGGATCATCAAAAGGCAGGTGGCGATCCAGTATCCCGGCATCGCCGCCAGCACATCGGCAGGCTGGCCCAGCATTGGCAGGGCAAACCAGAAAAGCCCCATCACCATCGCCCCACCAACACCGACCAGCGCGCCTAACGCCAAACCGTTGCGCAGGATATAGGGTATCTGACGCGACTGACGCGCACCGTAAGCCGCCCCGATTCGCACCGACAGTGCCTGCAACATGCCATAAATCGCCGCATAAAAGATGATCGCCACCGCCATCGTCAACCCGACAGCGGCAAGCGGCACCGGCCCCAGCGGGGCCAGCATCAGACTGTCGGTCACCCCCAGCAAGGTTGATGCGCCAAGCCCCACGACAATCGGGATCGACAGCCCCAGAATACCCGGAATTTCCGCACGAACCGTCGCCCAGCCTGACATTTCCATCCCCAGTTTCATGCAGTTTTTTAAGTGCGGCGAAGTCGGTTGATAACGCCACGCGTCACACCGGCTGAAAGGCCTTATCCCGCCCGGCCCATGCCGTCACCGCAGCACCAAATGCTGCAAACAATGGCCGCGAGACCGGGTCACCCGCAGCGTTCCATTCCGGATGCCATTGCACGGACAGTGTAAACCCCGGCGCGCCGGCAATATAGATGGCCTCCGGGGTTCCATCGGGCGCTTGACCGTCCACCACAATCCGCTCACCGGCCCGCGCAATGCCTTGCCCGTGCAAAGTATTCGTCATCACCTCAGGCGCGCCCATCAGTTGATGAAACACACCGCCCTCGGTGAACCGCACCGCGTGGCGCAAAGCAAACTTTTCCTCTAGCGTGCCGTCAGGCGGCATCCGGTGGTTCATCCGCCCCGGCAGGTCGCGAATTTCGGGGTACAGCGTGCCCCCCATCGCGACATTCACCTCTTGAAAACCGCGGCATATGCCAAGGAACGGCTGGCCCCGGTCGGTGCAAGCCCGCACCAATGGCAGGGTAATCGCATCGCGGTTGCGGTCAAAGGCACCGTGTCCGGGTGTTTCATCCTCGCCATATTCCGACGGGTGCACATTGGGTCGCCCGCCGGTCAGCAAGAACCCATCGCACAAATCAAGCAGCTCTGGCACCGACACAAATCGCGGGTCCGACGGAATGATCAACGGAATGCACCCGCAAACATCTGCCACAGCCTCGGCATTCATCGTGCCACTTGCATGCACGACATAATTCTCACCCATGAGACTGGTATTGCCTATAATGCCGACGACTGGTCGGCGCGATGGTGCACGGGGCATCGTCAAGGATCACGCTTTCTAAATCTGATCTAAGACCTAGCTGTAAAATCGGGCGCAGAAAAGGCTGCATTACGTTTATAGTCGGTGCAGCAGCGCACAAGCGGATATCACCCGCCCCCGACTGATGTTCACCATAGGCTGTGCACAGTGATGTGAGTTGTCAATTCTGCTGCAACCTGATCCATCTCGCCCGACGCGTTTATCCAAAGGAAACACCATGTCCCATCTGCCTTCGCAAACGGCAGCCATCCGCTGGTCGCTTATTGCGGCTTTGTCCGTTGGCCTTGGCCTGCCCCTGGTGGCGCAGACCACGGATCATTCCGCCCACAAGACGACAGGCACCGAAACCCCCGCCACCCTTGCCTATCAAGGTGCGATGGAGGCGATGATGTCCACTATGGCGATCCCTTATTCCGGCAACGCGGACGCTGATTTTGTGCGCGGTATGATCCCGCATCATCAGGGCGCTGTCGATAATGCGCGCATCGTGCTGCAGTATGGCACCGATCCCGATGTACGTAAATTTGCCGAAGCCGTCATCGCCGCGCAGGAGGCCGAGATTTTGTGGCTCACCGAATGGCTGGCCAAAAATGGCGGCTGATCACAGCTTGATGTCGTAGGTCACCCAAGGTGTGGCAACAGCCATCCGGTCATAAACGGCACGCGCCCGGGCATTGTCGGCGGCGGTGATCCAGCGGATCACCGTCCAACCGCGGTTTCGGCCCACCTCGGCCACCGAATCAATCAGCGCCTGTGCAGCACCCGATCCGCGCGCTGTCGGATCCACAAACAGATCATCCAGAAACCCGCCCACACTTGCAGACAGCGGACGCAGGTAAGCCCGGAAATGCGCGATCCCAATCAGGCGTCCGTCACCGTCAACCGCCACCAGTCCTTCCACCTCGCAGGCCGGATCATGCAGCCATCCCCAGACCGTTGACCGCATCTCGGCCGTCTGCGTGACTTTGTAAAATTCAGCGTAGCCTTGATAAAGCCGGTCCCAGTCTGCGCGGTCACCTGCCGCCACGGCCCGAACTGTCAGCGTCATTTGCCCGCGTCCCCGACTACTTTCGCGGCTGCAGCCAGCGCCCCCGATCCATGTGCAATGCCCAAAGCGATCATGCCCGCCTCCATCACCGCCAATGCACCCAGTGTCATATGTGCGTTGACATGGCCCATATGCGCCACCCGCAAAAAGCCGTGATAGGCCGGATCATCCGGCTCTGCCATGCCCAACCCGATGCCCAGCGTCACGCCAGCCTGATGCTCGGTCCAGCTTCGCAACCGTGTCGCATGCGGTGCCCCCAGACGCGCCGCCGTCACCGAATGCCCACGCAGCACAGGATCGGCCACGTTCAGTCCAATGGCAGGATTGCCCACCCCCCATGCGTCAAACGCGGCCCAAACCGTGCGGGCCAAAACCGTATGCCGGGCCCAAACGTTTGAAAGGCCCTCCTCCTTGATCATATCAAGCGCCGCGCGCAGCCCGTACAGATGATGCGTCGGTGCGGTGCCGTCAAAATACTGCCAGAATTCGCCCTTTTGCGCCCGCGGCGTCCAATCCCAATAGGGCGTACGCAAATCAGACGCCGTGCAGGCCGCCTTGGCCTTTTCCGAAAACCAGACAAACCCAAGGCCGGGCGGTGTCATCAACCCTTTCTGGCTTGCCGCAACGGTAACATCGACGCCCCATTCGTCCATTCGGTACTCATCGCATCCCAAGGATGCTATGCAATCCACCGCCAACAAGGCAGGATGCCCGACCAAATCCAGCACACGGCGCAGGGCCGCGATATCGTTCTTGATGGTGCTTGCCGTATCGACATGCGTCAGCAGAACAGCGCGGAATGCATGGTCGCGGTCGGCCCGCAGCGCCGCTTCGAACCGGCCAAGATCCACAGTCGCCGCACTGCCAAAATCCAGCAATTCAACCCCGACCCCCATCGCCCTAACCGATTTTGCCCAGTTGACGCCAAAATTTCCCGTCGCAAGCACAAGGGCTTTGTCACCCCGGCTGAACATATTTGCATTCGCCGCTTCCCAAGTAGCATGACCATTGCCAATATATATCGCCACATGGTCGGTTGTGCCTGCGACCGCCTGAAGATCGGGCCAAAGCGTGTCAACAAGATCATGAATCTCCCCGGCATAAATGTTGGGCGACGCACGATGCATAGCGCTCAGCACCCTGTCCGGCATGACCGACGGTCCGGGAATGGCAAGATAGGGTCGGCCGTAGGCAAGGGTCATGTCGCTGCTCCAAAATTGTCAGACATGGCTATGCGGACTGCCCAGCTTCGTCAATGGACGCCAAAAGCCCCGATACAAGACCGGCACTGCCGCTGCCCCTCGCCTTGCCTCTTACCTGCTTTCGGGCTAAATCACCTTGCGTACAAACCAGTGCCCTGAAAGCCCTGTCGTTCCTGATCAAAAGGCAAACCAAGCGCGTGTCGTCTCCCCCAGATCAAGACGCAAGTCTCAAATCCCGTGGCTTGTTTCTGCGTCTCTGGCGTGGATACTTGCGCAAACATTTGCCGCTTATGGTGGTTTGCTTCATCATTCTGATCATTGATGGCAGCACGCTTGGTGTACTCAGCTACATGCTGCAACCCCTTTTTGATAAGGTGTTTTCCGGCGATTCCGGGCAGGGCGCACTTTTTGCCGTGGGCCTCGCAATCTTGTCGCTGTTCCTGCTTCGCGCGGTGACATCCATTGTGTCGAAAACGCTGATGGCCTCGATCACGCTGCGCATTTCCATGGCCATGCAGGTTGATCTTTTGCGCCACATCCTGACGCTTGACGGCTCCTTTTTTCAAAACAACCCGCCGGGCGCCCTGATTGAACGGGTGCAGGGCGATACCGGCGCTGTGCAAGGCATCTGGAGCACACTTTTGATGGGCGTCGGGCGCGATCTTGTTGCCCTTATATCGCTGCTTGCCGTGACGCTTTCGATCGATGTGCAATGGACCCTCGCGGCCTTGGTCGGTGCGCCCTTGCTGATCCTGCCCGCCATGGTGGTTCAGCGCTTTATCCGCCGGCTGGCAGATCTGTCGCGCGTGCAGGCGGGCCAACGGGCCACCAGACTGGACGAGATTTTTCACGGCATCCAAGCGATAAAACTGAATGCCATGGAAACCTATCAGACCGGTCGGTTTCAGCAAATCATATCCCAACTCCGGCGCGTCGAAGTGCGTGCATCCGCGGGCCGCGCGACGATGCCCGCCCTGATCGACATTGTGACAGGCATCGGCTTTTTCGCGGTGCTGATGCTGGGCGGGCGCGAAGTCGCCGACGGCACCCGCACTGTGGGCGAATTCATGTCCTTCTTCACTGCCATGGCCCTGACATTTCAACCCATCCGCAGACTTGGCGACCTGTCGGGCCTTTGGCAAACTGCCGCCGCCAGCCTTGAGCGCATTTATTGGCTGTTTGACAGCAAACCCACCCCGCGCCGTGCCGCGGTGGCCCACCCGGCCCTGCCCGGTGCACCCGCGATCACATTTGAAAATGTCCAGTTCGCCTATGGGCCAAGCCCGATTTTGCAGGGTCTCAGCTTCACCGCCAACGCCGGTAAAATCACCGCCCTGGTCGGGCCGTCGGGGGCCGGAAAAACAACAGTGTTCCAGCTTTTGACGGGCCTTCTGGAACCTGCCAAAGGCCGCATTCTGATTGGCGATCTGGATGCCGCCACCTTTGATCTGGCGCATCTTCGGGCCATTTTTGCCTCTGTTTCACAAGATACCGCGCTGTTTGACGAATCGTTGCGTGAAAACGTGCTGCTCGGCCAACAAGATCTCGCTACCGACGCCTTGCAAACGGCCCTTGACGCAGCCCATGTCACCACCTTTGCCGCAAACCTGCCCGCCGGGTTGGATAGCCCGGCAGGCCCCCGCGGATCGGCCCTGTCAGGTGGACAACGCCAACGCATCGCCATTGCCCGTGCGCTGCTCCGCGATGCGCCGGTGCTGCTTCTTGATGAAGCGACATCCGCGCTCGATGCCAAATCCGAAGCCCTTGTTGCCGAGGCGCTGAACCGCCTGCGCGCAGGCCGCACCACCCTTGTGATTGCGCATCGCCTGTCGACCGTCCGCGAGGCGGATAAGATCATCGTGATGGATAAGGGCGTTGTCGTCGAACAGGGACGCCATGATGACCTTGTTGCCAATGGCGGCCTTTATGCCCAACTTTACCGGCTTCAATTCAAGGAAACCGACGCCTCTGAAGGCCAGCCGACATGACCGGCGAAATCGCATCCGACCGCACAATTCTGCGCCTTTCGGGCAAAGACGCACTTGGTTTTCTGCAAGGCCTGGTCAGCAATGATCTGCTGCCGCTTGATCGGGCCCCCGGCATTGTCTGGGCCGGGTTGCTGACTGCGCAAGGCAAATATCTGGCCGACTTCTTTGTCGTCAAAACACCTGATGCGGTGTTGATTGACATCAAATCCAGCATCGCGGATCAAACTCTGCGCCGCCTGATGATGTACCGGCTGCGCGCAGACGTCCAGATAACGCCCACTGATATGCCGGTGACGCGCGGCCTTGGCCCGGTGCCAGAGGCCGCTTTCGCCGATCCGCGCCATCCGGCTTTGGGCTGGCGCTCTTACGGCGTTGCAGGGGTGCCAGCCACCATTGACTGGGACGATATTCGCGTCACCCACTGTATCCCCGAAACCGGGATCGAACTGATCCCCGATGACAGTTATCTGCTGGAAACAGGATTTGAACGCCTGCACGGCGTCGATTTCCGCAAAGGCTGTTATGTGGGGCAAGAAGTCACCGCCCGGATGAAACACAAGACCGATTTGCGCAAAGGTCTGGTCAGGGTGGCGATAAAAGGCACGGCACCGGTTGGCACCACAATCCTGTCGGGCGACAAGCCCAGCGGCACGCTGTTCACCCAGTCCGGCGGCCACGCACTGGCCTTTCTGCGCTTTGACCGGCTTGATGGCCGCCTGACCGCCGCGAGCGCCCAAATCTTCGCAGAATGAGAAAGACGGTCCTGTCTGCCGCAGCTAGATTTTTCGAAAAATCTAGACCGGAATTTTCGAAAATTCCGGCCCCAACGTTCAGGCCCGCTCTGAATATTCCATCAATTCGGTATGAACGATGATGTATTCTTCCGGCCCAATGAAGGGCGGGATCATGATCCGCACGCCATTGTCTAAAATCGCGGGCTTAAAGCTGTTGGCCGCTGTCTGGCCCTTTTGCACAGGCTCCGTATCCACCACCTGACAGCGCACCTTCTGCGGCAGCGAAACATTCAACGCCTCGTCACCATAATATTCAACGGTCGCCATCATGCCATCTTGCAGAAACGGTCGGCGGTCACCCAGCAATTCGGCATCAATTTCGGTTTGCTCATAGGTTTCCGAATCCATGAACACCAGCCGCCCATCCGTTTCATACAGAAACGTCTGATCCTTGTTTTCCAGCGTCACACGCTCCACTTTGTCTTCTGACCGGAAGCGTTCATTCAACTTGCGTCCATCACGCAGGTTCTTCAGTTCCACCTGCGCAAAGGCCCCGCCCTTGCCCGGCTTCACATGGTTTGCCTTGACCGCTGCCCAAAGGCCGCCGTCATGCTCCAGAATGTAACCGGGGCGAATTTCATTTCCATTGATCTTGGGCATTGCGGCAAAACCTTGACAAAAGCTTGATTGGTGATTGCGGATCGCTATATATGGGGAAAGCGACTCTGACAAGGCGACTAGATACAGTAGCAGACGGTTGAAGCCATGCACCCCGCGCATGGCAGTCATTCCAAACGCGAAATACCGAATCGTCTCAAAATCGTCATAGTCGTTCGACGTCAGAAACTACAAGAGCAAGAATAAAGGACGACGAGATGTTGGATTTCGTTGATAGCACCGCTTTCAACTTCGAACAGGGCCAGCGCGCACGCAAGCTTTTTGCGGCGGTGGTTTTGGCTGCTTTGGATGATGCCATTGCGGATGACAAAAAATATGGCAATGGGCCAGAACAGATCGCCCGTTGGGCCCGGTCGCGTGATGGTCGTGAAGTGCTGTCTTGCGCGGGGATTGACCCGAATGAGCGTGTGGTAAAAGGCCTTATGAGCTTTGTTACCAAGGGCATACGCACGTCAGTTGCGCTGTCGCGCGAAGAAAGCGAACGCCGCCATGCGTTGGAATTGGATCAGGCCGAAGCGGCCTGATCTGCACCTATGCTGACACCAAAAAACGCGCCTGACGGGCGCGTTTTTTGTTGAAATAAGGCATCTCGCCGCACACCTTAAGCGACCAAAAATGACACTCTGGAAATCTGCGCATAGCCGCCGACGCGGCGTGCCACAGTCAAACTCACCTAGGGGGTTTTTAGCCTGCGAGGTCACTCATAATCGCGCGAGGCAAGCGCGCGGTTGATCTCTGCCCGCACAAGTTTGCGCACATTGCGGGTGATGCGCTCGCCCAAAGTGCCCTGCAGTTCCGCTTGAATCATGTCGCGCACGATATCGCGCAACAGATCTTCATTTAGAAAACCCGCACCGTCATCAGCGTCGGCAAGGTCATCCTGCGCAAGTTTTTCCTCTTGCAGCGGCACCTCAGCGGAAACTTGCTCGGTCGCCTGCGGCAGTGGTTGCGCAGCAGTTTCATCATGAAAGACAATCTTATCTTGCCCCATCACATCATCGGCAAGCCCACCGTCCATGTCAAAATCCGGGGCTTGCAGGTCTTGTGCGACAGGTTCAGCCACCGCGCCAAAATCAACCTGATCATCCTGATCGAAAGCTGCCGCACTTTCCGGTGCCAAACCAACGGTGTCAGACAAAACCAACGGTGTCAGGTCCGTGTCACGCTTTGCCCGCGCGTCGGGCGCATCAGCACTGTTCCAAACCGTATCTGCCCACGCCTTGGCCTGCGGTGCAGGGTCGCCGCCGTCAACTTCCCATTCGTCAGGTCCAACCGCCGCCCCAACCGCAGCCACAACCGCTTCGATTGACTCTGCTGGTGCCGACAGCGGCATGTTTGCCGCAGACAAGCCGTTTATCCGTGACATTGCCGTTGCAAGAAAATTGGCATCCGCGGCTGCGCCAACATCTTCGCCGATCACATCGTCGGTCCGAACATCTGCCATTTCCTGCAGCCTGACCGACCCAAACATCGGCACAATCTCAACAGGGTCTGCGCCATCCGGCACGTCGATCTTTTGCAACAAAGACTGCAAATCACCCGGTTCATCCAGATCATCTGCGACCTGCACAAATTCGGTCCGATCATTCGACACCACACGCAAAGCGGGCGTCAGAATAAGCTTCGCAGCCCCTGCTTGCAGTGCCGCCGTCACCAATTTATGGGTTGGTCGCAGGTCTTCTGACACCAAACGGCGAATAGAGGATAGAACATCCTCAATCTCAACTGCGGTCATTGCTTCTGACATAAATCGCTCGATCATTTTTCTTGGTGCAAGTGTACTGGACGCCCGGTCCCTACACAAGAACTTGACGAGGATTCGTTTCCAGACCCTTAATGTGCGTCGGCGGTTTCCAGCCAAGCAACAATCAATTGCCGATTTTCTCTAGGATTTTATCCAACTTGCGGCCCTGTGCCGATGTCGCAGGGGCGGTTTTAACCGCGTTGTAATAGGCAGCCGGGTCATAGGTCGGGATGCCAAGCCGCAAATGATCCGCCGTCAGCAGGCCCATCGATGACAACAGCACATAAACCCCCACATAACGCCCGGCTTCGGCCTCCAGCCGTGACGCGCGGGCGTCGAGCAGTTCCTGTTCGGCGTCCAGCACATCAAGCGTTGTGCGTGCCCCCAGTGTCGCTTCTTCGCGCACGCCATCGAAGGCGGTTTGCGCGGCCATGATCTGGCGGCTGCTGGCATCAATGCTGGCCGCCGTCACCGCAAGGTTGGCCCAGGCATTGCCCACATTCTGCGCCACCTGCACCGATGTCTGGTGCAGGCCCGCGCGCGATGCGTCCCGCCCGGCCAAGGCTTTGCGGTAAAGCGCCGACAACTTGCCTCCCGCATAAAGGGTCTGGTTCAGATTCAGGCCAAGGCTCTGATTGTCTAACCCGTCACCATCCACCGAAAGTGTCGCCCGCGCGGTCAGGCTGGGCTTCATCCCCGCCTTGCCGCGCGCCACATTCAGGTCTGCAATGGTCACCTCCCGCTGTGCCTGCCTAATCGCCGGATGCGTGCGCTGTGCCACGGCTTGCGCATCATTCAACGACCGCGCGGTTTTCGGCGTCGCAGGCAATCCCGCCAACCGCCCCGGATAGGCCCCGGTTGCCGCCTTATAGCTTTCCCGCGCCACCATCAGATCGCCTTCCGCCGCCGCCAGTGACGCGCGCGATGACGCCAGACGCGCCTCGGCAATCGCCACATCGGTGCGGGTGATCTCGCCCACTTCAAACCGGTCGCCCGCCGCGCGCAACTCTTGGGTGATCAGCCGGAAATTGCTTTGCCGCAACCCGACTATTTCCTGTGCCAAGCGCACATCGACATAGGCCTGCACCGCTGACAGCAGCACCCCCTGTTCCACCGCAACCAGCGCCTCGCGTGTGGCAAGCACGCTTTCTTTTGCCACCTCAACCGCAACCGCGTTACGACCAAAATCAAGCAGGGTAAAATCCGCCGTCAGGCTGATGCTGGAATTCAAACCTTCAGACACCGCACGCCCGCCGACCGGGTTCAAAAATTCTGACCGGGCATAGCCTGCTTGCGCCGCAAAGGCGATGACCGGGCGCAAATCGGACACGGCAATTGCCACATCCTCATCCGCCGCCCGCAGCACAGCGCGGTTTTGATCCAGCAGGTTGGAATTGCGATACGCCGCGATCAGCGCATCCGCCAGCGTTTCCGCCCGCGCCATTGGGGCCACTACCATCAACACTGCCACTAGACCGCAAAAAATCGTCCGCATCATGGTGTCGGCTCCGCTAAATAGTAACGCCCTTTGCACCAGATAGGGGTGCGGGGCCAGGTTTCAAAGGGCAAAAATACGGGTTGCTGCAAAGCCTTGCAGCACCGGCGCACCAGCGTTGAAGGAATACCGCCAGCCAACCGTGCCATTCCGCTTATGGCCGATGCGCACCACACCCAATGCGCCTTCCATAAAGATGCAGGCAATCCGCCCGCCATCCTTGATCTGATCCAACAACGCCGCAGGCACCGTCTCGACGCCGCCTTGCACAGTAACCACATCATAGGGCCCGTGCTTGGCCGCACCCGCCGCCAAGGGCCCGCAGATCACGGCGGCATTATCGACCCCCTGGGCCACCATAATACGCTCCGCCTCGGCCGCGAGGTCCGCGTCACTTTCCACTGCCACCACGGCATCGGCGAACCGTGCCATCACAGCACTGGAATACCCCAAACCACATCCCACATCCAACACCACATCCGTGGGCTGAATATCCAGCGCATCCAGCATCTTTGCCAGCGTTCTGGGCTCCAGCATCACGCGGCCCGCGCCAATGGTCAAATTCTCTCCCATATAGGCGGCCTCGCGCGCCGCCGCCGGCACATAGGCCTCGCGCGGGATCGTCAGCATCGCCTCGATGATCGGAAACTTGGTCACATCAGATGGCCGCACTTGTGTGTCGACCATCATCGTGCGGCGATTGGAAAAATCCGTCATGCGATACTCATCAGCCAATGGAAGTCAGCGCTTATGTGGCACAGATCGCAGCCATCGGCAACGGGCGATGCGGCCTGATAGCTGAGCGTTCGCAAGGGGCTTGTACCCCCATCCTCGCAGGAAATCGCCTCAAACCAACCGGGGTTTTACCCCCTGAGCGGGCTGGCGCTGGCGTCTCGGCTTATAGGCCCCCGCGACCACCCGCACGATATCCGCCGCAAGCAACCCGGCCTCGGCATTCATCGCAGCCGGGCTTGCCTGATCAATAAAGCGGTCTGGCAATGTCATGGTGCGCAGCGCGATGCCATGATCCAACCCCCCCGAGTTTGCCAGATAATGCAGCACCTGCGCGCCAAACCCACCCGTCGCCCCCTGCTCCAGCGTGATCAACGCCGCGTGATGGCGGCACAGCTGATCAATCAACCCGGTATCCAGCGGCTTGGCAAACCGCGCATCCGCCACCGTCACGCTGACCCCCGCCGCCCCCAGCAGTTCGGCGGCCTTCAAAGCCTCGTTCAGATGCGCCCCGAACGACAGGATCGCCACATCGGTGCCTTCCACCATCACCCGGCCGCGGCCAATTTGCAGCGCCTGCCCCCGGCTCGGCAATTCAACCCCTGCACCTTCGCCGCGCGGATAGCGAAACGCAATCGGCCCGTCGTCATGCACCACGGCGGTGGCCACCATATGCATCAACTCCGCCTCATCGCCTGCCGCCATCACCGTAAAGCCCGGCAGGTTGGCCAGAAACCCCACATCAAACGCACCGGCATGCGTGGCCCCGTCCTGGCCCACCAACCCCGCCCGGTCGATGGCAAAGCGCACGGGCAAGCCCTGCAAGGCCACGTCATGCACGATCTGATCATAGCCCCGTTGCAGAAAGGTCGAATAAATCGCGCAAAACGGCCGCATGCCAGACGCGGCCAAGCCTGCCGCAAAGGTCACACCATGCTGCTCCGCAATCCCCACATCAAACACCCGGCCCGGAAAGCGCGCGGCCATGATGTCAAGGCCGGTGCCGGATGGCATCGCCGCCGTAATCGCCACGATGCGCGGGTCGCGCGCGGCCTCATCGGTCAGGGTGTTGCCAAATACGTTCGTATAGGCGGGCGCATTGGATTTTGATTTCGCCTGCACCCCGGTGGCCACATCAAACTTGGCCACCCCGTGATACTTGTCGGCGGCACTTTCGGCGGGCGCAAAGCCCTTGCCCTTCACCGTGACCGCGTGGATCAGTACCGGCCCGGTCGCGCGTGCCCGTGCCGCGCGCAGGGTGGCCAAAAGCTGCGGCATATCATGCCCGTCAATCGGCCCGATATAGCTAAAGCCCAATTCCTCAAACAACGTGCCGCCACCCGGCATGCCGGTGACCAAGGCCCGCGCCCGGCGTGCGCCATCGCGCAATGGGCCGGGCAGCACTGCCTCAAATCCCTCGGCGGCCGCCTTAAGGGCCGCGAAGGGCGATCCGGCAGACAGCCCCAGCAGGTATTTCGACATCGCCCCCACCGGCGGTGCTATCGACATATCGTTGTCATTCAAGATCACAAACAGCCGTTTTTTCAGATGCCCCGCATGGTTCATCGCCTCATAGGCCATGCCCGCCGTAATGGCCCCGTCCCCAATGACCGCAATCGTATCGCCCACCGGCTGGCCCAGCTCGCGCCCCATCGCAAACCCAAGCGCTGCCGAGATTGAGGTTGATGAATGCGCAGCCCCGAACGGGTCAAAATCAGACTCCGACCGCTTGGTGAAACCCGACAACCCGCCACCCTGCCGCAACGTCCGCATCTTTGCCCGGCGCCCGGTCAGAATTTTATGCGGATAACATTGGTGGCCCACGTCCCAGATCAGCTTGTCCACCGGCGCATTGAACACCGCGTGAATGGCCACCGACAGTTCAACCACCCCCAGCGAAGATCCCAAGTGCCCGCCGGTTTCCGACACCACCGAAATCACTTCGCGCCGCAACTCACCCGCCAGCAGGCCCAGTTCGGAATCACTAAGACGCTTCAGATCGGCAGGGCCTGCCACGCGGTCAAGAATGGGTGTCTCTGACATACTGGATCCTTAAACCAAAAAAGATGCCGTGCAGGTCTGACCACACGGCACCAGGTCCCTGTCGCCAACAGGTAGGGAACCGGGCAAATCTCGCCACGGAAACGGGCCGGCAATGTGGCCCGAATGGGTGCAACCAGGCCGAAAACACCCGCCCTGGTCACGGACGCGCACCTAAGCGATGCGCAGGTCCGCTGGTATTGCTTGCTCTATTGCGCCGTAGGGCGACGGTGCTTCCTTGCTTTCCGGCGGCAGAAACCCGGCAGCAATGCGCAAAAACACATAAATGCCGATCACAACCACGAACCCTGCACAGGCCCAACCAACGCCCCGCAATGTTTGCCGCAGTGCCCAGACGAACAACAGCACCTTGTGGTTTTCTTCGCTGTCATAGGGTTTGTATGTCATCCCTGCCTCCCCTCAATCCAACGGCGCATAGCCGTGGTCCTGCGCCCAGACATACCAGTTATCAACAACCGTTCCGGTCAACAGAATGCCGATCCCGCCGGTTAGCGTCACCAACACTGCAAACCACCACGCCCAACGGTGAATGCCTTCCATCGTCGCGTTGAAGCCCATCGTCCAGCGCCAGAACAAGGCGGCGCGTTCAGATGCAGTTCCCCGGTCAACAATCTGTTCCAACTCGCGGTCGCCGCCGAAACGGCTGACCGCCAGAATGGTCGCCCCGTGCATCGCAAACAGCAGCGCCGATCCATAAAGGAACGCAATGCTCAGCGCGTGGAACGGGTTGTAGAACAGGTTGCCATAGGTCAGCGAAAAGTTGTTGGTCCAGTCCAGATGCGTGAAAATGCCATAAGGCACGGCTTCCGACCAAGACCCCATCAGCACGGGCCGGATCAGGCCAAGCACCAAAAACAACCAGATGGCGCTGGCAAAGGCCCAGGCCACATGTTTGCCCATGCCCAAGGCAGCGGCACGAAGGTATGTGCGCACCCACCAGGAACAGACCGAGATCAGCAGAAAGAACGACGCAATCAGGAAATAGCCCCCCTCTCGCAATGGCGGCATGCGCAGGCCGTAATCTGCCGATGGCGGATCAAGCGACAGCCAGAACAGATCGCGCAGGAACACCGCCGGATTGTACCCCGCCTGATCCCAGAACCACGCCCCCACCATCAGAAACCAGATGGCCCCCGCGCCAAGCCCGATCACCCCGAATGTGCCAAGGTAAATCGGCCCCAGTTGCGCGTTGCCAAACCATCCCGCAAGAGTGGAAAAGCGCGCGCCATTGCTGCGGTTAGACAGATCGACGCCTTCGACCATCCCCATCTCAGGTGCTGCACGAACCTGAACTTGGGTGAAGATATTTTGATACTCAGCCATTTACGCCTCCCTCAATGCCGGCCCACCATGGCAATTCAAGCCACCAGTCCCACCACACGATCCATTGATCAAACCAGATGGTGCCCGAGATAACGATACAAACCGCCGACCAGAATGTGGCATTCAGCGCCAGCAAAAGACCCAGACGGTGAATACCAAGCGTGCCAACCGAATAGCCGATCAGATCGCGAAAGAAGGTATCCTCATGGTCAGGCGTCCGCATCTCTTTGCCCTTTTCAGGGTTCGCCGCCGACAAGATCAACGCCCCATGCAACGACAATGCCAAAGCGGTGGTAAAGAAGAACGACACCGCCAGCATATGCGCCGGGTTGTAGTGGAAGTTGCCGTATTGGTAGCCGGTGTTGCTGACCCAATCGAGATGGCTGAAGATGCCATAGGGAAACGCATATCCCCAAGCCCCCATCAACACGGGTCGGATGAACACCAGTGTCACGTAAGCCAGAATGGCAAACCCAAAGGCAAAGGGCACATGATACCCCATGCCCAGCTTGCGGCAAATCTCAACTTCGCGCAGCGCCCAGGATACGAACGATCCAAAGGCGCAGATTGAGATGATCTGCCACAACCCACCCTCGCGCAGCGGTGCTGCAGCAAGCCCCAATTCAATGGCCGGCGGATTGATAGAGATCAGCCACGGGTTCCAAGTGCCTTGCAGCGCCGCCCCGTAAAAAATCAGAATTGTTCCAAGGACCGCGAAGAAAAATGCGGTGACCCCGAAAAAGCCGACATAAAACGGCCCGACCCAAAAGTCGAACAAGTTTCCACCGACAAGCGTGCCACCCGGCACCCGGTATTTTCTCTCGAAGCTGAGCAGTGCCATGCTTCCCTCTCCGTCTGGCGAGGAGGCTATGCCGATGCGCATCACGCAACACCGGTGCCGTCCATAATTGTTGGTTGGTCGTTACGGGCGGCCGTTTGTAGGGGCCGCCCGCAACAGGTGAAGTCCAGTTACGGTGCCGGCGCTGCTTCAGCGGGTGCCATATTGCGGGCGCCTGCTTCTTCAAGCCAGTTGTAACCAGGTGTGCTCAGCAGGACGAGGTGAATCATCGCTGCCAACAGGAAGAGGAAAACCCCTTGCGCCACGAAAACGCGACGCGGATCAAAGATCAGCCAGATTTTGTAAAACTTGGACATGTTCTATCTCCCCCTCAAAGCCACGGACGCCAGATCCACACTGCCAAATGAGCAACGACTGCGATGGTTGTGAACAACCAAAGCCCGCTCATGTAGACGGAGTGTAGTTCCTGCGCTTGTTCGTCTGTAAGACCTGTGAAACTCAGGTCGGATCTATCAGCCATACTATCCTCCGGATGGGCAAGCTGACGCCGCAATCCCTGCGGCGGGGTTGCCAGGCAGGTTTCCCCCCCAGCGATTTACCCTCCCCAAGTGGCGGGGCGGGCAAAAGACGTATCCGGCCCGTTAGGCCCGGAAAATCAGTGGCGTAATCGCCTGTGCCTCGGACCAGGCCCGCGAAATCGCGTTTTGGTCCGGCATCTCGCCTTGCGTCACAGCGCTGGCAATCCACCCAAGGATCGAAAACGGCGTGGCGACAAGAAATATCAGGGCAAAATACACATAGAACTCGGCATGCGGCGTGCGCGCCGGATGGTGCTCTGCGTGGGCTTCAACCCCGTTCGTGCTGTGGTTAGTCATGGTTTTCCTCCATCAACGGCTGGTCTTTGGCCGGGGCCCCGAAGGGCCTCCACCGTTTCGCGTAAAACCCGCTCTGCGCCACTATCAAGCGCGGCCTTTTCGGCGGCGTCCCTCAAGGTGCGGGCTGCGGAAATTTGGGTCAGAACCGGGTGTTCAGAAACGATCCGGTCCAGTTCGGCCTGCGCATCAACATCCCAAGGGAAATCGCGCCGCAGGGTGGTGGGGGTCGCCGCCGCACTATCCATATCGGTGCCCAGCGGCAGAATATGGAACAGCGCATCAAACAACCCGTTGCAAACTTCTTGCAATATCCAGACGGCCCCGGCGTAACCCATGAACGGCGTGCCAGTCGCGCGACGGATCGCTGCGCCGGGAAACGACGCCGCGATGAAACTGGGGGCCGGCCCAAAGCCGCCCTTCAGTTCCGCCAGATACATCTTCTCATTGATCGACCCCATCACGATCAGGGGCCGGTGCTGGCGCATCATCGCGCGCACAGCGTTGTTGTCAGTCTTTTTGCCCCGCGTCCGTGCCACTGCAAACGCACAAGGCAGGCCCAAATCGGATTCAAGGTAATTCCTGATCCCCCGCGCATAGGTTTCATTCGCCACGATGCCAAAGCTGGCCGTTGCAAAGAAATCTTGGGTCACAGAACGCCACAAATCCCAAACCGGTTTCAGCGTCGAATGCTTTTCCCGCTCGATAAACGGCTCCGGGTCCAGCCCCAGCATTTCGCCCAGCTTGCGCAGGAACGACGTCGTGCTATCCATCCCAATCGGTGCTTGCAGATAAGGCTTGCCCAACACCTCGCTTAAGCCCCGGCCAAATTCGCGGTACATACAGATGTTCACATCCGCATTCACCAAATGCCGCATCTCGGCCACATGGGCACCCAGCGGCATCACCATGTTCACATCGGCGCCAATGCCCTCAACCAGCCTGCGAATTTCGTGCAGGTCGCTCGCCATATTGAACACGCCGTACATCGGCCCAAGGATATTGACGCGCGGCTCTTGCCCCTCATCACGCTTCGCCTCGGGCGGCATCCGGCCCTTGGTCATACCGAATTCGGTAAAGATCCAAGTCATCGCCCGGTCGGCGCATTCCCACTGATCTTCATCAATCGTGCGCGGCAGGAAACGTTGGATGTTGGTGCCCATCGGGGTGACACCACCGCCGATCATCTCGGCAATCGACCCTGTCACCACAACCGCAGGCAAAGCCGGGTCCAGCGTTTTCCACGCCCGGCGCATAGCCCCTTCGGTGCCATCGCGGCCAAGTTCTTCTTCACCAAGCCCCGTCACCACAATCGGCAATTCATGCGGCGGCAAACCGTCGGTATAATGCAAAACTGATGTCACTGGCAGGTTCTCACAGCCCACCGGGCCGTCGATGACAACCTGCAATCCCTTAACGGCACAGAAAGCATAAATCGCCCCCCAATACCCGCCCGCGCGATCATGATCTTGCACTAGCATGGGGTCACCCCCGTGTGGCCGCGCGTATGCACGGACAAAGCACAGCTAAAGCACGGGTTGCATACGGTGGAAATCATATCATTTCCTCCGATTTTGCCAGCTTTGCAGCCTTGTCAATTTTCTTCTGATGCGCCGCCCGGAAGTCTGGCCGCAGGTTGGGCGACCCTTCCCAGATGCCCGCCGTATCGCCAACGCCGACCCCTTCAAAGAAGCCTTTCATCTTTTCCATCCGCGCAGAATTGCCGATAGCCCCGTTGATCACATCAGCCAAAGACCCGGCCCCAGCTGGCCCCATCAATGGCCGCGCGGAAATCAGGTTCGTGAAGTAAAGGCTTGGAATTCCAAGCTGTTTGCCCTTTTGCACAACAGGCGTCGTGCCAATCGCAAGGTCAGGGCGGAAGCCTTCCATAGCCGCGCAATCATCCTCAAGGCTCGCGCGATACTTCACCGCCACGCCCTTGGATTCCAGCCATTCGCGGTCTGGTTCAGACCACGGCGTGCGCGCACAAGCGGTGCCCACATAAAGCACGTCCGCGCCGCTTTCGATCAGCAGGCGCGCCACCAACAATTCAGACCCTTCATAGCCCGAAAGCGTGATCCGCCCTTTGATTTGCTTCGCCGCCAAAGCCGTTGTTATCGCTGGCAAAAACGCGTTCTGCGTCGCTGCAACCTTGTCGGCGGAGATACCGTAAGCATCCCCAATCGCCGCCAGCCAAGCCATGGTGCCATCGCGCCCAACCGGGGCCGATCCCACCACTTTACGCCCCGCAGTCTGAAATTCCCGCACCGCCGCCGTGTAAAACGGATGCACCGCTGCCACCACGTCACTATCCAGCGCCGCGTACAATTCCCGCCATTCACGGCACGGCACCACAGGCCCCGCCGCCAACCCCATCGGGGCCAACATCGCGCCAATCATCATCGGGTCCGCCGGGAACATTTCGCCCAGCAAAGTGACCGTCGGGCGATCCGACCGCCCCGCCACAGGTGCCTGCACCGGCCCCGCCTCAATCTCTGCCCGTGCGTATTTCAACATCGCGCCCGCCAGCACATCTTTGGCCTCGGCATGGGTCGGAATACCGAACCCCGGCACGTCAATTCCCACAATCCGCACCCCGTTAATCTGGGTCGGCAGCAACTTTAACGGAACCCCGGAAGCCGTTGGAACACATAGGTTTGTGACCACAACCGCATCATAATTCGCAGGGTCAGCAATCTCATGCACCGCGTCGCGGATATCTTCAAAGAGCTTGCCAGTAACCAAAGATTCAGAATTGAACGGTACATATCCCACGGAACGACGCGCGCCGTAGAAATGCGAAACAAACGTCAACCCGTAAACACAGCACGCCGATCCCGAAAGCACGGTCGCCACACGCCGCATCCGCAAACCAACACGCAAAGACCCAAACGCCGGGCACATGCTTTGCGGCTTGTCATGCGGCCCAACCGGGTAATCGGCGGCGTATTGATCCAGCAATTCAGAATTGCCCGCTGACCGCGCAGCTGCTTCCATCGTCGCCGCCCCGGCATGACAGCCCACCCCATCGCCACCAGCGGTAGGCATGGCGTCAGACGCGTCGCGCGCAATGCCCTCCGTCACTGGCGTTTGTTCGGACATATCATACTGAGTTTCGGTCATTTCGCAGCCACACCCCCAACATGTTGGGGTTTGCGTGCAGCCAAAACCGCCAGCGCCGCATCAATTTTTGCTAGGGCGTCCAGATCAAACATTGTCATAAACCACTTCAAGCGACTTTTTCAGCACCGCAAACTTGCCGCGCATGTCTTCGTCCGTGGCGGGGATCAGCACAAAATCCTTGCCCGTGGTTTCCGCATCAAACAGGTTCAAAAGCGCGTCCTGCGACAATGGCGATGGCCGCACAGGCGGGGCCACACCCACCGCATCCGCCAGCTCCGCAAACATCGGGCCCCATTGCGACTCGTAAGATCCAACAATCTGGTAATTCGCAGATTTCCTACGCAAATCATCATCTTGCGGAATGGCCGACAGCACCGGAATACCCACCGCTTCGGCAAACGCCGCAGCTTCCCCCGTGCCATCATCCTTGTTGATGACCAGCCCCGCGATGCCCACATTGCCGCCCAGCCGCCGGAAATATTCCACAGCTGAACAGACGTTGTTCGCCACATAAAGCGATTGCAAATCGTTGGAGGCGACCAAGATCACCTTCTGCGCCATGTCCCGCGCAATCGGCAGGCCGAACCCGCCGCAGACCACATCGCCCAAGAAATCGAGCAGCACATAGTCGAAATCCCAATCATGGAACCCCAGCTTTTCCAGCAGTTCAAACCCGTGAATAATCCCGCGCCCGCCGCAACCCCGGCCCACTTCTGGCCCGCCAAGTTCCATCGCAAACACGCCGCCGCGCTTGAAACAGACATCGCCGATTTTCACTTCCTCCCCCGCCAATTTCTTGCGGGTCGAGGTTTCAATGATTGTCGGACACGCCTTGCCACCAAACAAAAGTGACGTCGTATCGGATTTCGGATCGCAGCCGATCAACAAAACCCGCTTGCCCATTTCCGCCATCATATGGCTAAGATTTGCCAGCGTGAACGACTTCCCAATCCCACCTTTGCCATAGATTGCAATGATTTGCGTCTTTTTGGTCGGCTCGCCTTGGGGAATTTCCAAGGTCGGTTCTTCATGCGCCTCATCGCGCAACCGCTGATCAAAGTCCTTCAGATTTGGGATATCAAGCGTCATGCCGCAGCCTTCCAGTCGAGGATCATTTTTAGGCAGTCAGGATTGGTAAATGCCGTTTCATAGGCACCGGTCGCTTGCGCAGCGGGCTGCGTATGGGTGATCAGACCCGCCAAAGACAGCGCACCGGCCTCTATCAGGGCACGGGTTGCCACCATATCTTCCGCAGTCCATTCCGATGCGATCCGCAGACGCGCTTCGCGCATGAAGGCCGGCACAAAATTGAAGGCAACAGGTTCGGTATAAAACCCGGCCAGCACCACTTCGCCGCCTTTGGCGATGCGGCCGATCAAGGTATCCAAAAGGCCTGCCGCACCCGATGCGTCATAAACGGCACGGTAATCGCGACGCGGGTCTTGGTCCGGGGCCAACACTTGATACCCCACCGCACCAGATCGGCGCGCGGCGTTGGTTTCCCAAACCGTAGGCGCAGGTGCCCCTGCGGCAATGGTCAACCGCGCCAACAGGCGGCCCAGCGTGCCGTGACCCACAATCAAATCCGGCAGGGCCGTGTTGAACCCGGCAAGGGCATGACGCGCCGTTGCGGCCAAGGCCAATAACGCGCCCTCGGCCTGCAGGCCCGCATCAATGCGCACCGCACGGTGGGCCTGCGTCACCAGACGGGCCGACGCCCCGCCAAACAGGCCACGCACCGGCCCGCGATCATCATCGGCAAAGCAATTGGCCCCCGGAACAAAAACAAAATCACCAACCTTAAACCCGCTGTCTGGCCGCGCCTCAACAACCTCACCTGCGGCTTCATAGCCGGGAACAAGCGGATATCCCATGCCAGGAAACGGTGGCATCGTACCGGACCAAAACAGTTTTTCGGTGCCTGTGGAAATGCCGGAAAAAGCAACATCAACCACCAGATCATTGGCAGTGGGGCCCACCAAACCAAGGCATCCAAGCCCCAGATTCTTTGGGCCGGACAATATGACTGCGGTTGTCTGCATGGCTTGCCCCCTTCCCCCGTCGCGGCGCGCCTGTTCCAAACTATCAAGGGACTCGGCGCTGCTCGTCTGATCTTATGTGTAACTTTACTGAGACATTCTATAGTGTCAACCAAATTAGACAGTTATTTGACCAAAGCTATAAATTCGGACGCCGGGCTGTCACAACAGATGTCACAAATGGTCGAAAGCCTTTGATGACGGTGATGTCGCAAAAGCCCGCCCCCTTCATCAGTGCCGCGATTTCTGACCCAGACCGGGTCCGCCCCGTTTGCATCGCGGCCGTATAGAAGGCAAAGTAGGTATCGGTCGCACGGTCGGGCGTTGCCCCGCCTGACATGGGCTCAGAGACAATCAATACTCCGCCCGGCGGAAGGGCTGTAAAGACGGCTTTCAACAGGCGCAGCACGGTGTCATCCGCATGATCGTAAAGCACCCGCACCAGGCTGATGGCATCTGCGCCGTGGGGCAAAGGATCATCGCGAAATGACCCGGGATGAATGGTCAACACATTGGCGACACCGGCCTGCGCCATGCGTGCGGCAGCGGTGGCCACAACAGCGGGCAAATCAAACAAGCCTATATGAAGTCGGGGAAACTTTTTTCCGACAGCCGCCAGAAACGCGCCGGTTCCGCCACCAATGTCCAGCAAATGCTTGACCGATGAAAGGTCAACAAGGCGAAGCGTGTCTTCAGCCACCAGCGCCTGACTGTCAGACATCAGGCCTGAATATAGCGCCGTCACTGCCGGGTCCGTGGCACCACCTGCGCCAAACACATAGGGCCAGAATTGCGCCAGTTCGGGCGAGGTATCCCCGCGCAGGAACGCCACCGGATCGGTCAGGTCGCGGTAGAGAACAGGGTGATGACGCACCATTGCCTCCAGCCCCGGCACAGCCAGAAATGCCGCACCGCGCATGGACAATGCAAACCTGCCGTCGCGCTGGCGCTTTAGCAATCCAAGCGATGCCGCCGATTGCAAAAGCAGCTGCATCCTGTCTGGGGCCAGCCCGCATTTCGGGGCCAGAGATGCGGCTGTCGCCGGTCCATGCTGCAAAAAATGGAGCACACCAAGCTCTACTAGCGCCAAAAGCACCTGCGAGTGCACAAACCCTGCGACGATATCGAACAACGCGCGCCCTTCGGCCCGCACCAGATATTTGATGCCCGGAAGGCGCGTCAGAATGGCATGTGCGCGCCGCGATCCTGCCAGCTTTGCCAGCCATCCAGCGCCGGGGTTTTGTGCACCCGATGGCGGTGCGCCATCTAGGCGAACGTCAGACATCTTATGCCCGCGCGCCGTTGGTTGCACTATACGAAACGGTGGCGGACTGGCTAAGGGCAAGTGGTGTCATTTTCTCGGCATAACGGCGCACCATTTCGGCCAGCTTGGCCTCGCCCGGACAGGCCGGAATAGACGCGATTGCGCCGCCAAGAATATCTTTCAACCGCCGCACCGCGCCCTGTACGCCCAATTCTGAAACCGCATTTGGCCGGGCATGCAATGTGTCCTGCCCCACCGGTTTGCCCAGCATTTCGGCATCGCAAATGGCATCGCGAAGATCGTCAGCCACTTGAAACGCTTCCCCAATCCGCGCGCCAAGCTCTTCCCATGGTTCCGGGTCTTGTCCGGCAGAAATGGCCCCCATTTGCGTGGCCGCAATAAACAAGGCTCCGGTTTTGGCACGGTGATAGGCGGACAGGTTAACCTGTGTTTCACTTTCCCATCCCTGCCCCGCGCAAATGCCCATTGGCATTCCGGTGCGCTGCGCCAACACCCGGATCAGCGATAGCGCGCGGTCAGGGGCGGTGGTGCCAGCCCGAGCCAGCACCTCAAACGCCAGCACGATCAGACTGTCGCCCGCCAGCACGGCCAGGGATTCGCCAAAAGCGCGGTGCACCGACGGCTTGCCGCGCCGGGTATCGGCATCATCAAAAGCGGGCAAATCGTCATGCACAAGGCTGGCAGAGTGGATCAGTTCAAGGGCCGCCGCAGATGCACTTGCAAGCCCGGGGCGATCATCACCGCAGGCGATGGCAACTGACAACAGAATTGTCGGGCGAATGCGCGCGCCACCGGGCGTCACAGCATAGTCGAGCGCCGCCGCCAACCGGCTTGGCGCGTCGCAGCCTTTTTGCCCCTGCCCGATGCTTATCGCCGCCGCAATTGCCGCCTCGATCCTTGCGTCCAGTGCCATGATCTGCCCTTTCATGGAATCCTCTTGCCCCAGTCTTGCACCGTTGAGCACCATGTGTAAATCAAATCTTACACTTTACTGTAATTCTAACTGGACAGCCCCCTGCGACCAGCGCAAGACTGATGGCATGGACCCAAGCGGCGAAAAGGTTGTGGTGATTGGCGCCGGAATGGGTGGGCTTGCGGCCGCAATCCGGCTGGCAGTGGCCGGTCAAAGCGTCACGTTGATTGAGGGTGCGTCCGGCCCCGGTGGCAAGATGCGCACCGTGCCGTCTGATGCGGGACCGGTGGATGCGGGGCCAACCGTGCTGACTTTGCGGGGTGTGTTCGATGACCTCTTTGCCTTGGCGGGTGAGCGGTTGGACGACCATCTGACGCTTCTGGAGCAACCGCTGTTGGCGCGTCATTGGTGGCCTGATGGGTCACGTCTTGATCTGTTTCGCGATGTCGATGCGAGTGCTGCTGCCATTGCAGACTTTGCTGGTTCGCGTGAAGCGGCTGGGTTTCGGCGGTTTAACGCGGCGACAGCCGCACTCTATGCAGCGTTTGAAGCGCCGGTCATGCTATCCCCGCGCCCGGATGTGACGGCGATCCTGCGGGCGGCGCTGACATCGCCGCGCTTGTGGCCTGCCCTTTTGCCGGGGGTCAGTCTTGATCGGTTCTTGGGCATGTATTTTCGCGATCCGCGATTGCGCCAGTTGTTTGGTCGCTATGCCACCTATTTGGGCGGGCGGCCAAGCCATGCGCCGGCCGTATTGGCGCTGATCTGGCAGGCAGAATCGCGCGGTGTCTGGGCGGTGCAAGGCGGTATGCACAAACTGGCGGCGGCCTTGGCGGAATTGGCGGCACGGCGCGGTGTGACGCTGCGCTATGACACATGGGTCCGCCGGATCCTGCGGCAGGGTGGGCGGGTGTCGGGTGTGCAACTGTCCGACGGGCGCACCATTGCCTGCGCCCATGTTGTTTTCAACGGCGATCCCGCCGCGCTGACCAAAGGGCTGTTGGGCGATGGGCCGCAAACTGCGCTGCCACGGCAGGCGACCGAGCCGCGCAGCCTGTCGGCGCAAGTTTGGTCTTTTGCCGCTGAACTTGGGGGACCCGCTGCCCCCGATCTGGTGCATCACAACGTGTTTTTCACGTCTGATCCGGCCTTGGAATTCGGACCTATTGGCGCGGGACGCCTGCCCGTTGAGCCGACCGTTTACCTTTGCGCCGAGGACCGCACGGAAAAAACCTTCCCCGCGGCGAAGGAAAGGATTGAGATTGTGTTAAACGCCCCGGCTTTGACGCACGGTAGCACCCAAAACCCGGAGGAGGCTCTGCATTGCCGCACCAAAACCCTGCAAATTTTGAGGCGAATAGGGCTGACGCTGTTACCGGAGCCAAACGCGTCGGCGTTAACCACGCCGCACGATCTGGCGCAGATGTTTCCGGGATCACAGGGGGCGATCTACGGGCGCAGCCCGGAAGGGGTGATGGCCAGTTTTCAACGACCGACCGCACGGACGGCACTGCCGGGTCTTTATCTGGCGGGGGGTGGTTGCCATCCGGGGGCGGGGGTGCCAATGGCGGCGCTATCGGGCAAGCACGCGGCCGAGGCGATGATCAGAGACCTGACTTTCGCGTCGAAGTTGGCCCCGACGGATATGCCTGGTGGTATGTCGATGGTGTCTCGGATGATGGGACGCGCGCGGTATCGGTCATAGGGTTTATCGGATCGGTTTTTTCGCCTTGGTATCGCTGGTCGGGGCGCAAATCGCCGCAGAACCACGTCTGCATCAATGTAGCCACCTATGGCCCCGGTGGCCGCTTTACGATGACGGACCGGGGCCGTGCCGCCCTGCGCCAAAGCCGCGATACCTTTGAGGTGGGGCCAAGCCAGATGCATTGGAATGGCCAGCAGTTGATCATCGAGGTTGATGAAATCGGTGCCCCGCCAATGATTGCCCGGGTGAAGGGGCGCATCACGCTGACACCCGCCGCCGTGACGGATGTTGAGGTGGCGCTGACCCCGGACGGGCGGCATATCTGGCGGCCTTTTGCGCCATCGGCGCATATCGAGGTTGATCTGACCCAAGGCAACCGCTGGCAGGGGCATGGCTATTTCGACGCTAATTTCGGCACGGCGGCGCTAGAGGCAGATTTCAAAACATGGAGCTGGGGGCGCTATCCCGTGCAAGCGGGGGCTATGTGTTTTTATGATGCGGTGCGGGCCGATGGATCGTCGCTGGCGCTAGGGATCAGCGTGGCACGGGATGGGTCGGTGCGGGCGATTGACCCGCCGCCGTTGACGGCGTTTTCCCGCACGCTTTGGGCGTTACAGCGCGAAACGAGGGCTGATGCGGGGGTGCGACCGCGCCAGGTGATGCCGATGCTGGATGCACCGTTTTATTCGCGGTCTTTGGTGCAGACGCAGTTGTTTGGCGAGGTTACAACCGGTGTGCATGAGGCGCTTGATCTGACGCGGTTTGCCAAGCCTTGGCTAAAGCCAATGCTGGCGCTGCGCGTGCCGCGCCGGGCGGGATGGGTGTTTAAGGGGTGATTGGCGTGACGGGCTAAAAAAATACCCTGCTGGCTGCCCGATTTGACACGCGTCAAATCGGGTCGCGACTGCCCGCCGGGGGCAGGCGCGCGGGCCGCGCACCAGCCCGGGCAGTTGCGCCCCGATTTACAACCGACTGGTTGCTGCCCAACATCCCTTGTCCAACGGCGTCCCGCCTTTTGGACAACGGACCGAAAAACTCTGCCCCACAGAGTTTTTAGATCGGTCCGGGGCAGGCTGACATCTGTTGCATAGCCGTAAGAAAGGGAGGTGACGTGAGGAACCCCAAACCCGCACTAAGCAGCGCCCGGATTTCGCCGCAGAACCGAAAAGTTCAACGCACCCGCGATTGTGACCCAAATCAAATACGGCACGAACATCAGCCCTGCCCAAGTGTCATGCATGAAAAACGCAATCATCGTCGCCGCGACCGAAAGCCATAGGCCCACCATCACAATCATCGCCGCGCGCAAGCGGCGCAGGCCAAAAAACACCGGCGTCCACAGGGTATTGAAGGCGATTTGCACGGACCAAAGCGCCAGCGCCTGCCCGGTGCCGGGCAATACCGCCACCCGCGCGGCAGAGGCCGCCATGAACAGATAAAGCACCGTCCAAGTCACCGGGAACACCCAGTTTGGCGGGGTCCATGTTGGTTTTGCCAGCCGGTCATACCAATCACCGGGGTTGAACATGGCCCCCGTGGTCGCCGCCGCACCGCAGGCGGCCAGATAGGTGAAAAACAAGGTGAAATCCATTGCCACGCTCCGCTGTCTGGCCAACGGGGGACATAGGGTGGATCGTGCGATGATCCAATCCCGCAATCCGACCCAAGGTCAGGCGATCCCGCGATCCCGCGCTTCAAGTTGGGCCAGAACGGAAAGCAGGGCGTCGGACCGGCCCTTGTGGGCCTGCGCGCGGGCGGCGGCGGCGACAAGAAACGCCACTTCGGGAACCGGGGCTGCGTGCAAAACAGCGGCGCGCGGCAGCAGCACCGTTGTCGCGGCGCGGGCCACTGACAGGGCCAGCCACCCCAGTTTGCGGGCGGGTCCAGTGCGGGCCCGGTGGGTGATGGTATCATGGCCATTGCGGGCAACAGCAGTGCCGATGCCGGCATAGATGTGGCGGGCGGCAAAGATGCCGGGGCGGCAGGGAAATGGCAGGGCCGCAACACCGGATTCGGAGCGTTGGTACAACCTGTCGGCTTGGGCGAGCAGCCGTTTGGTGACGCGGGCGATCTGCGGGGTTGGTTTTGGGTCGGCAAGAAAGGCCTTTGGGTCGATGCCTTCGGCGGCCAGCCAGTCTTGCGGCAAAAACAGCCGCCCCTCGCGTGCATCTTCGCCGATATCGCGCGCGATATTAGTCAGTTGCATGGCAAGACCAAGATCGCAGGCCCGTGACAGCGCATCGGCGTTTCGCACCCGCATCAGCACGCACATCATGGCCCCAACGGCCGCCGCGACGCGGGCAGAATAGGACAGAACACCCGACAAATCGTCATAGCGTTTGCCAACGGCATCCCATGCGAGGCCTTCAAGCAGGGCTTCGGGCAAGGCGCGCGGCATCTCGAAGTCTTCGACGACGCAGGCAAAGGCACGGTCAGCGGCAGCGTTGCGGGGCTTTCCTGCATATATCAGATCAAGGCGGTCGCGCAGAGACAGCACAGCGCGCGCCTTGTCAGCGCCTTCATCCACCGCGTCATCGGCGATGCGGCAAAAGGCGTATAGGGCAAGGGCCGGATCGCGAACTTTTGACGGAAGCAGTTTTGACGCCGCATGAAACGACAGCGATCCGGTGCGGATGGCGGCTTTGCAGGCGGCAAGATCGGCGGGCGCAATCATTCGGCGGCCAATTTCATGGCGTGCGGGGTCTGGACGGCGCGCGGTGCATCGGGCACCAGTTTGCCCAGCACCTCGGCTGACGCAATTACTCCCGGCAGGCCCGCGCCGGGATGGGTGCCCGCCCCTGCAAGATAGAGGCCCGGCAGTTCTTCGGACACGTTATGGGGGCGGAACCAGGCGGATTGCAGAATGCGCGGCTCGATGGAAAAGCCGGACCCATTGGGGCTTAGGTAGCGATCACGAAAATCTATCGGGGTAAACACGCGAGAGGCGGTGATGTGCTGGCTAAGGCCCGGAAGCAGTTGATCCTCCATGACTTTCAGAACGCGTGCTTTGTAGGTTTCAGCCTCCGCCTCCCAGTCAACCGCGTGGTCAAACCCCAGATGCGGCACCGGTGACAGGGCGTAGAAGGTATCGCCGCCAGCGGGTGCTACGGTTGGGTCTGTCACGCTGGGGCGGTGGACATAAAGGCTCATATCGTCAGCCAATTTGCCTTTGATGAAGATGTCGTTGATCAGACCTTTGTAGCGCGGGCCGTTCAGGATGGTGTGGTGGCCTGCATCGGGCCACATATCCCGCGTGCCGCTGGTTCCGAAATACCAAACGAACAGGCCCATTGACCAGCGGCTGCGCTTTAACTTGGCGGTGGTCCAACGTTTGCGGGGGCGGTTGCGCAAAAGGCGGTCGTAGGTGTGGCCTGCGTCGGCGTTTGACACCACAATAGCGGCGCGTTCTGTTTGGCCGTTCATCAGCTTAACGCCCGCGGCACGGCCGTTTTCGACCAGAATTTCATCCACCTCGGTGTTCAGACGCAGGGTTCCGCCCTGCCCTTCGATCACCTTTCCCATCGCGGCGGCAATCGCCGCGACGCCGCCCATGGCGTAATGCACGCCGAATTCTTTTTCTAGGTGGCTGACAAGGATATACATTGAGGTCACGTTGAACGGATCACCGCCGATGAACAGCGGGTGGAATGACAGCGCCATGCGCAGGCGTTCGTCTTTGACGCGGGATGCGGCGTGGGCATAAACCGATTTATCGGCGCGGAACCATGCGAATTTCGGCAGAACCTTCAGCAGGTCGATAAATTTGTGCATCGAGCGCCTGCCAAGATCTTCGAATCCGAACCAATAGCGCGCCTCGCTGTCTTTCAGGAATTTATCATAGCCTTTGGCGTCGCCCGGTGACAGGCGGGCCACTTCGGCGCGCATGGCATCTGTATCTTGCCGGGCCGTGAAGCTGCTACCATCAGGCCAGCGGATTTCATAGAACGGGTCCAGCGGCATTAAGGTGACATCGCGGTCAAAATCCAGACCGCACGCGGCCCACAATTCGCGAAACACCTGCGGCACGGTCACGATGGTGGGGCCAAGATCAAAGCGGTGGCCGTTTTCGGTGATGGATGACCCGCGCCCGCCCGGCATATCAAGGCGGTCAATCACCGTGACCTGCCAGCCTTTCGCACCCAGCCGCATGGCAGACGCCAAGCCCCCAAGGCCAGCACCTATGACAATAGCACGACCATTTGCCGGGGCTGGGGATATAGAACGGGGCGATAACGGCGATGAATCTGTCAACATAAGATTACGATATACTGTCCAGTTAGATTTACAACATCGAGATGAACGTTGGCAAAAATTTGTGGCATAGCTTCCCCTGCCCTGCAAAAGCTGTCAGACAGAAATTACAGTTTTTAGAGACCAAGGGATCATGCAAACCGTCAGCCTTAGCCTTTTTCGATTTGATGGCATCGCCGCCCGATTGTGGGTGATGGCGCAGATGGGGCTTGCGCGCATTGCTTTTGCGCGCATGCCGGAGGTCGGGTTTTGGAAGCTGTGCGGGTCTGGCACCGGGGAAGGCTTTACGCCAAAACCAAATTGGGGGGTGTGGGCGATTTTGGCGGTTTGGCCAAGCGAAGACGCAGCACGCCGTAATGTCGCCGAGGCGCGCGTCTACCAGCGATGGCGCGCGAAGGCGGCGGACAACTGGACAGTTTACCTGAACCCAATTTCTGCGCGCGGGGAATGGTCGGGGCAAGCCCCGTTTTCCCCTGAAACTGCCACAGTCGCCGATGGCAGAGCTTTGGCTGTTCTGACCCGCGCCAGCCTGAAGCCAACCAAAATGCTGCAGTTCTGGCAAAGAGTTCCCGACATTTCCGCCGTGATTGGGGCCGATCCGAATGTGATCTTCAAAATCGGCATCGGCGAATTGCCGTTCCTGCATCAGATCACCTTTTCGATCTGGCCGGATGCAGCATCAATGGCGAAATTCGCGCGTGGTGACGGGCCTCATGGCCGCGCTATCTGTGCGGTTCGCGACGGCAACTGGTTTGCAGAGGAACTTTACGCAAGGTTTGCCGTCACCTCATCGAGCGGCCAGTGGGGGGGCCGCGATCCGCTTGTTCAAGCCCCCGCGCAGCATCACGTTCAGCCGAAAGACGCCGCATGAAACAACCCTTTCCGTTTTCGGCCATCGTGGGCCAGATCGCCATGAAGCAAGCGATGATCCTGACCGCCGTTGACCCCGGAATTGGCGGTGTTTTGGTGTTTGGCGACCGGGGCACCGGTAAATCGACCGCCGTGCGCGCGCTGGCCGCCCTTTTGCCGGAAATTGAGGCGGTCGAAGGCTGCCCTGTCAATTCAGCGCACCCCGATCAATGCCCGGACTGGGCGCATGTCACCTCGACCAAGATCATCAAACGCCCCACCCCGGTGATTGATCTGCCGCTGGGCGTCACCGAGGACCGGGTTGTTGGCGCCTTGGATATTGAACGCGCCCTGACACGCGGCGAAAAGGCGTTTGAGCCGGGGCTGCTGGCCCGCGCGAACCGGGGCTATCTGTATATTGACGAGGTCAACCTGCTGGAAGATCACATCGTCGATCTGCTGCTGGACGTGGCGCAATCGGGTGAAAACGTGGTGGAACGGGAAGGCCTGTCAATCCGCCACGCGGCCCGGTTTGTGCTGGTGGGGTCTGGCAACCCGGAAGAAGGCGAACTTAGGCCGCAACTGTTGGACCGGTTCGGTCTGTCTGTGGATGTGGCCAGCCCGCGCGATGTGGAAACCCGCGTCGAGGTGATCAAGCGGCGAGATGCCTATGACAATCAGGGCGAGGCGTTTTTGAAGAAATGGCGGCCCAAGGATGCGGCACTTCGCAAAGATATTCTGGCCGCAAGGGCGGCGTTGCCGCTGCTGAAAACACCCAATACCGTGCTGCATGATTGCGCGGCCCTGTGCATAGCACTGGGATCAGATGGCCTGCGCGGTGAACTGACGCTGCTGCGCGCAGCCCGCGCTTTGGCGGCCTATGAGCGGGCTGAAACCGTGACCCGCAGCCATTTGCGCGCCGTAGCGTCGATGTGCCTTGGCCACCGGTTGCGCCGTGATCCGCTTGATGATGCTGGATCTGGTACGCGGGTGGCCCGCATGGTGACCGAGGTTTTGCCCTGATTGATGTATCGGATCCTTGGGTGCGGGCAAAAACCGCGCTGGCGTTGCTTGCTGTTGATCCGGCGGGGATGACCGGTCTTTGGCTGCGCGCAAGATCCGGCCCGGTGCGCGATGTCTGGGCGGCGGGATTGGCTGCGGTGCCGTTGCCGCACCGACGCCTGCATCCCGAAATTGGTGATGAGGCGCTGTTTGGCGGGCTTGATCTTGTGGCGACATTGCAGGCGGGATCACCGGTGGTGTCAGCCGGGATTTTCGCAAACCCTGCCCTGCTGGTGCTGGCGATGGCTGAACGCTGTGGCGGTGGGCTGGCAGCGCGGTTGGGCCGCGTTCTGGACATGGCCGCGCATTGTCTTGTGGCGCTGGATGAAGGGGTGGAGGCCGATGAAACCCTGCCGGGCGGTTTGCGTGACAGGCTGGCGTTGTTTGTTGATCTGAACGGCGTGGCTTGGTCTGACACCGATGATCTGGCGTTGGACATGGCGGCGCTGGCGGCAGCGCAGGCGCGCTTGGCCGTTGTGAAAACACCCAAAGATGCGGCGGCCACCCTGACCCGCGTGGCGGACAGGCTGGGCATCAGCAGCCTGCGCGCGCCAAGCCTTGCCTTGGCGGTGGCGCGGGCATCTGCGGCACTGGCCGGCAGGGATAGTGTGACTGGTGATGATCTGCGGCTGGCGGTTGAACTGGTTTTGGCGCACCGCGCCACGCAGGTGCCATCCGAAGACACCCAGGACCCGCCGCCACCTTTGCCCCCTGACACAGATGAAACACGACCCGATCCGACATCGCAGCCCGATGATCTAAGGATGATCCCCGACGATATGCTGGTTGATGCGGCGCGGGCCGCGCTGCCCGCCGATGTGTTGGCGGCACTTGCGGCAGGGCGCAAGGCGCGGGCGGCAAAAGGCGCGTCCGGCACCGGCGCCGCGCGAAGTGGCAACCGGCGGGGGCGACCCTTGCCATCGCGGCCGGGGCGGCTTGGCGGCGGGGCGCGGATTGATCTGGTGGCGACTTTGCGGGTGGCGGCCCCGTGGCAGCCGGTGCGGCGCGCCCAAACCGGGCGTGTGGTGGCGGGCGTGTTGGTCTGGCCTTCTGACATTCGCATAAAGCGGTTTCGCGAAACATCTGACCGGGTGCTGATCTTTGCCGTGGATGCCTCCGGTTCCGCCGCCATGGCGCGGCTGGCTGAGGCGAAAGGCGCGGTGGAACTGCTGTTGGCACAGGCCTATGCGCGGCGGGATCATGTAGCATTGCTGGCGTTTCGGGGCCGCGCGGCGGAGCTGATTTTGCCGCCAACCCGGTCTTTGGTGCAGACAAAACGGCGACTGGCAGGGCTGCCGGGGGGGGGCGGTACACCGCTTGCGGCGGGGCTGGAACTGGCGATGGAGACCGCGCAAAGGGCGGCGGCACGCGGGCTGACACCGACACTTGCGCTGCTCACGGATGGGCGCGGCAACATCGCGCTGGATGGCAGCGCAAACCGTGTGGCAGCAGAGGCGGACGCGCTGCGCCTTGCCGGGGCCATTCGGCAATCGGCGGTGCCGACGGTGGTGATTGACACTGCCAACCGCCCGCAACCGGGATTGAAATTGCTGGCCGACAGGTTGGGGGCGACCTATGTCGCCCTGCCGCGCGCGGATGCCTACACGCTGTCGGCGATCCTGGGTCAGGCCTTGGGGGAATGACCATGGAAGTTCCCCGTATGCCAAAGAATTGGCCTAATTGCACCATGGCGCGGCGCATCGCCTGCCCGCCGCACGATTGGTGTGTGCTGGATATCGGGTCTGGGCCGGTGATCCTGCTGTTGCATGGCGCGGGCGGATCAGGGCACAGCTTTCGCAATCTGATACCACTGCTGTCACCGCATTACCGGGTGATTGTGCCGGATTTGCCGGGGCAAGGGTTTACCCGTGCGGGCAACAAAGCGCGCTTGGGGCTTGACGCTATGGCGCAGGATCTGGTGCGGCTATGCGCAGATCAAGGTTGGCGGCCAGAGGCGGTGTTGGGCCATTCAGCGGGCGGGGCAATTGCCTTGCGGATGGCCGAAATGTTGCCGGTGCCGCCAAAAGCTGTGATCGGGATCAACGCAGCACTTGGCGCATTTGAGGGGGCGGCGGGGGTGTTGTTTCCGCTGATGGCGCGGGTTTTATCGCTTATGCCGATGCTTCCGGCGGTGGTGTCAAGGCTGTGGGGGGCGCAGCCAAGGGTGGACAGGCTGCTGGCCTCGACCGGGTCCGCGATCGAACCCGCCGGGCGGGCGCAATATCTGGCGCTGGTGCAGGATAGCACCCATATTGAGGGCACGCTGGGCATGATGGCGCAGTGGCAACTGGCCGGGCTGCTGGCACGGCTGCCTGCAATTGCGGTGCCAGTGCTGCTGATCGCCGCTGTTGGCGACAAAGTGGTTCCAGCGCGCATTTCAGAGCGTGCGGGCGCGCAGTTGCCAGTATCCAAGGTGGTCATCCTGCCAAAGTATGGCCATTTGGCGCATGAAGAAGCGCCAGTTGCCGTGGCCGATGTCTTTTTGCCTTGGTTGGCTGCGCAGTTTGACCGTGATCAAAGCTAATATAGTGTCAGAAGATCGGCGCTTATCTGGTTCGATTAAAACAAAAATACGCGATTATCGCGTGCCAAAAATCCGCGCCATATGGTCAGCCAGATAAATCCGAAGCCACGGTGTAAAAATGTCTGGAGTGCGCGCCACCTCGGCTGACAAATCGGCCAGATCAACCCAGCGCGTTGCCATCACCTCATCAGGATTGGGGTCAAGCTGCAGGTCTGGGCCAGATTTGGCCACGAAAATATCGACCAATTCATGCTCGGTCAGGCCCTTGCCAACGTCGGCGCGGTATTCCACCTGATCGGCAAAAACAGGTGTCACGCCGATGATGCCCAATTCTTCGCGCAAGCGCCGCTGCGCACAGGGGGCGGGCTGTTCATCCCAGCGCGGATGGGTGCAGCAGGTGTTCGCCCAAAGCCCCGGTGTGTGGTATTTCGACAGCGCCCGCCGCTGGAT
Organism: Pseudorhodobacter sp.; assembly: GCA_031413495.1. Classification (GTDB taxonomy): domain Bacteria; phylum Pseudomonadota; class Alphaproteobacteria; order Rhodobacterales; family Rhodobacteraceae; genus JACMNW01. The sequence continues at coordinate 581 of JANOFE010000178.1, read as the reverse complement.
CAACACCGAGGCACCATCCATCACGAACACCGAAACGGCCTTGTGACGCAGGCCGCGTTGATGCACCTCTAGTTTGGCCACGGGCATTAACCGGCCATCCACCCAAGCCGGGATCATGTCTTCTGCAGGGGAAAGCGTGGTCGTTGTCATGTCCAAACAGGGGATACCAATCGCAGCAGATGCGCCACATTTTTGAGGCCAATTTTGATATGCGCCAATGGACGGGCTGAGACCAGCTTTTTGTTCATGTAAGCCTCAAACGTCAGCTTTTGCACATCGACATCATGACAGAGGCTGACAAAACGTTCGCGGCGTTCATCAGATTTGTAATAGGCGTCCTGCATGGACCGCAGCACTTTGAACACGGTGCCATGTTCTTTCATGAACAACTTGCGCGCGATGCGAAGATCCTTCGCCTGACCCGAGGCAAGGCAGGCCTGTGCTGCGGTTGCGGCCACGCGGCCCCCGACCATGGCATAAAAAATGCCTTCCCCCGATGACGGGGCAACAACACCTGCGGCATCGCCCGCCAACACCACATCGCGGCCATTGTCCCACCGGTCCATCGGGCGCAGGGGGAT
>JANOFE010000177.1:0-9276 GCA_031413495.1 Pseudorhodobacter sp. | reverse complement strand
ATCGTTTCCCCCCTTGCCCACTCTACGTTGCCTCGCTAAATATCACCCGTCGGAAGCGTGGCTGAGAGGCCGAAAGCACTCGGTTGCTAACTGAGCGTGGGTGGAAGCCCACCGTGGGTTCGAATCCCACCGCTTCCGCCAATACATCATTTTTATTAGTTTGTCTGGGTCGTGTTCAGCGGCCTTTTTTGTTTGTTTGCAAGGGGTTTTGGTAAACAGCCTTTATGCTGGATTTCTTTCGATTGTGCTGATACGCTTTCCTTGTGTGGTATGGAATGTGGTATTTCAAATGGCCCTCACTGGGAAACTTACAAAGAAACTGGTCGATAACCTAGGCGCTGGGCGGCATGGCGATGGGGGCGGCTTGTATCTTGTCGTTGATCCATCAGGCGCGCGGCGGTGGATCGTGCGGGTTGTGGTCAAAGGGCAAAGAAATGCCAAGGGCGCGCCACTGAGAACTGACTTTGGTTTGGGTGGGGCCGATGTGGTCACGCTGAACCAAGGCCGGGAGCGCGCACTGGAATATCGCCGTATGGCCAAGCAAGGTTTGAATCCAAGGTTCAATGCCAGCCGTGAAATACCCACGTTTCTGGAGGTTGCCGGGCAGGTACATATCGACCGGATGCCAACATGGAAGAATGCCAAGCATGGCGCGCAATGGATCAACACGTTGCGTGACTATGCTTTTCCCAAGATTGGGCGGATGCCCGTTGATAGCATTGGCCAGCCAGAAGTTTTGATGTGCCTTTCGCCAATATGGACAGATAAACATGAAACCGCGCGGCGGTTAGCGCAGCGTATCAAAACTGTTCTGGACGTGGCCAAGTCAAAAGGTTTCCGGTCGGGTGAAAACCCAGTGACTGCGATCCATGAAGCGCATGTGCTGCCAAAGGTGAAGACAAAGCCAAAGCACCACAATGCAATGCTTTGGCAAGACGTGCCTGCCTTTTATGCAGACCTGAAGACACGCGATGCCATGGCGGCAAAGGCGCTAATGTTCACTTGCTTGACTGGATCACGCACGGGCGAAGTGCTGGGGATGCAATGGGGCGAGATTGATTTTGATGCGCGGCTTTGGAGCTGCCCAGCTGATAGAATGAAAGGTGGCATTGTTCATAGGGTGCCATTGACCGATGAAATGCTGACGATCATCGAACCTTTGCGCGCTATGAAATCGGAATATGTGTTTGAAGGACAAAAGCGGCACAAGCCCTTGTCAAACATGGCCATGCTGATGCTATTGCGGCGGATGCAGGTCGATGGAGTTACTGTGCATGGTTTTAGGTCCACTTTCCGCGATTGGGCGTCTGAGGCGGCAAATGCACCGCGCGAAGTTGCGGAAATGAGTTTGGCGCATAAAGTCGGGTCTGATGTGGAGCGGGCTTATGCACGGTCGGATTTGTTAGAAAAGCGACGGTTGCTGATGGAGCGGTGGACAGGATTTGTAAATGGTAACGCGGGCAAAATCGTGAGGATTGGATAGGTGTTTTGTCCAGTTGGGTATAGGTCGGCGGCGGAACTCTGGCATGAGTATCAAGATCGTCGCTTACCAGAGGTCTATGTGTCGGCTGCAAAAGCATACACCGATCATATTACCACATTCTCCCTTCTTAGAGGATCACCTTTAGATATTTGTGAGTTTTTGTTCCTTTATTCACTTAGCTCGGTTGGTTTCTATCTTGCGTCACCTGTAGGAAATATCGTCCGCGTGTTCATTGTATTCGAAGATGAACGCCCAAGTATATTTACGGTCCTTACGCCCCATGCGTCTGCCTATAATCATGCAGCCGCAGGGCTTGATAAGGGCTTTCAGGCGTCTGTGAAAAATCTGGCGGGGAGTCGGTTTGCGGCATGGGACCATGAAGTTGCCAAACAAGGCAGTTGGTCAAATAGCTATCCTCTTTTTACGGAAGCAGAATTTGAAATTCGTCTTACTGACGGTTTTCTGATTCAGCACCATACATTGCCAAGGTATTTCATCAGGCCAAGCTATCTTATCGCCAGTCATATCGCACCGTGGGCAAGCGATCATGCGAACAATGCAGAAATTCAACCAATACTTGAACATTATGCAGGATGGTCAATTTGCATTGATGAGGCAACTTACCGAGGGGAATGGCAGGAATACCTATGTGGTCGAGCAGCCATATTTGCAGACAACGCAACGATTGAAAGAAGTGCAAGTCCGGGTCGCCCTAGGCTGGAAAGCGCATATGCGGCTTTTGCTTCAATGCGCTTCGACAAGGGTAAGCTTTCATGGGCGCAGGTTCGTGCAAAGATTCGGCGTGAAACGGGTGAAGAACCAAGTGACAAAGCCCTTAGAAATTGGCGCAATGAAAACTTGAAGGGTTTGCAGTCCTAGGGATAAATATGGGATAAAACTAGGAAAGCCCTAAACAAATATTTCCCATTTATCCCAGTATTCCAAAACCAAAAGCACTGGGCCTAACTGATTACCAATCGCAAAAACGAAGGGTAATCTAATGGCAAACTTATTCGAGCAAAACCGAAACTACGTTCTTGGCGATACTGAACTTGATCTGATTGGCGACCGCGAAAAGCTGGCGCAGTGGCGTCACAAGGGCATGGGGCCAGCGTTTTATCGCCTTGGTCGCAAGATCATTTATCGCGGGGTGGACCTGAACGCTTGGGCCGAATCCAGTCGCGTTGACCCCGGCAAGGGTGAGCGCGCCTGATGGCAAAGCGCTTATCGCCGCGAAAGATCAAAACCCACAACCAATACACCTATGAACAAGCGGCGGATGCGCTGGGCGTTTCGGTGCAGACGGTGCGGTTGTGGCGGTTGGCAGGCCTGCCCGTTCTGGACAGTCAGAAACCGCATTTGATCTTGGGCTTCGCGCTAAAGGATTTTCTGAACAAGCGGGCGACCAAACCCGAACGCCGTTTGGCGCGGGATCAGTTCCTTTGCATGGCATGCAATGCCCCCCGGCGCGCTTACGGTGGCATGGCTGACTATCTGCCCTACACCCCAACGCTGGGCAGGTTGGAGGCGCTCTGTGAGGCCTGCCATGGGCTTTGCGGCAAGTTTGCCAGCCCGTCCATTTGCACGGAACTGACCCCAATCCTGGCCATCGCCACGCGCTACGGGAAATGACCCTAATGGAACCCGTCAAACCTAACGTGAACCATAACTTCCGCACCCGCACTGAATCCGCCGGAAATGATGGGCGTGCACGGGTCAGAACCCACTAAGAAAAGGATTATAAATGATGACGCGATTTGTGGAAGAAAACGAGCGTATCAAACACGACTACGCCACCTATTTGCGCCATGCAAAGGGCCAGGACGAAAGCTCAATTGATAAGGCGCGCGCGGCGATCCGGCGGTTTGAAGAAAGCACCAAGTTCAAGCCGTTCAAGAAATTCCATCGCCAACAGGCAGCGGAATTCAAAGCCTATCTGGACAGACAGAAAACCGCCAAGACGGGCAAGGCTTTGGGGATTTCAACAGTCGATGCCACCTTGCGCTTGGTCAAAGGCTTCTTTCATTGGCTGGTCAGTCGTGCCGGGTTCAAGCGGGTGCTGACCTATGCTGATGTGGAATATTTCAATAACACGCGCAAGGCGGGGCGGGTGGCGCATACCCAGCGCACAATCCCTTACCCGTCGATGCAACAGGCCGCTTTTGCATTTCAAGCAATGCCGTTTGAGACGGAATTTCAAAAGCGCGACAAGGCATTGTTTGCGTTTTTCATGCTGACAGGCGCGCGGGATGGGGCGGTGGCGTCGCTGAAATTGAAGCACGTCAATGTGGCGCTGGGCCATGTGTTCCAAGACGCGCGCGAGGTGAATACCAAGGCGGCCAAGACAATCCATTGCCAGTTCTTTCCTGTCGATCCGGCCTATCGCATCTGTTTTGCGGCCTATGTCACCTTTCTGCGCGAGGTGAAACTGTCCGGGCCAGAGGATGCGCTGTTTCCCAAGGCGCGAGTGGAGGTTGTGGCGGGGCAGGGATTTGTCAATCTTGGGCTGGCGCGCACGGGGTTTGCCAATGCGGCCAAGCTAAATACCATCATCCGGGGGGCGTTTGCCGCTGTTCAGATGCCGCAATATACGCCTCATGCTTTTCGCAAGACGCTAACGCATTTAGGGGCCGAACTGTGCAAGGGGCCGGAGGAATTCAAAGCGTGGTCGATGAATTTGGGGCATGAAAATGTAGCGACAACCATCAATTCCTACCTGCCCGTCACGACCGAACGGCAAATGGAATTGATCCGTGGCATCGGGGCTTAAGTTGGGGCTTCAAGCTTGCCAGCAAGTGCTTGAATGCTAAGCGATGTTGCCTTGGCCTTTTGCATCAGCGCCTCTAGGGCCTGCAAATCCATTTGGTCCACAGTCTCGCCAAACGCGGAAAGCTGTTCAAGCAGCAGCCTGCCTTCAAGCTGAACTGCATCAATCGGCGAACGTTCAAAAATTCCACCTGACTTGCCCAATGTCATAGGTTGCTTTCGTGCATGGTTGGCCCAGCTGGCGCGGTAAATTTGGCAGGTGAGTACCAGTGAAACTTGGGCTTGCCGCGCGTCATTCATGGCAGCTTTTGCTTGTATCCGAAGGCTGTTCAGTTCGGCTTGCTTGGCTTGGCCAAGCCCCAACAGGCCTGTGCGATAGGCAAGATGGGCATAGATCAGCGCGGCTACGGTGATGGCGACACCCAAGATTTCCAGCCATTGGCGCGTGGCCCATTCCAGAACAGTCGTCATCAATCCCTATCTTTCCCAAGCCACATTTGCCGCCGAATATCCACCATATGGGAAGCCCTGCCCCCTTTCACAACACGCAAAGGGGTTTGCGCCTGCTGGAACGCTTGGCTAGGGTTGCGGCCAACGTGGCCTAGCGCACGAATGGTTTTGCAGACAGGTAAATTTACATGCCCACATTGCGATGGTTGACGCGGGATCAGGATGTGCGGGCGGCGGAAAAGGTGCCGTATCGGTTGTTGGAGGAAGTGCCGGGCCTAGGCCATGGCGACCGTGATACCGGCAATATGTTGATCCAAGGCGATAACCTAGAGGCGCTGAAATCGCTGTTGCCGTTCTATGCGGGGCAGGTGAAGTGCATCTATATCGACCCGCCCTATAACACCGGGTCGGCGTTTGAACATTACGACGACAATCTGGAACATTCGCAATGGCTGGCCATGATGTGGCCAAGGCTGGAATTGTTGCGCGAGTTGTTGGCGGAAGATGGCTCGATTTGGGTGAGTATTGATGACCGGGAAGCGCATTATCTTAAGGTGATTATGGATGAAGTGTTTGGGAGAAAGAATTTTCTAGCGAATGTCGTCTGGCAAAAACGATATTCGCGGGAAAATCGGGGTGTTTTAGGCGATGCCCATGAGCATATTCCGGTCTATTTGCGAGATGAAGAATCTTTTAGAAAACGTGCAAATCGAATTCCACTGGATGAGAAACAGGCGAAGGTTTATCGCAACCCTGAAAACCCAAACGAAACTGATCCTACAAAGCGGTGGCGCGGGCTTCCCATGACTGCGCAGGGTTTCAGGCCCAATCAAATGTATAAGATCGTTTCCCCGTCTGGAAAAGTTCACTCACCGCCTGAAGGTCGCTGTTGGTCGATGATCGAAAGTGAGTTTGAAAAGAAGAAATCGGACGGTCGGGTGTATTGGGGAAAGAATGGCGAAGCGGCCCCTAGCATCATCAGATTTCTATCTGAAGTCGACGGCATTGTGCCTTGGACGTGGTGGCCACATGAGGATGCAGGACATACCGATGAGTCTAAAAAAGAAAGCATAAAAATATTCGGTGCTGATGACAGTGCAGATACGCCAAAGCCCGAAAGATTGATCGAACGTATCTTTCAAATCGCCACAAACCCCGGCGATCTGGTGTTGGATAGCTTCCTCGGCTCTGGCACGACTGCCGCTGTGGCGCAAAAGATGAACCGCCGTTTCATCGGCATTGAAATGGGCGATCATGCGGTTACGCATTGCCAGCCTCGGCTGGTCAAGGTGGTGGACGGCGAACAGGGCGGGATTTCCAAGGCGCAGAACTGGCAAGGCGGTGGCGGTTTTCGGTTTTTCAAACTGGGGGCGGCGGTGTTTGATGAGTCGGGCGGGTTGCAACCGGATATTCGCTTTCCCACCCTTGCCGCGCATATCTGGTTTTCGGAAATGAACGCGCCGTGGAACCCACCGGAAACCGCCACGCCCTTTCTTGGCGCGCTGGGCGGGCGGGGGATTGCCTTGCTGTATAACGGCATTTTGGGCGATAAATCGGTCAATGGCGGCAATGTGCTGAACCGCCAAACCCTGCGCGTGATCCGCGAGGTGGCGGGCGGTTTTGAGGGGCCGATGACGATTTACGGCGAACGCACGGTGCTGTCTGATGCGGTTTTGGAGGGGGAGGCGATAACCTTCAAACAAACGCCCTATGACGTGAGGGCGCGCAAATGAAGCTTAAGAAATATCAGCAACAGACGCTGGACACGCTAAGCGAATTTTTCAAGGAAGCGCGCGTTCGCGGGCCAGAGGCGGCGTTTGCAGGCGTGATATCTGAGCCCGAACAGGCCAAGCGGTTGCGCGGCTATGGCGGCAAATACAAGGCCGTGCCGGGGCTGGGGGCGGTGCCTTACGTCTGTTTGCGCCTGCCCACTGGGGGCGGCAAAACCCTGCTTGCGGCCCATGCGATTGCGCTGGCGCGTGATCACTGGATGGAACGGCAATATCCGGTTGTGGTTTGGCTGGTGCCATCCGACGCGATCCGGCGGCAAACAGTGGAGGCGCTGAAAGACGCGCGCCACCCCTATCGCCGGGCCTTGGATGATGCCTTTGAAGGCCGGGTGCGGGTGTTCGACATTGGCGATTTTGCGCAAAGCACGCCGCAAGACCTGCGCGCAAATCTGTGCGTGTTTATAGGCACGATCCAGACGTTGAAGGTTAGCAACACCAATGGTCGCAAGGTGTATGCCCATAATGAAATGATGGAACCGCATTTCAGCACCATATCGCCAAACGCGCCGGGGCTGGAACGCTGCGATGACGGGCCGATGAAAGGCGATATCCGGTTTTCATTCGCCAATCTGTTGCACCTGCACCGCCCCTTGGTGATTGTGGACGAGGCGCATACGGCAGTGACGGGGCTTGCCCATGAAATGCAGGCGCGGCTGAACCCCTCGGCCATTGTGGAATTTACCGCAACGCCCAAAGGGCGGTCGAACATCCTGCATTCGGTGACGGCGCAAGAGCTGAAAGACGAACAGATGATCAAGATGCCCGTGGTGTTGGAAGAACACCGCGACTGGCAATCGGCGGTCAATGGCGCGATTTTGAAGCGGGCGGAATTGTGGGAAATCGCCCAGCGCGACCGTGAGGCGTATATCCGGCCAATCGTGCTGTTTCAGGCGCAAAACAAGGATCAGGAAGTTACCGTCGAAGTGCTGCGCGACCATCTGGTCGAAGTAAAGGGCATACCGCCGGAAAGCATTGCCGTGGTGACGGGCAGTCAGCGCGAGTTGAACGGGATTGACCTGAAAGACCCGGCTTGCCCGATTGATTACGTGATCACGGTGCAGGCGTTGAAAGAAGGCTGGGATTGTTCGTTCGCCTATGTGTTCTGTTCGGTCGCCAATATCAGTTCGGCTGGCGATGCCGAACAGTTGCTGGGCCGGGTGTTGCGGATGCCCTACGCCACACGGCGCAGTGACCCCGCGCTGAACAAATCCTATGCCTGCCTGAACTCGCCACGCTTTCAAGATGCCGTGCGCGGTTTGGTGGACCGGCTGGTGGATATGGGGTTTGAGGAAAGCGAAGTTCAAGACAATATCGAAACGGTGCAGCCCGAATTGCTGGATGGCCTGTTCGGGCGACAAACGAAGGCAAAGCCAAGTTTCCATGTAAGTTTGGACGTGCCTGTTGCGGAATTGAAGGGGATTGAGACGGTCGCGCCTTACAAGATCAGGGTTGCGCCGGATGAAAACGGCAAGGCCAGAATTTCCGTCACCGACTATCCCACCCCGCAAGAGGAAGCACTGATATACGCCGCTATACCAGAACGCCACTACAAGCAGTTTCAGGCGGCGCTGGACGAATACAAGGCAGAGCATGCCGCGACAGCAACCCCGGCCCAGCGCGGGATCGGTTTCATAGCACCGCGCCTGATGGCGAATGTGCAGGGCGAATTGATGTTTGCCGACAATGCGCTGTTTCTGGAGTATCACGATTGGACGTTGCGGGATCATTCGCATCAGTTGTCAGAATCCGAATTTGCCATTCAACAGGTTGCCGACACGTTTGAAATTGATCTGGATGGCGACAAGCTGACAGTCGCGTTTTCAGACCAAACAGAACAGTTGTGGCAAGATATCGACGTTGAAGGTTGGACTGAGGCGGGTCTTGTTCAATGGTTGGACCGCAAGGTGCGCGACCGCTTTATCGGGCAGGGCGAATTGATTGCATGGCTTGGCGCGGTGGTATCACATTTGATCAGGGACCGGGGCATTCCGCTGTCATCACTGATGCGGTGCCAGTTCGTGTTAGCGCGGTGTGTGCAGAAAAAGCTGGATGCGATTTATGAGGCGGAAAGCAACAAATCCTACCAGATGAATCTGTTTGGAGGCGACGCTGCACCTGAGATAAGTTTTGATCAGGGGTTCAGGTTCTTTGACGGCATGTTTGCGGGCGTGCGCCTGTATCGCGGGCGGCAAAAATTCTTGCGACACTTCACCGGAAATGACCAAGTGCCTGCGTTCGATGGCAAGGGCGAAAACGGCAGTGAGGGGGAAGAACTGCAATGTGCTGTCGCCTTGGATAGCACTGGCGATGTTAAGCACTGGATCAGGAATGTTCCAAAACATCCGAATGCGTTTTTCTTGCCAAGGGCAGGCGGCTATCACTACCCCGATTTTGTGGCTGAACTGAAAGACGGTCGCACGCTGGTTGTCGAATACAAAGGGCAGCGAGGGAAGTCAGACCCAAAAGAGATTGAAAGCCTGAACATCGGCAAGAAGTGGCAAGCGGTTTCAGACAACAAAGCGGTCTATTGCCGGGTGGAGTTAGAACTGGACGGGTTGGACATGCGAGGCCAAATCATGCGGGCTATCAGGTAGGGGAAATGGCGTGAACCTAAGCGCGGTGTGGTATTTAATGTGGTATAAAATTTTCCTCTTCTTATAAGTTATCATAAAATCAATTACTTATCCGTATGGTTCTAGGGACACCGCTTCCGCCACTTGCCCTCACGAAAGCGTTCTCCCGATCTGGCGGTGGCCGGATTTTTCCGTTGTTTTCGAGGGTTATGCG
>JANOFE010000176.1:0-21012 GCA_031413495.1 Pseudorhodobacter sp. | reverse complement strand
TTCATCGTCTGAAAACGCGCGGGCGGCGCGGGATTGGACGACGAGGACGCCCAGTTTTTCGCCAACGCGCTGGATCGGCATGCCAAGGAACGAGGAATAAAGTTCTTCCCCGGTTTCCGGCATGAAGCGAAAGCCTTTTTCGGATGGCGCGTCGGCGGTGTTGACCGGCTGGCCGAATTTGGCGACGCGGCCCACCAGCCCTTCGCCAAGTTTCAGGCGGGTTTTGTGGACGGAGTCTTTCTTCAACCCCTCAGTTGCGCAAAGTTCCAACGTGTCTTCGTCGCGGAAGAGGTAGATCGAGCAGACTTCGGTGCGCATGGAATCTGCGATCAGGTGCGTGATGCGGTCAAGGCGTTCCTGACCCTGACCCGCCGTGCCCAAAGTATCCCGCAAACGGCGCAAAAGCTTTCGGCTGTCACTTTCGCTGCGATCTGCCATGCGGGTCCCCCAATACTCTTGCGTTAAACCATAGCGGATGCGCGAAGGGAACAGGTTCGGTAAACATCCCCGAAGGCGCGCGGCTTTGGCGGGATCAGGGATGAGAAGTTGAGCATATGCCCCCACAGGTGCAGCCCCCTATCAGGCCCGACACGCCTAATACCTAACGCGCGACGTATGTCTGGCTTTGACGGTTGGGGCAGGGGTAGCAGTGGTGGATTTTAAGCCCACCCATCATCAAATCACGCCTTTTCCAGATCAAACGCGTCGTGCAGGGCTTGCACGGCAAGCTCCATATATTTGCGGTCGATCAGCACCGAGATTTTGATCTCGGACGTAGAGATGACCTTGATATTCACGTTCTCTGCCGCCAGCGCCTTGAACATCGTGGCCGCAACGCCCGCGTGGGACCGCATGCCGATGCCTACGACAGACACCTTTGCCACCTCGGTATCCTGCACGAGGTCAGCATAGGAAATCAGGCCAGCGGCCTGCGCGTCTTCCATCGCCTTGCGGGCGCGGGGCACTTGGTTGGTGGGGCAGGAAAACGTCATGTCGGTGACAGCACCGCCGTTTTCAACCTCGGATATGTTCTGCACGATCATATCGACGTTCACACCCGAATCCGACAATGGGCCAAAGATCGCGGCTGCGATGCCGGGGCGGTCTTGCACCTTGACCAGCGTCATTTTCGCCTCGTCGCGCGAAAAGGCGACGCCGGAGACAACTTTTGATTCCATGATTTCATCCTCGTCGCAGACAAGCGTTCCTGAATTTTCGTCGGTGTCCTCAAACGAGGACAACACGCGCAGCCGCACCTTATAGCGCATGGCAAGTTCGACCGACCTTGTTTGCAGAACCTTGGCGCCAAGCGAGGCCAGTTCCAGCATTTCCTCGAACGCGATCTTTTCCAGCTTGCGGGCTTTGGGTGATATGCGCGGGTCGGTGGTGTAGATGCCGTCAACATCGGTGTAGATATCGCAGCGTTCCGCGTTGAAAGCGGCAGCGAAGGCGACGGCGGTGGTATCAGACCCGCCCCGGCCCAGCGTAGTGATGCGGTGTTCGGCAGAGACGCCCTGGAAGCCCGCGACGACGGCTACTTTGAAGCCTTCGGCGAATTTCGCGTCGATATTGGCGCGGGGAATATCCATGAACCGGGCCGAGGAATGCGCCGATGTGGTCTGAATTGGCACTTGCCAGCCTTGCCAGCTGCGCGCGGGCACGTCGAGTTCCTGTAAGGTCAGGGCCAAAAGGCCGGCGGTGACATTTTCGCCCGATGACACCACCGCGTCATATTCGCGGGCGTCGAACATCGGCGAGGTGCCTTCAACCCAGCCTACCAGTTCGTTGGTTTTGCCGGACATGGCCGAGACGATGACGATCACGTCATAGCCGCGGTCCACCTCGCGCTTGACCTTGGCGGCGGCATTCTTGATGCGCGCGAGATCACCCACGGACGTGCCGCCGAATTTCATCACCAAAAGCGGCATGGTTCCCCCCCCCGCGCAGCCGTGCCTGCAGTCGGGCGTGTCTTAAGCGGCGCAGGGGCGGGGTGCAAGGGGCGGTGGGTTATGCCGCCCGCCAATTGCCAGATGCAAGTGCTGCACCGGGCTGACCGCCGGTCGGCGGACGCTGCCGACAGGGGCCTCATTTACGGGAAAAATCGTTATTTCAGATCAAGTCCGCGCGCGTAAAAGGAAAACTTCTGGCTGTCGCGGTAAAGAGTAGCTTCGTCTTCGTCGAGAGAGGGTTGGGTCAGCCACGGCAGATGTTTTGCCGTAAATCGTCCCCCGATGCGCAGAGCCCTCATTTTGTCTTTTTTCCTGAATTTGGTTAAGTCATAAAGCGCAAACGTCGTATCAGTCAGGGCTTCAAAAACGGTATCGTCACTGGCTGTCAAATCGAGGGGCGTATTCCAGAATTGTTTCTCCCACTCCCAAATATGGTAACTGTTGCCTTCAATATCGAATTTGTCCTGCCGCAGACCTTCGCGGTTGCCGATATCCAGGGCGAAACCGGCTTTGGCTATGCCATGTTTGGTGATGGCGTCTGCCATGATCTGCAGAAAATCTTTGGGCAACGCCGGATTAAACTCTAAATCCGGGTCCGTCACGCAGAACCATTGCGGCAAATTTTCGAGCCTTTCGCGGGTGAAGACTGATTTGCGCGGGCCGAGATTTTTCGTCAGACGCTCTACCCGGATGCCACGCCTTGCGGTCTGGTCCAGCCAGTCATGCATGGGCGCGCTGCTGGACGCGTTATCGACGAATGTGATATCGGTAAAGCCAAGCGATTGCAGTTGTGCAAGCATCGCAGCGGCATAGCTTGGATTGTTAAAGCAGGGAATCAAAACCGGCACCGTCGCGGGCGTTACCGGTTGCGCGGATGCCGTTGCGGTGGCGGACATTGCCCTGCGTTTGTCGAGTGCATCGCCGATCCAGCGCCGCTGCGCATCGATCTTGTCACTGTTGCGCAGAAAGATGATGTTGAACTGGGCATCCTGATATTCGCGGTCGCGCAAAACGGGCACAAATCCAGCTTGGTAAAGCCGATCCATCACTTGCATCACCAGGGCTTGATCCTGCCAGAACGAGAATCCCTCGACCTCGACGATCACGACATCGGTGCGCGCCAGCGTCGCTGTGGCACCTTGCAAGACCAGCGATGCGGCGCCTTCCACATCAATCCAAAGCGCCACACGCCCCTGTGGGGCATGGTCTTGCAGAAATCCATCTAGCGCCACGGCACGAACATCGACCGTTTCATATTCTGCCGATTCATCGCGCTTGAGCAGGGATGATTTGCCGGTATCTTCGGCTTCGACCACCCGTCTGGCGACGAGAATATCGCCCTTCAGGGCGCGGGACAGCACCTTGGGGATATAGAGTTGCAGGGTGCCGTCCTGATTTGCCACTGCGCAGTTGATCCACTGCACACCGGCCTTGACGTTGACGTCGCTGTACCGGCTGTGGATGTTCGGGTTGGCTTCAAAGCCAAACACCGCCATGTCGGGCCGAAGGGCCAGTGCACGACGCCCCGCCTCGCCCTTGTTCGCGCCGATATCGCAAAAGATGCCTGGTTTGGCTTCAGCAATCAAATCAAAATAGATATCCAACACAGCCAGATGGCCGTCGCGCCCGGCCCGTGTCGCCGGGATTGCGCCCACATAACTTTGGCTGTCGGCATCAAGGCAGCGGCTTATGCTTGTCGGCTCCGCTGCGGGGCTGCGGTTCAGCCGTTTGGCAGTTCTTTCGGCAAATCTGGTCATCGGCAGGCCCTGTGTTGGTCAACGTCGCCCGGCCAAGCGTCATTAGGCTGCGCCGCGGGGTTGAACCTATGCTGAAAGACCAAGGCAATCCATGCGAAATCCGCGCCAATCGCCAAGCCGGAGCGCACCTGTGGGTATGGTGCCACGGGGGGCTTTACCAAGAAGGACCCGCAAGCGCCCGCCAGCCGATATCTCGGCGGCAAAAGCCTTCCGGCCATTGCACGGCATCGACCATAGCATAGGCGCGGGTTTGGGCTTTTTGCAACGTGTCTCCACGGGCGGTCATGCTTAGTACGCGGCCACCGTTGGCGGTGATTTGTCCGTTTATGGCAGCGGTTCCGGCGTGAAAGGCCATGTGGAAGCTGTCTTCGGGCAGGGCGTCGAGGCCGTGGATTTGCGATCCTTTGGCGTAGGTGCCGGGATAACCGTTGGCGGCCATGACCACGGTGAGGGCGTGATCGTCGGCCCAGTTGACTTGGGCTTCAGACAGCCGCCCTTCGGCGCAGGCGAGCAGCAGATCAAGCGCCTGCGCGCCAAGACGCATCATCAGCACCTGGGTTTCGGGGTCACCAAAGCGGGCGTTGTATTCCACCAGACGGGCTTGGCCGTTCTCGATCATCAATCCGGCGAACAGGACACCTTGATAGGGGGTGCCACGGCGGGCCATTTCTTTGATGGTGGGTTCGATGATTTCACGCATGGCGCGGGCGGCGATTGCGTCGGTCAAACAGGGTGCTGGGGAATAAGCACCCATGCCGCCGGTGTTGGGGCCGGTATCGCCATCGCCCATGCGTTTGTGGTCTTGCGCGGTGCCGATGGGCAGGGCGTGAGTGCCATCGGTCAGGATGAAATAGCTGGCCTCTTCGCCGGTCATAAATTCCTCGATCACCACTTCCGCGCCTGCCGCGCCAAATTCGCCGCCGAACATATCGTCGATTGCGCCCAGGGCCTCGGGCAGGGTCATGGCGACGATGACGCCTTTACCAGCGGCAAGGCCATCGGCTTTGATGACGATGGGCGCGCCTTGGGCGTGGATGTAGGCCTTTGCCTGCGCGGCGTCGCTGAAATGAGCATAGGCCGCGGTGGGGGCGTTGCAGGCATCACAAATGGCTTTGGTAAAGGCTTTTGACGCCTCTAGTTGGGCGGCGGCGGAGGAGGGGCCGAAGGTCAGCAACCCGGCGGCACGGGTGGAATCGGCTATGCCTGCGGCCAATGGGGCCTCTGGCCCGATCATCACGAAATCAATGGCGTTTTCTTCGCAAAACTCGACAACGGCCGCACCATCCAGAATGTCGATATCGGCGCATTCAGCAAGCTGTGCTATCCCCGCATTGCCGGGGGCGACAATCAGGCGGTCGCATTTCGGGTTTTGCTTGAAGGCCCAAGCCAATGCATGTTCACGCCCGCCGGAACCGAGGATGAGGATATTCATGGGCGGGCCTCTTGGCGTTTGGATTGGGGCGTTCTAGGGTCTGGGCACGCGTTTCGCAAGGTAAGCCTGCATGTCTGATATGTTCGAAGATACCCCAACCCCCCCCGGCAATGCGCCGGAATATACCGTGTCGGAATTGTCCGGTGCGGTCCGCCGCGTGATTGAGGGGGAATTTGGGCTGGTGCGGGTGCGCGGCGAGGTGGGGCGGGTGTCCAAGCCTGCGTCCGGGCATTTGTATTTCGACCTGAAGGATGATCGGTCGGTGATTGCGGCGATCAGTTGGAAGGGGCAGGTCGCCAAGATGCAGGTGCGCCCGGAGGAGGGGATGGAGGTTATCGCCACCGGGCGGATGACCACGTTTCCGGGGCAATCGAAGTATCAATTGATTGTGGAGGATGTCTCGCCTGCCGGGGCCGGTGCGCTGATGGCGATGCTGGAAAAACGGCGTGCGGCGCTGGCGGCTGAAGGGTTGTTTGACGAGGGGCGCAAAAAGCCGCTGCCGTATTTGCCGGGTGTGATTGGGGTGGTTACGTCTCCGAGCGGGGCGGTAATCCGGGATATTTTGCATAGGTTGCGCGACAGGTTTCCGCGCCATGTGCTTATCTGGCCAGTGGCGGTGCAGGGGCAATCTTGCGCGCCCGATGTGGCGGCGGCGATTGCGGGGTTTAACGCGATAGCGCCGGGGGGGGCTATTCCACGACCTGATTTGATTATCGTGGCGCGGGGCGGGGGCAGCCTTGAGGATCTTTGGGGGTTTAATGAGGAAATTGTGGTGCGGGCGGCGGCGGCATCAAAGATTCCGCTGATTTCTGCGGTGGGGCATGAAACCGATACCATGCTGCTGGATTATGTGGCGGACAGACGCGCGCCGACACCGACGGCGGCTGCCGAAATGGCGGTGCCGGTGCGGATGGAATTGTTGGCGGGCTTGGATGGGGTGGCGGCGCGGTTGTCGCGCGTGGTGGCAAATGCGATGGGGCAAAAGGGCCAGCGGTTGCGCGATTTGGGGCGGGCTTTGCCCCGGATCGAGGGGCTGACGGCGCAGGCAGCACAGCGGTTTGATCTTTGGTCGGGGCGGCTTGGCGGCGCTTTGGGGCTGGCTGCATCGCGTAAGCGGGCGGATTTTGAGCGGCGGGCGGCGCTGATCCGGCCGGAAATGTTGATATCCCTGATCCGCCAAAGGCGGGAGCGGTTGGGTGACAGGGATGCAGCCCTGACTGCCGCAGTGGCGCGCCGAATGACACGGGCACGGGACGGCGTTGCCGGTTGGGCCGCGCGGCTTGCGCCATCGTTGGGCCGGTTGATTGCGGACACCAGCCGAAAGGCTGCGCGCGATGCGGGTGATCTGGGTGTGTTGCATGCGCGGATGCAGGCGGCATCTGCGGCCCGGTTTGTGGCCCTGTCCACGCGGTTGGAAGCATTGGATCGCACAAGGTTGACGCTGGGCTATGCGGATACGCTGAAGCGCGGCTATGCGGTGGTGCGCGCGGACGGGCATGTTGTTACAACAAAGGCGGCTGCAGAACGAGCATTGGCGGTGGAATTGGAATTTCACGACGGGCGGGTGGCGCTTGGTGGCAAGGCTGGCGCACGCCGGGACAGGGGTGGCGAGGGTAAAGACCAAGGATCGTTGTTTTAGGAATTTATGTTCGATTTGTTAAATCTGGATAGGGTTTGATAGATAAAAGTGACCGAAATTATTCGGATTTGTAAAAAATCTAGTACGAGCGGGACTTTGAGCGGTGACTAAACCCCCACATCCGGCCCGGCGCGATTTAGCGGTAATGGGCTTTGATCCACCTCTGACAGCGGCGATCCGGCGGCATCGCCGATGAATTCGGCGCGCAGGCCGGTGGCACCGGCGTAGAAGGTCCAACACTGTGGGTCCGCGTCGTTTTCATAAGCAAAGCAGATCAACCCTGCCTCTTCGTACCAGACCCCATCGGCGCAGGTATTGCCTTTGAAGGCCCAAATCACTCGTCGGTCGGGTAAGTATTGCTCGGCCCCGTAAACCTCGCCGTCGACGGAATAGGTCAGGGTTTTGCCGGTGGAATAGGCCTCAAACTCGGCTGCGGTCATCGGTGTTTCGGCAAGACTTTGGGTGGCGCAAAGCAATGAGGCAAACACGCGGGGACTAAAGGTAAATCGCATTGGCCGCTCCGATCATCAAACTTGGGCAAGTTTGCCAGAGCGGCGCGGCCTTGGCCAGTCACAGCGGCGCGATGGGGTTGAAGGACCATTTGCCCTTTCCTCGGCCCGGCGAAGTGACTAGGTGATTATGGGCCATTGCTGGCGCAGGATAAGTTTAGGCCATGACTGGCCTAGGGGATTTGCGATGTCGTTCTTCAAGAAACTGCGCGATAAAATGTTCCGGTCATCGGACAAGATCGGCGAGGGGCTTGATGCCTTGGTAGCCGAAGGCGCGGCTGAGGGTGATGGTCAGTCAGGTGGTAACCCTGAGGCATATGAGGCTGTAGGTGAACTGCCTGAAAGTGTTGAACCTGATGTCATAATCCCGGTGCAGGAGCAGCCAAACCCTGTTGCAGCCCCTGCTGTGCTGCCCGTTACAACCGCCGGGCTGTCCGATGCAAAGCCGGGCCTGCTCGGCCGCATCTTTGGCCGCACGACGCCGGATGAGCCGCGCCGGGTGCTGGATGATGCGATGCTGGAATCGCTGGAAGAATTGCTGATCGGGGCCGATATGGGCGTCGATACGGCGCTGCGGGTAACGGCGAATATTGCCGAGGGGCGGTTTGGCAAGCGGATTTCGACATCGGAATTGCGCAGGGCGTTGGCTGCGGAAATTGCGCGGATCATGGGGCCAGTGGCCAAGCCGATGCCGATTTATGCGACCAAGCCGCAGGTGGTTTTGGTGGTGGGCGTGAACGGGTCGGGCAAAACCACGACGATTGGCAAACTGGCCAGCCAGTTCAAAGCGGCGGGCAAATCGGTGGTCATTGCGGCGGGCGATACGTTTCGTGCGGCGGCGGTAGAGCAGTTGCAGATTTGGGGAGAGCGCGCCGGGGTGCCGGTGTTGACCGCGCCCGAAGGGTCGGACCCCGCGAGTTTGGCCTTTGATGCAATGGGCCACGCGATGGATACCGGCGCGGATTTGCTGCTGATTGATACGGCGGGGCGGTTGCAGAACCGGGCTGATTTGATGGAAGAATTGTCGAAAATCGTGCGGGTGATCCGCAAGAAAGACCCGACTGCGCCGCATAATACGCTGTTGGTGCTGGATGCGACAACCGGGCAGAACGCATTGTTGCAGGTCGAAATTTTCCGCAAGATTGCCGATGTGTCTGGCCTTGTGATGACGAAGCTCGATGGCACGGCAAAAGGCGGCGTGTTGGTGGCGTTGGCCGATAAATTTGGTCTGCCCATTCATGCCATCGGGGTGGGTGAACAAATAGATGATCTGTCCGCCTTTGACCCCGACGATTTTGCGAAAGCGTTGGTGGGCCTTGCGGATTAACTACCGCTCGGGGCTATTGCCTGCTTCGCTAAGGCTGCGCGACAAGTGGCGAAACACCCAAAGCACGATCACAGCCAAGACCGAAGCCATCGCCGCCAGCGCGATATTACCAACCCCGCAGGCCAGGCCAATTGCACCTGCCATCCACATGCCGGCACCAGTTGTAAGCCCCTTGATCTTGCCACCTGAGGTGATGATCGACCCTGCCGCAAGAAAGGCCACACCTGCCGTGACCGCCTCAATCAGCCGAAGGGGATCACTGCCTTTGCCGGTGGGGTCTGCCAGCATCTCGAACGCCAAAAGGGCGAACAGGCAGGCAGCAAGCGACACAAGGATGTGGGTACGCAGACCGGCACCGTCGGTGTTCACTTCGCGCTCCACCCCGATGATGCCGCCAAGGATCAGGGCGGCCAGCAAGCGCAGGGCGACAATGGCGGGCGGCGTGGCGTCGAAAGAGCCGGAAAATTCAGCCTGGATCAGTTCGGTAAGGGTCATGGAACGCTCGATTTGGTTACAGGGTCAGGGGGCATCAGGTCTAAACGCATCACGGCAGATTTTGTTCCGGGCCGCGTATGAGTGAATGGTTGATTTCGCTGGAAGGTACCAAAGGCGGCCATGATCTGGCGCTGGGCCTCGCGCTGATGGCGGCGGTGTTGCATGCGTTGTTTGGCGCGTTGCAAAAGGGACGGCATGACCCGTGGCTTTCACGCGCGACGATTGATACCTGTTACGGGCTGATCGCCATGCCATTCGCGCTGTTTGTGGTGCCCTGGCCCGAGCCGCATATGTGGCTGATCTTTGCGGGGGCGTTTGGCATTCATGCGGTCTACAAGGTGTTGCAGGCGATGACCTACACGCGGGGGGCCTACACGGTGGTCTACCCGGTGGTGCGCGGAACCGGGCCGGTGTTTGCGGTGATCGGCGCGGGGTTGGTGTTTGGCGAGTCGTTTGCGCCGGGGCAATGGCTGGGCGTTGGCCTGCTGGTGGCGGGCATATTCGGGCTGGCCGCGTGGAATTTGGCGCTTGTGGTGGTGGACCGCGAGACGATGATCCCGGCGCTGGGCTTTGCGGTGGCGACCGGGGCGTTGGTGGCGATCTACACCACTTATGATGCCTACGGCATTCGTGCGACGGCGGACCCGTTTACGTTTCTGGCATGGTTTTTCATGATCGACGGGGTGTTTGTGCCGGTGATCACACATCGGCGCTGGCGGGCTTTGGCATGGCCTGAGGTGATGCCATTGCTGAAGCGGGGACTGATTGGGGCGTTTGTGGCGTTCTTCAGCTTTGGCGCAATCATGCTGGCGACGCGGCTGGACAAGGTGGGCGAAGCGGCGGTGCTGCGCGAAACATCGACCGTGTTTGCCGGGCTGATCGGGTGGTTGATGCTGGGCGAAAAAGTGGGGCTTGTGCGGTTTGCCCTTTTGGCATTGATTGCGGCAGGCGCGGTTGTTGTGAAAATGGCGGGGTAGGGTGATGGCAGAAAAACCAATGAATGCAGTGATGAAACAGGTTCTGGAACTGGGGCCGACGATAGCGTTTTTCCTGATCTATCTGAAAATAAAGGACCGCAGTTTTACCTTTGCCGGCGCCGAATATTCCGGGTTCATCGTGGCTACGTTGATTTTTGTGCCGATCCTTTTGGCTGCGATGGCAGCACTTTGGTATCTGTCAGGCACGCTAAGCCGGATGCAGTTGTTCACCGCCTTTATGGTGATTTTCTTTGGCGGGCTGACGGCATATTTCAACGATGAGCGGTTTTTCAAGATGAAAACCACCATTGTTTATGGCTGTATGGCCGCAATTTTGGGCATCGGGCTGTTGCAGGGGCGATCCTATCTGGAATGGGTGATCGGGTCGTTTTTGCCGATGAAGCGCGAAGGGTGGATGAAACTGACCGGGCGGTTGGCGTTGATGTTCGTGGGGCTTGCAGTGGCCAATGAGCTGATCTGGCGGACGCAAAGCACGGAACTGTGGGTGAAGCTGGAAACCTTTGGGATGCCTGCGGCGCTGTTTGTATTTTTATGGTTGCAAATCATGGCGTTGCAGCAGTTTGTGATTGATCCGGACAAGCCAGATGATGCCGCCTGAGCCAGTAGGGACACTATTACAGGTAAGCGATCCAGAGGCGGTTTTTGCCGGATTTGACACGCGTCAAATCAGGCCGCGCCGGCCTGCCCCGGGCAGGCGCGTTCCGCACCAGCCCAAGCCGCCGCGTCCTGATTACCAAAAGTAGTACGCGTGGATGACCCCTTGCCCGACGCCTTGCGGCTTTGGGCAACTGACCGGACAATTGGCCCCCGGACAATCGCCTGACCGGTCAGGGGGTTCGTTGAAATTCCTATGAATTTCCTTTGCATGGCAGACTATCGTTTGCCGAATAAAATCTCTTGCGCGCGTTTGTCAGTTTTAAGATCACTGCGCAATTCCGACCCTACGGCCCGGCCCTTGATGAAAGCCGGGCGTGCAGCCAAAGCATCAAGCCAACGCGAGAAATGTGACTTGTCTGCGATGTCTTGCTGCTGGCCTTTCCAGTTTTGTGCCCAGGGCCAGATGGCGATATCGGCGATGGACAGCGTATCGCCCGCGACAAACGGGTGTTTGGCAAGCTGGCGGTCAAGGACACCGTAAAGGCGGCCAACCTCGTTCCGGTAACGATTTTGCGCATAGGGCAGGTCGTGCGGCGGGTCCATCGCGGGGGCGTAGCTTAGGAAATGATGGGCTTGCCCCGCCATCGGGCCGACGCCGCCCATTTGCCACATCAGCCATTCATCCACCGCAATGCGCTGGCGTTCGGTTTCGCCATACAATTTGGCGGTTTTGCGGGCCAGGTATTGCAGGATGGCGCCGGATTCGAAGATGGAAATGGGCTGGCCGTCGGGGCCGTTTGGATCAACAATCGCGGGCATCCTGTTGTTGGGCGCGATTTTGAGGAAATCGGGTTTGAATTGATCGCCAGTGCCAATGTTCACCGGATGAATGGTGTAGGGCAGGGACAGTTCTTCCAACGCGATGGTGATTTTCCATCCATTCGGGGTGGGCCAGTAGTAAAGATCAATTGGGGCGGTCATGTCGGCCTCGGGTTGTTGCAGGCCTATTGAACCGCGATCTGCGCGCGGGGCAAGGGGGGGCCAAGCAATCGTGACCAACGGCGGGTAAGTGCGGTGGGCAAAGCGCCGCACAGATCACCCAGATCAAGCGTATGGTCCGGGTCAAAAAAAGCGCGGTACAGCGGAAACAGGCCGACGCGCAAATAGCTGGACCAATGGCACATGCGGTTGGTCGCGGGGGGGATGGCAAAGCCAAGACTGCGCAGGCCTGCCAGATGGTCGGGATGGTCTATCTGGGCCGTCACGCATTGTGGCAGGGCCAAACCAGCCCCCAATGCACGTGCGCCGTAGCGGTGCGGGGCAAGCAGCCATTCATACAGGAAATCGAAGATATCGTTTTCACGGCTGATCACATTCAGCACCTTGGCGCTGCGGCCTGCGGGGGACAGCAATGCCGCCTCGGCGGTGGATCGTAGTTCGGCCCCGGTCAGCAGGATCATGCGGCCAATTGTTCCGGCGTCCAGCCCCGGCAAGGCGGCAAGCGCCACCCGCGCGCCAAGGCTATGGGCGATGATGTTGACCGGGCCTGCGCCAAGCGCTGCCAGTTGCCGGATCAGGTCGGCAAGGGCCAACCCGGCCCGACCCGCCTCGCGGTTGGCGCGCCAGATGGTACCGCCGGCTTCCCACCCGAAGGCAATGCACAGGCCACGATCCGGCGTGCCGGGACCGTACCCCAAGCGGCGTGGCCAGCTTTGCATCCGGGTCTGCGGATGATCATGGCCACTTTTCAGAATTTGGTCATGCGGGTTGCTGTGTGTTGTGCTGGGGGAATAGCGATAGCCGTGCAGCATGATCAGCACGGGCGCGCCGCCCAGATGGGGTTGCAGGGCGTCTGACAGCGGTAAATTTCCGAAATCAGGCTCGGCCAGTTGGGGGATGCATCCCTTGGCATTGATGCGCAGGATCGGCATGTGGATAAGTGCCTTTTTTGCTTTTGGCAGGCTGGGTTATCGTGATTTCTTGTAGCGCCGCCCTGCGACGGCTGCTTGACAGGGCCGTGACAAACGCATGACGCCCTGCGATGCGGTTGACGTCATTGCGGAAGGGGCGTATTTGGTTGGCGTGGCGCTTTGTTACCGGATTGCGGGCCACGTTAAACATTCCGCTAAAGAGGGTCCGGGCATAGGCCCCGGCACCTTGTGGGTGGCCGGGGTTTTTTAATGGCTGGAGACACGCAATGAGCAAAGATTGGAAAACACGCACGCAACTGGTGCATGAAGGCAGCCGTCGCAGCCAATATGGCGAGATGGCGGAAGCGATCTTTCTGACGCAGGGGTTTGTCTACGAGTCTGCAGAGGCGGCAGAAGCGCGCTTTCTGAAGGCGGGGGATGACGAGTTCATCTATGCCCGCTACGGCAACCCGACGACGCGGATGTTCGAGGAACGGATTGCCGCGATTGAAGGCACCGAGGATGCGTTCGCCACCGCGTCCGGCATGGCGGCGGTATCAGGTGCGATGATGTCGATGCTGCGGGCGGGGGATCATGTGGTGTCGGCCCGCGCGCTGTTCGGGTCGTGTCTGTATATTTTGGAAGAGGTGCTGCGGCGCTATGGCGTAATCGTTGATTTTGTTGATGGCACCGATTTGGCGGCATGGGACGCTGCGGTGCGCCCCGGCACCAAGGCGGTTTTCTTCGAATCGATGTCGAACCCGACATTGGAAGTGGTTGATATTGAAGGTGTGGCCAAGATTGCCCACGCGGTTGGGGCCTTGGTGGTCTGCGACAACGTGTTTGCCACGCCGATCTTTTCGCGGGCGGTGGATCAGGGCGCTGATGTGGTGGTTTATTCCACCACCAAGCATATCGACGGTCAGGGGCGGGCGCTGGGCGGCGTGATTTGCGGCACGAAGGATTTCATTCGCAAGGTGGCGGAGCCTTTTATGAAACACACCGGCGGCTCGATGTCGCCGTTTACCGCGTGGATCATGCTGAACGGCATGGCGACGCTGGATTTGCGCTGTCGGGCGATGGCGGATGCGGCACTGGTGGTGGCAAAGGCGCTGGAGGGGCATAAGGCACTTTCCCGCGTGATTTATCCGGGGCTGGCAAGCCACGCGCAGTTTGATCTGGTGGCGCGGCAGATGGGGTCTGGCGGCACGTTGGTGACGTTTGACATTGCCGGCGGCAAAGAGGCGGCGTTTCGGTTCATGAATGCGCTGGAGATTATCAAGATATCCAACAACCTTGGCGATGCGAAATCCATCGTCACCCATCCGGCGACGACGACGCATCAGCGGCTGCCGCAAGACCAGAAAGACCTGCTCGGCATCACGCCGGGGCTGATCCGGCTGTCAGTGGGGTTGGAGGATGCGGGCGATCTGGTAGATGATCTGCTGCAGGCTTTGGCGGCAGACTAGATCGGCTATTTCGTCTATAGTGACAACACGGGGTGGATAATTCGGGATTTGATCCCATATTGACCCCTGCGATGTGCTACCACGGAAAGGGCCTGCCATGACCATTCATTCAGCCGAATTTGACGCAAAGCCAAGCCAGCATGAGGCCGAGGCCGCTTTGGCGTTGCTGCGCGATTGGGCGGGCCGGGCGTCTGAAGCGGAAATTGCAGCGCTGGACCCTGTGGCAGGCGTGTTGGTGGGGCAGGGGTATTCCGTGCTAAGCCGCACCTACCCCGAAGAATTCCGGGTGGATGATGCCTATAAAAACTCGCTGCCCGATTTGCAGAACGGGCCTGCCAGCCTGATTGTGGGCGCGAAGCGGCAGATACAGCATGTGGGGATTTCAAACTTCCGCTTGCCGATCAAATACCGGACGCGGGATGCGGGCGATATGTTGCTGGAGACATCTGTTACCGGCACGGTCAGCCTTGAGGCAGAAAAGAAGGGCATCAACATGAGCCGCATTATGCGGTCGTTCTATGGCCATGCCGAACGGCAGTTCAGCTTTGAGGTGATCGAGGCAGCGCTGGAAGATTATAAGCGCGATTTGGGCAGCTTTGATGCGCGCATTCAGATGCGGGTGTCGTTTCCAATGCAGGTCACATCGCTGCGGTCGGGGCTCGTCGGCTGGCAGTATTACGATATTGCGCTGGAATTGGTGGATGTGGGCGATACCCGCAAGAAGATCATGCATCTGGATTATGTGTATTCCAGCACCTGCCCCTGTTCGCTTGAACTGGCCGAACATGCCCGTATGACGCGGGGGCAGTTGGCCACACCGCATTCGCAGCGGTCTGTCGCGCGGATATCGGTCGAGGTGAAACCGGGCGCGGTTCTGTGGTTTGAGGATCTGGTGGATCTGGCGCGGGCTGGCGTGCCCACGGAAACCCAAGTGATGGTTAAGCGCGAAGATGAGCAGGCGTTTGCGGAACTGAACGCGGCGAACCCGATTTTTGTCGAAGACGCGGCGCGCAGTTTTGCGAAGGCATTGCAGCGCGATGCGCGGATCGGCGATTTCCGCGTTTTGGCCAGCCATCAGGAAAGCCTGCACAGCCATGATGCGGTCAGCCTGCTGACCGAAGGGGCGACATTTGCTGCGGAAAGCCTTGATCCGCGGCTGTTCAGCACGCTGTTTCACGTCGGCTAAAGTTGTGGCTAAGGTTGCGCGCTTGCGAAGGTGCTGCGGCTTTTGGCGCAAAGATCACCGCAGGACTGCGACGGAAAGGTGATCCGGCGTGGTGATTTGCCTGCCACGGATTGACGCGGCACGGGCCCCGCGGGTATTGCGTGCTGCATGATTGATATCCGGCCCATTGCCTATGTTGTCGGACGTATCCTGATCGTGTTTGCGATTGTGATGCTGGCCCCGGCTGTGATCGACTATCGGGCAGGGCTGCAAAACGGCCTCGATTTTCTGCAATGTGCGATCCTGACCGGCTCTCTTGGTGGGTTGCTGGCGCTGTCGACGCAGAACGCCCTTGGGCAGGGGTTGGACAGGCGGCAAGCCTATGTGCTGACGGTGGCAATCTGGGTGCTGGTACCGATGTTTGCGGCATTGCCATTCTATTTGGGTGCGCCCGGCCTGTCATTGACCGATGCTTATTTTGAGGCGGTGTCAGGCATCACGGGCACCGGATCGACGGTGATTGTGGGTCTGGATGCCTTGCCAGTTGGCACGCATTTGTGGCGGGGCTTGCTGAATTGGCTGGGGGGCCTTGGCATTGCGTTTGTGGCGATGATCTTTCTGCCGCTGATGCGGGTTGGGGGCATGCAGTATTTTCGCACCGAAGGCTTTGATACCTTTGGCAAAGCCATGCCGCGCGCCAGCGACATCGCGAAGCAATTGTTGGGGGTTTACGCCGGGTTGACGGTGATTTGTGGGATGGTGTTCAGCGCCATTGGCATGACAACGCTTGATGCAATCGTGCATGCGATGGCTGCCATCAGCACAGGTGGGTTTTCAACCTCGGACATTTCTTTTGGCAACTATGCCGGGGCGGGCGAATACGCGGGCGTTGTATTCATGATCTTGGGAAGTCTGCCGTTCCTGCGATACGTGCAATTGGTATCGGGTGCGCCAATGGCGTTGTTGCGCGATGTGCAGGTTTGGGGCTTTGTGCGCATTCTGCTGGGCGGCGTGGCGATGGTAACGCTGTGGCGGGTGCTGACCTCTGACATGGGGTTCGAGCCGGCCTTTCGAGAAACGCTGTTCAACCTGACCTCGATCTTGTCGGGCACCGGGTTTTTCAGTGGCAATCTGCTTGGATGGGGCGGATTTGCCATGGTCGTGGTCTTGGTGATGGGGCTGATCGGGGGATGTTCCGGGTCTGCCTCGGGCGCATTGACGGTGTTTCGGGTACAGGTTTCGATGGCCGCACTTCTGGCGCAGGTAAGGTTAATTGCCAACCCAAGTCGGATCAGCCCGATCAAATATGGCGGGCGCACGGTCGATGGCGATGTGTTGAATTCCATGACCTTGTTCATCACCGGCTATGTGGTGATCATTGGCCTGTTAACGGTTGCGATGTCATTGATGGGTGTTGATCCGGTTTCGGCGCTGTTTGGTGTTTGGGCGTCACTGGGCAATATCGGCTACCATTTTGTGCCGACAGCAACGACAACCGGAACCATTCAGGATTTTCCGCAATTTGCGAAATGGCTGTTGATCTTAGCCATGCTGATGGGTCGCCTTGGCCTGTTGGCCGTACTGGTCTTAGCCTTGCCGCGCTTCTGGCGGGCGTGAGCCGACGATGCTTCCAGCATATTTTTCAGCGAATAACCTGTCCTTCCCCCAGCCTATCTTTGCGGGGCACCTTTAAAAACTAGTCCCAGCATGACACCAGAACGGTCATACCCGTGGCCAGGGTGGACAGGTCTTCCGGGGCCATGGCACCGCTGCGGGCGGACGGCGCGGTTAGGATGCCTTCAGACGCCAGCCGTGACGCAATCAAAGCCGAGGAGGCGGCAAAAACCACGTCAACCGGCAGCACTTTTTTGGCATCAAGTGCACGCGGCAACAGCATGCCCAACACCGAACCCGTGCCATCCAGCACAGGCCCGCCCGCATCGCCGGGGCGGGTGTCCAGCGACAGGCGTTTCATACCCGCCTCGCCGTTCAGACCTTCGAGGGCTTCTAGCGCGCCGAATGTCAGAACGGGGGCTGGCAGGGTATCTTCATAGGAATAACCTGACACGGCGATTTCTGATCCGATCCGTTCCGGGGCGGTTTGAAATTCGGCAACTGCGGTCGGTGAAAGTGCGACGCGCGGTTTGACGATGGCAAGGCCGGATGGGGCATCGGCAAAGATGACATCGGCATCTTTGTCGCGTTCAAGTGTGACGCGACCGCAGGGTGCCACAGCTTCGCTTGTGGTCAGAACCAGACCTGAGGCATCAATGAAAAAGCCGGTGCGAGAAAATTTCGGCCGCCGCACTTCGAGCCCGGACAAAAGCCCGGCACGGGTTGTGTCATCCATTGGGGCAAGACCCGGATCCAAAGCCGTATCGCCCGATGATTTGAACGAGGCCTGCATTGCTGCCAGAACCCGCGCCATGCGCTCGGCGTCAGCAGGTTTCCAGACCAGCATATAGCCTTTGATCAGACCGCCGGACAGTTCGGCATAGCTGTAGCTTTCCAGCGCTGCGGATTTGCCGGAAATGGTGAAAGACCGCTCGCCCCGGTTGCGCTCGCCTTGAAATGGAACGACTTCCAGCGTTTGCAGGATGTCATAAAGGCCGTAAAGTGCAGATTGTTCGCCGGGCTGGCTGATCAGGATCACCCGCACGCCAGAGCCGTCTTTTTCGCTGAAATGCACGAATGGCGGCTCGTAGTGATCAAATTTTACCAAGGCCGTTGGTAGGGTGATTTCGATGCCGGACGCCGCCTCGACCACAGTTTGCAGGCCAAGTTCGGCCTGCGCTTGGCCGTAAGCGGCCAAAAGCGTGCCGCGTTCTGTGGTGGTCAGAACACCAGTCGGATCAGCGCCATTGTCAGTTTGCCACGCGGCCATGGAATTGCGGGTTCCGGGGCCAAAATCGCCGTCTATGGTCGAGGCATAGTATCCGAACCATTGCAGCGCGGTTTGCAAAGCTTCGCGGTCGGGCCGCGGCAGGGCGGATTCCGATTGCCGCGCCTCGGCCTTGGTTTCTTCGGGGATGACACTGGGTTCAGGGGTGATCACTGGGTCTGCTACGGCCACATCTGTTGGTGGCACTGCGGGGTCTGCTAGGGCCGTTGGATTGGGTGCAGGCATCACGCCCGTTGCGCCAACCGGCCAGAATTGCTGGCGAAAATCGCTGCCATCGGCAATATAGCTGTCTTGCGGCACCAGATTTTCGCGGGTCAGTTCGACCAGCTTTGCCGCCCCTTCGCCAACGCTGTAGGGACCAACGACGAGGGCATACCAACCTGACCGCAACTGAAAGCCCGCCACATTGGGGAAGGCTGACGCATAGGCGCGGGCACGGTCTTCGGCGTCCGTCAGGGTTGGCAGGGCTTCGATCTGCACCCAAACTTGATCAAGGGCCGGATCTTGCGACTGAGCCTGAGCGGCAGGGGCGGATACCAGCGCCAACAAAAGGCCAAAGGCGAACAGAATGTGCTTCATCAGAGTGTCGTTCCCATACCCAAAACATGCGCGTCAATCCGCGTGGTTTATATGGCTGTCACAGTATCTGCCAGAGGAAGGTGATCAACACTGCGTTTGGCGCAAGAAGCGTGGCTTTGACGCCCCGCCGCACGACCGGGGCGCATTGACCCTTGCCCCTGCCTTGGCCTATGGAAGGCGCAGTTTGACCCCGCAGGTGCCATGATGCTTGATACCCCCATTCCGCCGCGCAGCTTTCAGGAGATTATCCTGCGGCTGCAATCCTATTGGGCTGCGCAAGGCTGCGCGATCTTGCAGCCCTACGATATGGAAGTCGGCGCTGGCACTTTTCACCCTGGCACCACCCTGCGGTCTTTGGGCACCAAGCCTTGGGCTGCCGCCTATGTGCAACCTTCGCGCCGGCCGACCGATGGACGCTACGGCGAAAACCCGAACCGCTTGCAGCATTATTACCAGTATCAGGTACTGATCAAACCCTCGCCGCCAAACCTGCAGGATTTGTATCTGGGATCACTGGCCGCGATTGGCATTGATGCGTCCCTGCATGACATTCGGTTTGTCGAGGATGACTGGGAAAGCCCGACGCTTGGCGCATGGGGCTTGGGCTGGGAAATTTGGTGTGACGGTATGGAAGTCAGCCAGTTCACCTATTTCCAGCAGGTAGGCGGCCATGATTGCAAGCCGGTGTCGGGCGAATTGACCTATGGGTTGGAACGTCTGGCGATGTATGTGCTGGGTGTGGATCATGTAATGGACATGCCGTTCAATGATCCCGCCTCGCCAACCCCTTTGAAATACAGCGACATTTTCCTGCAGACCGAACAAGAATATTCGCGCTGGAATTTTGATCAGGCTGATACCGCGATGCTGCTTTCGCATTTCGTCGATGCCGAGGCTGAATGTGACCGTATTCTGAGCGCACCCCAGCCGGATAAAGCAGGTCGCACCATTGTGATGGCACATCCGGCCTATGATCAATGCATCAAGGCGAGCCATTTGTTCAACCTGCTCGATTCGCGCGGGGTGATTTCGGTGACCGAACGGCAGGCCTATATTGGCCGGGTGCGGACATTGGCCAAGCGTTGTGCCGATGCGTTTCGCGAAACTCCTTCGGGGGCGGACCAGTGAATGGCAAGATTATCGGGGGGTTTCTGGTGGTAAGCGGGCTGATTGCAGGCATCGTGCTGTATTGGACGCAGGTTTACGCCTATTATGAACCCGTGGCATTCCAGCCGGGCAATGAAATTCGCCTGACGCCGATTATCGGGCAGGTGCCCGAAGTGATCGTCGCCAATGACGTGACGGGGATTGATGCCAATTCATCGCCGCTGCGCTTTCGCGCCTGTTTCACGACGCCGCTGAGCCAAGCCATGTTGACCGAAACCTATGTGGTTTACGATGCCGCCGAACCCTTGGTTGCCCCCGGCTGGTTTGATTGCTTTGACGCGGCTGCGATTGGCCGCGCGCTGGAAACCGGAGAGGCGATTGCCTTTTTGTCCGAAGCCACCATTCACCCCGATGTGGACCGCGTTGTTGCGGTTTTCCCCGATGGCCGCGCTTATGCCTGGCATCAGTTGCAAAAGCTGGAAAACTGACCATGCCCGATCTGCTGTTAGAACTGTTCTCCGAAGAAATCCCCGCGCGCATGCAGGCACGGGCGCGCGAGGATCAGAAAAAGCTGGTGACGGATGGGTTGGTTGAGGCCGGGTTGACCTATGCGTCGGCGGGCGTGTTCTCAACCCCGCGCAGGCTGGTGCTGGCGATTGAGGGGCTGTCGGGGGAAAGTCGCCCTGTGCGCGAAGAACGCAAAGGCCCGAAATCCGATGCGCCGGAGGCGGCGATTGAGGGGTTTTTGCGGTCAACCGGGCTGTCTCGTGATCAGCTGGAACTGCGCGACGACAAGAAGGGGCAGGTGTTTTTCGCCGTGGTGGAACGCCCCGGTCGGGCTGCACCTGCGATTGTGGCCGAGGTGGTGGAACATGTGATCCGAAATTTCCCATGGCCGAAATCTATGCGCTGGGGCAGTGGTTCGCTGCGTTGGGTGCGGCCTTTGCAATCTATCCTGTGCATCTTGGGCGATGAAGGCGGCGCGGACGTGGTGCCAGTAGCGGTCGATCACCTGACCGCCAGCAACACCACCGAAGGCCACCGCTTCCTTGCCCCCGCCCGTTTCGCCGTATCCTCATTCGACGATTACACCGCCAAACTGCGCCGCGCCTTTGTGATGCTGGATAGTGCGGAACGCGAGGCGCATATCTGGAACGACGCCACCAATCAGGCCTTC
>JANOFE010000175.1:0-1202 GCA_031413495.1 Pseudorhodobacter sp. | reverse complement strand
GACCCGAAAAGCGCAACGCCCATCGAGGTCCCGGCCTTCGCCGGGACGAGCATATGATCCACCACGAAAGCTAACCGCATGACCCCCGAACTCACCGCCCTCGCCCTCGCCGCCCTCCTGCAAGCGCTGCAATTCGTCTCTTTCGCCACCCTGGCGAACCGCGATCTCAGCCCCGGCTACACCTCCTCCCCCCGCGACCGGCCACCAAGCCGCCAAATGACCATCCTCACCGCCCGCCTGCAACGCGCGTTGAACAACCACTTTGAGGGGCTGATTATGTTCACCCTCGCCGTGGTCGTCGTCACGCTCAGTGACCAATCCACCACAACAACGCAATACGCCGCCTACACCTACCTCGCCGCGCGCGTCCTTTACGTCCCCGCCTATGCCCTCGGCTGGCGGCCATGGCGATCCGCCATCTGGGCGGTTGGATTTTTCGCCACCTTAACCATGATCATCGCAAGCCTCATCTGATTGCTGTAAGCACGGATAAAGCACGCAAAAAGCACGGCCGTAACACGGCCCGTAATGAGGAAACGCCCCATGGCAAACTATGACGCAATCATCATCGGTTCCGGCCCCGGCGGCTATGTCTGCGCCATCCGCGCCGCCCAACTGGGGCTAAACGTGGCCGTGGTCGAAGGCCGCGATACGTTGGGCGGCACCTGCCTGAACGTCGGTTGCATCCCGTCAAAGGCGCTGCTGCACGCCACCCACCAATTGCACGAAGTCCATGAAAACCATGAAAAAATGGGCCTTATGGGCGGCGCACCAAAGGTCGATTGGGCCAAGATGCAGGCCTACAAGGATGATGTCGTATCGGGCAACACCAAAGGCATCGAATTCCTGTTCAA
Organism: Pseudorhodobacter sp.; assembly: GCA_031413495.1. Classification (GTDB taxonomy): domain Bacteria; phylum Pseudomonadota; class Alphaproteobacteria; order Rhodobacterales; family Rhodobacteraceae; genus JACMNW01. The sequence goes on along the minus strand of JANOFE010000175.1, from coordinate 348 downwards.
AAAGAACAAAATCACCTGGCTGAAAGGCTGGGCCACCATCCCCGCACCGGGCCAAGTCAAGGTCGGCGAAGACACCCACACCGCCAAAAACATAGTCATAGCAACGGGTTCTGAGGCATCAAGCCTTCCCGGCGTCACTGTGGATGAAAAGGTTATCGTCACCTCTACAGGCGCGTTAACCCTTGGCAAAATCCCCAAAACCATGGTCGTCATCGGCGCGGGCGTCATCGGTCTTGAAATGGGTTCCGTCTACGCCCGCCTTGGCACAGAGGTAACGGTGATCGAATACCTAGACGCCATCACCCCCGGCATGGACGCCGATGTTGCCAAAACCTTCCAACGTATCCT
>JANOFE010000174.1:0-8145 GCA_031413495.1 Pseudorhodobacter sp. | reverse complement strand
GATATTTCCCACCTCAAAATACGCGCCGCCCATCAGCACAATCTGCGCCACCCGTTCCACAATATCCGGCGCTTTCAGAAACGCTGTGGCAATATTGGTCAGCGGGCCCAAGGGGCACAAAGTAACCGTATTTGCAGGCTCACGCCGCAGCGTATCAACAATGAAATCAACCGCATGCTCGGCCTGCAGTGGCATCACCGGGTCTGCCAGCGCCGGGCCATCAAGCCCGGTCTTGCCGTGCACATGTTCTGCCGTCACCAATTTGCGTGTCATGGGTGCCGCGCAGCCGGCGTAAACCCTCATCTCAGGTTTGCCCGCCAACTCACAGATAATGCGTGCATTCTTCTGGGTAAGGGCAAGTGGCACATTTCCAGCGACGGCGGTTATACCCAAAACTTCGATATCGTCAGGGCTTGCTAATGCCAAAAGAATGGCCACGGCATCATCTTGCCCCGGATCAGTATCGATGATGATTTTGCGCGGTATCGCCATGGCATATCCCCCAGTTTGACCCAGACAAACCGAAGCCTATGCGCTTGTCTATGGCCCAAAGCCTTTTCGCCAACAAAAAAGACGGCCTGCGGGCCGCCTTTTCACTATTCAAATTTATGCTCAGCTATTTACCCATCAAAGTTCACATCTTCCATCAACTTCAACGCCGCCGGGCGTTCTGCCGCAACATCGGTCAACGGCAGCGTGTCTGGCGTAAACGCGCCCCAGCTTGCAACCAGATCAGAAACTGGAACGCCTGCCTTCACCGGAAACTCATAATTCGTCTCCGCATAGATTTTCTGCGCCGCGTCAGAAACCAAAAACTCCATCAATTTCAGCGCGGCAGCCTTGTTTGGTGCAGATTTTGTCATCGCAACGCCCGAGATATTCATGTGTGTGCCACCCGCTACAAAGGTCGGGAACACCACGTTCACCGTTTCAGCCGCCGCTTTTTGTTCAGGGTCCGCCAGCATTTGCCCAATGTAATAGGTGTTGCCAATGGCAATATCGCATTCACCCGCCGCAATCGCCTTGATCTGGTCACGGTCGCCACCGTCAGGTTTGCGCGCCAGATTGGCTTTCAGCCCTTCAACCCATCCCTTTGCCGCATCGGCCCCGTCATGGGCGATCACAGCGCCTAGAAGGGCTACGTTGTAATCATGCGTGCCGGACCGGGTGCAAATCCGCCCTTTCCATTTTTCAGACGCGAGGTCCTCATAGGTTGTCACTTCCCCCGCCACGACCCGTTCTTTCGACGCATACACAATGCGTGCCCGCGATGTCAGCCCAAACCACTGATCACCCGCATCGCGGAATGCCTCAGGAATGGCCGCTTCCAGCACATCCGATTGCACCGGCTGCGTGACACCCGCATCCACCACCTGCGTCAGCCGCGCGATATCGACGGTCAACACCAGATCAGCCGGGCTGCGGTCGCCCTCGGCCACCAGCCGTTCCACCATGCCCTTGTCCACAAAGGCCACGTTAACGGCGATTCCCGTCTCGGCGGTAAAGGCATCCATCAGCGGTTGGATCAGTTCGGGTTGGCGGTGCGAATAGACATTCACCTCATCAGCCAACACGGGCAGGGCAGTACAGCCAAACAGCAGCGTAAGCAGGGAATAACGGGATTTCATTTTGTTGACCTCTTTTGTCGGGAATTATGCATCCCTTAAACAGGTTCAATTCGCTACGGTCAATAGTCGACGGAAAGACTCGGTCATTATTTCTATAACGCCTCTTTCCGCGCACCCTCTGCCTTTGCACCCTTCTCCTCGGCCTTGGCCCGGTTCCAAAGCGCATCCATTTCGGCCAGATCGCTTTGGGCAGGCGTCACACCACGCTGGTCGAGCCAATCCTCAATCCGCCCAAATCGCCTCGTGAACTTCGCATTCGCCCCGCGCAAAGCCGCCTCCGCATCCAACCCCAAATGCCGCCCCAGATTGACCATCACAAACATCAGATCGCCAAATTCTTCAGCGATGTCGTCCATCGTCAGGGTGTCGCGCGCCTGTACCAGCTCCCGCGCTTCCTCAACGATTTTGTCGATCACCTCATCCGTGCTGGGCCAATCAAACCCTACCCGCGCCGCCCGCTTTTGCAATTTCAACGCCCGCGTCAGTGCAGGCAGGCCCATTGCCACCCCGTCCAAAACCCGCCCCTCAGCCCGGCCAGCCCGTTCAGCCGCCTTGATCGCTTCCCAATCTGCGGTCTGCTGTTGTGCAGTTTTATCGCGCGATTCGTCGCCAAAGACATGCGGATGCCGTGCCACCATCTTGTCGGATATGCCCCGCACCACCGTATCAAAGGTAAAATGCCCCGCCTCCGCCCCCATCTGTGCGTGATACACCGTCTGCAACAGCAGATCGCCCAATTCCGCCTCCAGCTCACCCCATGCACTCCGCGCGATCGCGTCCGCAACCTCATGCGCTTCTTCAATCGTGTAGGGCGCGATGCTGCTGAAATCCTGCGCTATATCCCAAGGGCAGCCCGTCTGCGGGTCGCGCAACCGCGCCATAATGGCCAGCAGCCGCGGCATTCCACCCTCCGGGTCATGGATCAGCACATCATCGTGGGGCAGGTGTGGCATTGCGGCACTTCCCGGTTTAAGGTTCCTCCAACCGTCTACCAATTGTTTCAAACCGGAGTCCACCATGCCCGTTCTCAACCGCATCGCCGCCTTTGCCGATGATATGAAGGGCTGGCGCCGCCACCTGCACGCGCATCCCGAACTCAAATTTGATTGCCATGAAACTGCGGCCTTCATCACTGCGCGCCTGCAAGAATTTGGCGTGGACGAGATACACAAGGGCATCGCCCAATCCGGCATCGTCGCGATCATCAACGGCTCGGGCGACGGCCCCACCATAGCCTTACGCGCCGATATGGATGCGCTTCCCATCACCGAAATCACCGGTGCCGCTTACGCCTCGCGCAACCCCGGAAAAATGCATGCCTGCGGCCATGATGGCCATGTCACCATGCTGTTGGGGGCCGCGAAATATCTGGCCGAGACCCGCCGTTTCAATGGCCGCGTAGCCCTTATCTTCCAACCCGCCGAAGAAGACGGCGGTGGCGGCGAGGTGATGGTAAAAGAAGGCATGATGGACCGTTTCAATGTGGCGTCCGTCTACGGCATCCACAACGCACCCAACCAGCCCTTTGGCCATTTCCAAACCAACCCCGGTGCATTGATGGCGTCGGTCGATACGGCAACCATCACAGTCACTGGCAAAGGCGGGCATGGGGCCACGCCGCAGGATTGCGTTGATCCCATCGTCGCCGTCGTGGGCATGGTCACCGCGATCCAGACCATCATCACCCGCAACGTGCACGCCTTGGATCAGGTGGTGATTTCCGTCACCCAAATTCACGCAGGCACCGCCAGCAATATCATCCCCGAATCCGCATGGTTCTGTGCCACCATCCGCTGTTTCGACCCCGAGGTGCGCGCGCTTCTGAAACGCCGTGTGCATGAGATTGTTGCAGGACAAGCCGCGTCTTATGGGGTGACGGCAGATGTCGACTATGACTGGGGCTACCCCGCCACCATCAACCACCCCGATCAAGCCAATTTCGCCGCATCCGTTGCGCGCGACATTTCCGGCGATACCGCGGTTGACGGCAACGCGCCACGCGAAATGGGCTCGGAAGATTTCTCCTACATGCTCGAATCCCGCCCCGGTGCCTATCTGTTCCTTGGCACCGGGCCGGGCGCAGGGCTGCATCACCCGGCCTTCGATTTCAACGATGACGCCGCACCCATTGGGGCCAGCTTTTTCGCGCGGCTGGTTGAAACGGCGCAACCGATAGGATGACCGTCCCGGAGTTTTCGAAAACTCCTGCCCACTGAAAGGAACCGCGATGATAAACCTTCACCTGACCGCCGCAGTTTTCCTCTCGTTCCTTGTTACCCCATCCCTTGCGGACGAACTTTTGTTCTTCCGCGCGCCCTCTGGCAACATCGGCTGCATGATCGCCACCGGCGATTATGCGGTCGTGCGCTGCGATCTGCGCGAACTCACGCCCAGTGATTTGCTAGCACCCCCCGATTGCGACCTTGACTGGGGAAACAGTTTTGAGGTCGGCCTGTCCGACCGCACCGGATATCTGGCCTGTGTCAGCGACTCAGTCTTTGATCCGCAAGCCAGCACATTGTCATATGGTGAAACCCTTTCCCTTAGCGGGTTCGATTGCACCTCGGAAAAAACCGGCATGACCTGCACCAACCCCGCAGGCCACGGCTTTACCATCGCAAGGGCAAAGCAACGGCTGTTTTGACAATCCGCCGCATTTGATCAAACTTGACATTCTGCGGTAGAGCGGTTTTTTAGGAATAACGGATCAAAACGCGTCTCCGGCACCAGAACGACGCAAACTGCAACCCCGGAGACGACAATGGGTCTGGAAGACGCAAAATCAGCGGTTGATACCGCATTCACCCGCAAGGGCCTGCGCGGCTATGCGTTTGAAAACGCATTTGGCGGTGCCACATCATTCCTGCGCCGCAGCTATACCAAAGACCTGACTGGTGTAGACCTCGCCATCACCGGCGTGCCGTTTGACCAAGCCGTCACCCACCGCACCGGCACCCGATTTGGCCCGCGTGCCATCCGCGAAGCATCCACCCTGCAACCCTACGATCCGCCCTACGGCTGGCCCACCAACCCGCTGGACGATATGGCCATCATCGACTACGGCGATCTGGCCTTCGACTATGCAAAGGTGTCCGATTTCCCGGATGCGCTGACCGCACATATCCGCACCATCCTATCCGCTGGCCCCGGCACCATCACCCTTGGCGGCGATCACTACATCACCTACCCGATCCTCAAGGCCTATGCCGAAAAGTTCGGGCCCCTTGGCGTCATTCATTTTGACGCCCATTCCGATCTCTGGCCCGATGATGATCTGACCCGCATCGACCATGGCACCATGCTGTATAAGGCCGTGAAAACCGGGCTGGTCGATCCGAAACGCTCGGTCCAAATCGGCATCCGCACCACCACCGATGATTACCTCGGCGTCCATGTCATCGACGCCCGCGAGGTGCACGAAAAGGGCACCGCCGCCGCAGTGGCACGCGCAAAAGCAATCGTCGGCAACCAACCCACCTATGTCACCTTTGACATCGACGCGCTTGACCCGGCTTACGCCCCCGGCACCGGAACCCCGGTCTGGGGCGGGCTTCACAGCTGGCAAGCAGCATGCATGCTGCGCGATCTGGCTGGCATCAACATGGTCGGCGGCGATGTGGTCGAAGTATCCCCGCCCTATGACACCACCGGGGCCACCGCCATCGCGGGCGCGCATGTCGCTTATGACCTGATCTGTCTTTACCACTGGACCCGCCAACGCGCGTGAAGAAAGCCCTTCGAAATATGTTGATAATTACCGCCTTCGGCATCGTTGCCGCCCTTGGCCTGCTTGCCTATATTCGCCTTGCCCCCTCTGATCCCGCAGTCTGGCACATTTCGCCCGTCACGGCGGCAGCGGTCGGGCAGGGCAGTTGCCTTGACGCAATTGTCACGCAAACAAACGGCGCCCGTGTGGCCTGCCTGTCAACCGACAGCCCAGAATCCTTCCTCTCCCGCCTCGACGCAATCGCCCTTGCCACCCCGCGCACAAACCGCTTCGCCGGAACACCGCAAGCGGGCCGCATCACCTGGATCACCCGCACCGCCCTGATGGGCTACCCCGACTACACCACCGCCGAGGTAACGCTCACCCCAACAGGCACCCGCCTCGACATCCACGCTCGCCAACGCTTTGGCGCAGGCGATTGGGGCGTCAACGCCGCCCGGCTTTCAGCTTGGCTCAAAGACTTCTAACGCTTTTTCTGTTCACAAATATCTCGGGGTCCGGGGTGGAACCCCGGCTCCATCTCCACCCTTGACCAACCCACAAGACTGCTATCAAACCCCCACTCATGGTCCCCTTAGACAAACTCGCCCAGATCACCCAGCGTTTCGAGTTTCTCGAAGCCAAACTATCCGCTGGCGCACCCCCTGCCGAAATTGCCACCCTCAGCCGCGAATACAGCGACCTCAAACTGATCACCCAGGAAATCGCCGCCTACCGCCGCGCCCTTGATGATCTGGCCGAGGCTGAATTGATGTTGTCCGACCCAGATATGAAAAGCTTGGCCGAAGACGAAATCCCCGTCCTAAAAGCCCGCATCCCCGACATGGAACAGGCGCTGCGCATCGCCCTGCTGCCAAAAGACGCCGCCGACGCCCGCCCGGCCATTCTCGAGATTCGCCCCGGCACAGGGGGTGACGAGGCCAGCCTGTTCGCCGCCGACCTGCTGCGCATGTACCAACGCTACTGCGACAGCAAAGGCTGGACGTTCGAGATATTGGAACAACAAGACAACGACCTTGGCGGCATCAAGGATGTCTCAGTCCATGTCCACGGTGCCGGGGCCTTCGCCCAATTAAAATTCGAATCCGGCGTCCACCGCGTCCAGCGCGTGCCGGAAACCGAAGCGCAAGGGCGCGTCCACACCTCTGCCGCCACCGTCGCCGTCTTGCCCGAAGCCGAGGAAGTCGACCTGATCATCCCCGCCTCCGACCTGCGTATCGACACCATGCGCGCATCCGGCGCAGGCGGCCAGCACGTCAACACCACCGATTCTGCCGTCCGCATCACCCACCTGCCCACTGGCATGATCGTGACTTCCGCCCAGAAATCGCAACACCGCAACAAGGAAATCGCCATGCAGGTGCTGCGCGCGCGCCTGTTCGATCTGGAACGCGCCCGCGTCGACAACATCCGCGCCGCTGACCGCAAAAGCCAGGTGGGCAGCGGTGACCGCTCCGAACGCATCCGCACCTACAACTTCCCCCAAGGCCGCATGACCGACCACCGCATCAACCTGACGCTCTATTCCCTCCAGCAAATCATGGCAGGCGACATCGGCACAATTATCGAGGCGCTGACCGCCCACGACCAAGCCACCAAACTGGCCGAGATGGAGGGATGATCACGGCAAACGAAGCCCTTCGCGCCGCCATCCCCCGACTGTGTGATGCGGATATCCCAGACCCCGCCCGCGACGCCCGCCTGCTTCTGGCCCACGCCATGGCCATCGCGCCTGACCGCCTGACCCTGCACCTGAATGACCCGATCACCTCTACCACAGCCTCCCATTTCACACAGCTCATCACCGCCCGCCTAACCCACCAACCCGTGGCCCAGATCATCGGCCATCGCCTGTTCTGGGGCCGCAAGTTCCGCGTCACAAGAGATGTGCTAGACCCCCGCCCCGAAACCGAAACCCTGATCGCCGAGGCACTGAAATCCCCCGCCAAAACCGTCCTTGACCTTGGCACTGGCACCGGTGCCATCCTGCTGACTCTGCTCGCCGAATGGCCCGATGCCATTGGCACAGGCACCGATATTTCCGCCGCCGCCTTGGCCGTGGCGCATGATAATGCGCAGGCCCTGAACCTGACCACCCGCACAACCCTTTCCCTGTCAAATTGGTTCGATGCTCTCCCCGACCGCTTTGATCTGATCACCTCTAACCCCCCCTACATCGCTGCAGATGAAATGCCTCACCTCGCCCCAGATGTTCTGAACTGGGAACCCCACATCGCCCTCACCCCCGGTGGTGACGGCCTTGATGCTTACCGCGCCATCGCGGCAGGTGCGCCCGGCCACCTTACCCCCAATGGCCGTCTGGTCGTCGAGATTGGCCCAACACAGGGCCCCGCTGTCTGCGCCCTCTTTGCCGCCGCAGGTCTAAGCGCCGCCACGATCCTGCAAGACCTTGATGGGCGTGACCGCGCCGTGTCTGCCCTTGGCGCATAAGGCCAATTTTCAGCAAAACGCCTACAAACAAGTGATATTTGCGCCGACTTTCCGCCCATTGCCCCAGATTCTTCTTGTCAGGGCAGGCTTGGCATGATTATTCAAACCCACATGGGTGCCGACGGTGATCGTCTGCCTGATGTTTACACCAAAAGCCCGCCACGCCCGCCATTGGGCTTCCGCTTGGATAAAGTGAGCGCGTGGGGCCAAAGCCAGATCATCTGGATCAAAGGATAAGATGAGATCTTCCAAGTCCCGCTCGCGTTCGAAAACGAACCGCCCGCGCACCCTCGGCAACATCATCAACCGTGTGTTCGACAGCTCCGGCCCCGAAGGCAA
>JANOFE010000173.1:0-1910 GCA_031413495.1 Pseudorhodobacter sp. | reverse complement strand
CTACCAATAGGCCCGCAAGGATCACGCGTTGCCGCGTCGGGCGCAAACCGCCCCGCTCCAACCACATTGCCCCACGGTCCATCACAGTCATTCGGTGGCCTCATCTGCCTTTGACTTGACAGATATAGTCTGCATAGCGGCTGCGTTCAAATCTTTTTGTCAGGATCTGCACTAAACCCCGACGACAGTGAGGGCCATGCCGTGATCATCATGACTAACAAACCCACACCCCAAGCAACCACCGCCCTGACATCCGCCAGATGGGTCATCCCGCTGGCCACGACAAATCGCCGATAGGGAGTCATTAAAAAATCGCATGATCATCCGCTCAGTTGTTTGCAGCGATAAATCTACTTCTACCCCTTCATGGTGTATCTCTGATAGAACCCGGCGGGCAAAGCCGACGGGTAGCGACAAATCATTTGTCGACTTTGCGGGACGGAGCGGATATGCGCTGAAACTTCAGATTGAAGTTCGCTTGGTCCAAGATGGCCCGTTCTAGCTCGGAAACTGCCCGAGCTAGAACGACGTGGTCCTAGAGTTTGTTGATCGAGTTCCCTCCATCAGCCAGCATTGCCGATCCGGTAACAAAGCTCGAAAGCTCCGAGGCGAGAAAGAGCGCAGCATTCGCGATCTCTCTCGGTTTGGCCATCCGTTTCAGCGCGTGCAAGCCCGCGATGAAGGCTTCGGTCTGGGGGTTCGTCGTCGCATCCATGGCTGCCGCCGTCAGAGTGCCTCCCGGAAGAAGCGCATTGGCGCGGATGCCTTTCGCACCGTATTCAACCGCGATGGATTGCACCAAACCGATCAGCCCGCTCTTGGAGGCAGCGTAAGCCCCCATTCCCGGCAGCGTTGCCGTGTGACCAATGAACGAGCCGGTGAACGTCAACGAACCACCACCACGTTCGATAAGTGCCGGAATCTGGGCGCTGGCGGCATGGAAGGCTGACGTGAGATTTGTCGCCAGAACCGCCATCCACTCCTCCAGGTCAGTGTCGGCAAGCATAGCTCCTGTCCCCATGCGCCCGGCATTGTTGAACGCACCGTCCAGCCCGCCAAACTCAGCCTTTGCCAAAGTAACCAGTTGGCCAGCGTAGTCTGGATCGGTGACATCTCCGGCTAGCACGATGGCACGACCCTCAGATTGATTGATTTCCCCGGCCACGGTTTTCAGCGCGTCCGACCGTCGGGCACCCAGAACAAGGCGCGCGCCGTTCTGGGCAAAAACATGAGCGGCAGCTTTACCGATTCCGCTTGAAGCACCAGTGATGATGAGGATTTTGTCTTTGAGAAGCATCGTTGTTCCTTTCAACTTCGATGCTCAGTCGGTATCTGCGCAGGGCCTCCCGCTCGACCCGGTTCTTGCGCATGGACGACCCGAAACTTGCGGTTAATGATCTGCAGCAGTCAAATTGCACGGCACATCCAAGTGTCACGAATGACCGCCAAGGTCCAAAACCACCCATTCGACACCCACTCTCAGCCATTTCGCCCCATTCCCCACCCTTGCCACCCCTTCCCTGCAAATGATAAGGATCAGACGGGGAAATTGAGGATGCATCCAGATGACGCTCTATCCAACGCGCTTTGACAAAGACGATCTTCTCAAATGCGCACGAGGCGAGCTGTTCGGCCCCGGCAATGCCCAATTGCCCGAACCGCCGATGCTGATGATGGACCGCATCACCGACATCTCATCCGATGGCGGCACCCATGGTATGGGCCATGTCGTCGCAGAATTCGACATCCACCCCGACCTGTGGTTCTTTGCCTGCCACTTTCCCGGCAACCCGATCATGCCGGGCTGCCTCGGCCTTGATGGCCTTTGGCAACTCACCGGCTTCAACCTCGGCTGGCGCGGCTGGCAAGGGCGCGGCTACGCGCTTGGCGTCGGCGAAGTGAAACTGACC
>JANOFE010000172.1:0-4657 GCA_031413495.1 Pseudorhodobacter sp. | reverse complement strand
GTATAAGCTCTTTGTCGAAAAAGACATGGAGATGCTGGAGATTAACCCGCTGATGGTCGGCACCGATGGCAACATCAAATGCCTTGACGCGAAGATGAGCTTTGATGGCAACGCGCTTTACCGCCACGCCGATATCATGGCCCTGCGGGATGAGACGGAAGAAGATGCCAAAGAACTCGCCGCCTCGAAATTCGATCTGAACTACATCGCGCTAGACGGCGAAATCGGCTGCATGGTCAATGGCGCTGGCCTTGCGATGGCCACGATGGATATCATCAAGCTTTACGGCGCCGAACCCGCCAACTTCCTCGACGTCGGCGGCGGCGCCACCAAGGAAAAAGTCACCGAGGCCTTCAAGATCATCACCTCCGACCCGCAGGTCAAAGGCATCCTCGTCAACATCTTCGGCGGAATCATGCGCTGCGACGTCATCGCCGAAGGCGTGATCGCGGCGGTGAAAGAGGTCGGCCTGAAAGTGCCACTGGTCGTGCGCCTGGAAGGCACCAATGTGGAGCTTGGCAAAGACATCATCCGCAATTCGGGGCTGAATGTGATCGCGGGGGATAATTTGTCGGATGCCGCACAGAAGATCGTGAAGGCGGTGAAGGGGTGAGCGAAGAAAAAGTTTGGGAGCTTGATCTAACTGGAGGAGCCGTGACCAACAAAAATATTAAGTTGGATGGAAGTCCCTTCTTTCTTGCACCCTTCACTGGTGGCTCCAATGAATCCCAGGCACCAACGCGACGGCTCAAGGTTTCCTTTCGCAACGGACCTACAGCTGAAATGTGGGTCTACGGTGACAAGAAGATTCTAACGCCGCGTGTCGGTCCGGTTAGTGAATTTTTTCAAGCCAACAACATCAAGAACGGTCAACCTGTTCGGCTACGTCTAACGCAGTTGGCAATTGGCGAACTCAAAATCGAGAGAGCAATCTAATGTCAGTCCTCGTTAACAAAAACACCCGCCTGATCTGCCAGGGCTTCACCGGCAGCCAAGGCACGTTCCACTCGGAACAGGCCATCGCATACGGCACCAAAATGGTCGGCGGCGTTACCACCGGCAAGGGCGGCGAGGTGCACCTGAACCTGCCCGTGTTCAATTCCGTGCACGTAGCGCGCGATATCACGCAGGCCAATGCCACCGTGATCTACGTCCCGCCACCCTTCGCCGCAGACAGTATCCTAGAGGCGATTGATGCGGAAATGGAGCTGATTGTCTGCATCACCGAAGGCATCCCGGTCTTGGATATGATGAAGGTCAAACGCGCGCTCGAAGGCTCCAAATCCCGCCTGATCGGGCCAAACTGCCCCGGCGTCATCACCCCCGGCGAATGCAAAATCGGCATCATGCCCGGCCACATCCACAAACGCGGCTCGGTCGGCGTTGTGTCGCGTTCGGGCACCCTGACGTATGAGGCGGTCAAACAAACCACCGACCTTGGCCTTGGCCAATCATCGGCTGTCGGCATCGGCGGCGACCCGATCAAAGGGTCGGAGCATATCGATATCCTAGAGATGTTCCTCGCCGACCCGGAAACCCAGTCCATCATCATGATCGGCGAAATCGGCGGAGCCGCCGAAGAAGACGCAGCCCAATTCCTCGCCGACGAGCGTAAAGCAGGCCGCTGGAAACCCACCGCAGGCTTCATCGCCGGCCGCACCGCCCCCCCCGGCCGCCGCATGGGCCACGCGGGCGCGATTGTATCCGGCGGCAAAGGCGACGCCGACAGTAAAATTGACGCAATGAAACGCGCAGGCATTGTGGTGGCAGACAGCCCGGCTGGCCTTGGCGAAGCCGTGATGAAAGCAATAGGTTAAGGAACCGTTAGATGCCCCTGTTTCGTGTAAATGGTCAGCTGCATTTCTTTGCCCATGTCCCCAAATGCGCGGGCACGTCTGTGGAACATTATCTGCGGGAACGCTTCGGCGGACTTGCATTCTATGATAATTTCTACACCCAAACCCCTGCGCACACGCGCTGGAGTAACACCTCGCCCCAGCACATCGACACCGCATCTTTCTACAAACTGATCCCGGAAAACTGGCTCGCGTCCTCCTTTGCGGTGGTGCGCCACCCCGTCAAACGCGTGATCAGCGCCTACCATTTTCAAGCCGAGGTGGAAGGCAAGTTGAACCACGACCATTCCATCGACGATTGGCTCGCCGCGTGGATTGCGACCGCCGATACCAAGGGTTTCCTTTATGACAACCACCTGCGCCGCCAAACCGAACTGGTGCCGGATGACGCGCAGATTTTCTATCTGGAACACGGGCTTGATGGCGTGGTGGGCTACCTTGATGCCTTGGCCGGCAATTCCAACGGCCCGCGCAGCATTCTGGGGGATAACGTCCGCAAGGCAGGCGACAAACCGGCAATCACGTTATCGGATGCAAGCCTAGCCCTGATCGCCGATTACTACGCCGCTGATTTCGCGCGCTTTGGCTATACCTTGACCGACCCCAAGCCCAAGGCTGCCAAAGACACCACCGCCAACGCCCCCCCCCCCGGCCCGACCGAGGTGTTCGTGCGCCGCCTGAAACGCAAAATCGCCCGCAAACTTGGCACGTATTAAAGGAACACGACTTTGGCCCACCACCCGCGCGACCCCACGCTGAAAGCGATCAAAGCGTAGGTCGGGCTTCAGCCCGACTCTTTACAACGACGGGCGAAACCCCACCGCACCAACCCCACCTCAGCCCCGGACAAAGATCCGGGGCCTCCTCCCGGAAAGCAAAATGCAACCAACCCAAGCCATAACGACTTGTTTGCGTAAGTGGTACCAGTGCTCTGACCGCGCTTCACGTCCTGAGTTTTGGTGGTTTGCCCTCGCATGGGCACCGATTGTTGCTGCCGCACTGCTATGGGTAAAGCCGACTGCGCTTTCTGAATTAAGTGTATCTGGTGTTTGGGCATTGCGCGTCTTGATGTGCTTCCCGCTTCTTGCCGCAGCCGCACGTCGCGGCGTGGACGCGGGCCATGACCAAACACTGATTAGTCTGGCCTTTTGCAGTGCCCTCTTTGGCATTGGGACCGACGAGATATTTCGCTTGGCGGAATTAGAAACTGCAAATCACGGTTCGCCCTTCACTATCGCAATGCTCATCATCTCGATCCCACCGCTCGTTTATATGCTCACGCGCCCTTCCCTTCCCGGTCCCAACCCCCTTGAGGTAACCCCATGACCGAACAAACCCCCAATGCCGCCTTCAATGCCCAGTCCTTCATGGATGGCGCAAATGCCGCGTATATCGACCAACTCGCCGCCAAACACGCCGCCGACCCCGCGTCGGTCGACGCGCAATGGGCCGCGTTCTTCAAATCCCTTGGCGACACCGAAGTTGACACCAAACGCCAAGCCACTGGCCCATCATGGGCGCGCGCCGATTGGCCGCCTGCGCCGATGGACGATCTCACATCTGCACTAACAGGCGAATGGCCGATCATGGCCCCCGCCAAAGACGCCCGCGCCGCTGGTGAAAAGATCGTGGCAAAGGCCGCTGAGTCAAACGTCTCCCTCACCGACACGCAAATTCAGCGCGCTGTGCTGGACTCTATCCGCGCTATTATGATCATCCGCGCCTACCGCATCCGGGGCCACCTCGCCGCCGATCTTGATCCACTTGGCATGGTAGACCGCAACACCCAGCCGGAGCTGGACCCGAAATCCTACGGCTTCACCGATGCCGACATGGACCGCCCGATTTTCATCGACAACGTGCTGGGCCTGCAAACCGCGTCGATGCGCGAGATTCTCGAGATCGTGAAACGCACCTATTGTGGCACCTTCGCGCTGCAATTCATGCACATATCTGACCCCGAACAATCCGCCTGGCTAAAAGAACGCATCGAAGGCTATGGAAAAGAGATTGCCTTCACCCGCGAAGGGCGCAAAGCCATTCTCAACAAATTGGTCGAGGCGGAGGGATATGAAAAATTCCTCCACGTCAAATACATGGGCACCAAACGCTTTGGCCTTGATGGCGCTGAAAGCCTGATCCCGGCGATGGAGGCGATCATCAAGCGCGGCGGCGCGCTGGGGGTGAAGGACATCATCATCGGCATGCCGCACCGGGGGCGGTTGTCGGTGCTGGCCAATGTGATGATGAAACCCTACCGAGCGATCTTCCACGAGTTTCAGGGCGGCAGCTACAAGCCCGAGGATGTGGATGGCTCGGGCGACGTGAAGTATCACCTTGGCGCGTCGAGTGACCGTGAGTTTGACGGCAACAAGGTCCACCTGTCCCTGACCGCGAACCCCTCCCACCTCGAAGCCGACAACCCGGTGGTGCTCGGCAAGGTCCGCGCCAAGCAAGACCAGCTGAACGACACCGCCGACCGCATCGCGTCGCTGCCGATCCTTCTGCACGGTGACGCGGCCTTTGCCGGTCAGGGCGTGGTGGCCGAATGCCTGCAGCTTTCGGGCATCAAGGGCCACCGCACCGGCGGCTGCATCCACATCATCGTCAACAACCAGATCGGTTTCACCACCGCCCCCGCCTTCAGCCGCACCTCGCCCTACCCGACCGACATCGCGCTGATGGTGGAAGCCCCGATCTTCCACGTCAACGGCGACGACCCCGAGGCTGTGGTGCATGCCGCCAAGGTCGCCACTGAATACCGCCAGAAGTTCCACAAGGACGTGGTGCTCGATATCTTC
>JANOFE010000171.1:0-22220 GCA_031413495.1 Pseudorhodobacter sp. | reverse complement strand
GCGCCGAACGGCCCGCCTTCGACGCGCAGCGCGAGGGCAGCCTTACAGCTGCGCGCGGATGGCCCACAGGTCGGGAAACGCCGGTTGCATCAACGTCGACCGCAGATACGCCGCCCCCGCCGATCCGCCTGTGCCCGGCTTTGAACCCTTCAACGCGCTGTTCACCCAAGGCATGGTGACGCACGAAATTTACCTGACCCGTGATGCCTCTGGCCGCCCGATTTACCACCTGCCCGAAGAAGTGACCGATGGCAAACTGGCCAACGGCACCCATGTGGACGTGATTCCATCGGCCAAGATGTCGAAATCGAAGAAAAACGTCGTTGATCCGATGAACATCATTGCGGCCTTCGGGGCCGATACCGCGCGTTGGTTCGTGTTGTCTGACAGCCCGCCCGAACGCGATGTGGAATGGACGGCATCCGGGGCCGAGGCGACGCATAAGCACCTTGCCCGCGTCTGGGCTTTGTGCGCGCGGATTGGCGAAATGCCGATCGGCCATGTGGGGGTTGACGATGACGCCATCGCCCGCGCCTGTGCCCGCGCGGTGCAGGATGTGACGCATGGCATCGAAAGCTTTACGTTCAACAAGGCCATCGCCAAGCTTTATGAATTCACAAATATCCTGTCACGCAGCAATGGCTCTACACATGCCATGAAAGCGGCCATCCGCACTTTGGCGCAACTGATGCAGCCGATGACGCCGCATATCGCCGAATCGATCTGGTCTTATCAGGGCGGTGTGGGCCTATGCGCCACCGCGCCTTGGCCTGTGGCCGATCCGGCTATGTTGGTGGATGATACCGTGATCCTGCCCATTCAGATCAACGGCAAACGGCGGGCGGAAATCAGCGTGCCAAAAGATATGTCGCCCGCCGAGGTTGAAAAACGGGTGCTGGCGGATGAAGCTGTGATCAAGGCTTTGGGCGGGGTACTGCCGAAAAAGCTGATCGTTGTTCCGGGGCGGATTGTGAATGTCGTCATCTGATCGCCGCCACTTCCTGATGCTGCTGGCCGCCCTGCCGGTCGCGGCCTGTGGCTTTGCGCCTGCTTATGGCCCCAGCGGTGCTGCGGCAGGCTTGCAGGGCCGCATCCGGGTGGATGATCCGTCTGACAAAAATGGTTTTGATCTGGTGGAACGACTGGAAGAACGCCTTGGCCGCCCTGAGGCGGCAATCTATGCACTGTCATTTTCGATTGCGACCAAGCCGATTGGCGTTGGGATCACACCCGAAAACGCGATCACCCGTTATACTCTGACAGGCAGTATTGACTGGGGCCTGACCGATACTGCGACGGGAACCCGGTTAACCGGGGGCCGCGTCAACAGCTTCACCTCTTATTCCGCCACCGGGTCTACTGTGGCAGGCCTTGCCGCCGAACAGGATGCAGCCATGCGCCTGATGCGGCTCTTAGCTGACCAGATCGTTACCCGGCTGATCGCCACTTCGGGGCAATGGGCTGCCACATGATTCTGCGCGGGGCTGAGGCGTCACGCTATTTCGCCAAACCTGATCCTGCGCGTGCGGGGCTGCTGATTTTTGGTGCAGACCCGATGCGCGTGGCCTTGAAGCGGCAAGAAGTTATTGCCGCCTTGATTGGCCCCGAAGGCGAGGGCGAGATGCGATTGACCCGCATTCCTGCCGCCGAAGTTCGCAAAGACCCTGCGCTTTTGCTGGACGCGCTAAAAGCACAAGGGTTTTTCCCCGGCCCTCGCGTGGCCTTGCTGGAAGATGCCGCTGATGCTTTGACGCCTTTGATTGAAGCAACGCTAAAGGATTGGCGTCCCAGAGATGCGGTTTTGATCGTCACAGCGGGCGGGCTGACCGGAAAATCGACGCTGAAGAAACTGTTTGAGACGCGGCCCGATGTGTATTGCGCCGGGTTATACGACGATCCGCCGACGCGCGAAGAAATCGAGGCGAGCCTGAAAAAAGCAGGTCTTACCGCACTAGACCGCGATGCAATGGCCGACCTCACCACCCTCGCCCGCGCCCTTGACCCCGGCGATTTTCGTCAAACACTTGAAAAGATCGCGCTGTATAAATGGGGTGATGCCACGCCGTTGATGCCAGCCGAGGTTGCCATGCTGGCCCCCGCTACAATTGAAGCTGAACTTGACGATCTGTTGAATGCGGTGGCAGATGGGCGCAATGCCGCCATCGCCCCCCTGCTGCGCCGCTTGGAAGGCCAGGGTGTGACCGCCGTAGGCCTGTGTATTGGCGCACTTCGACATTTCCGCACCTTGCATTCCGCATCGTCCGATCCGGGTGGCTCAGCGTCCGGCCTTGCCCGCGCACGGCCCCCTGTTTTTGGCCCCCGCCGCGACATCATGCTGCGTCAAGCCTCTGGCTGGGGCCTGCGCGCATTGGAACAGGCACTGGCGTTGCTGGTGGAAACTGATCTCACGCTGCGGTCCACCTCGCGCGCGCCAACGATGGCGGTTATGGAACGCGCCTTGATCCGGCTGTCGATGATGCGCCGCTGAACCCAGAGGACCAAACCGATGCACGCCTACGCCACCCTCCACCACGCCTGCGCCGATCTTGGCACAATCCTGTTCACCATCACTGTGCTGGACCCCGCGCGCGATTTGTGTTGGCGTGCGTATACCTCGCATCCTGTTGAATACCCGACGCAGGGGACCAAACCGCTGACGCATGATGTCTGGCACACCCAAGTCATCACGCGCTGCGAAACCTTCGTCGCCAATACCCCCGCTGATTTTGAAAAGATATTTTTTGATCATGCGCTGATCACATCGCTTGGGCTTGGATCGGCGGCGAATCTTCCGGTGGCAGATGCGTCCGGCACGGTTTTGGCTACCGTGAACCTGTTGGCCGAAGCGGGCCATTTCACGCCTGGCAAACTAGCCGCCTATCAACTGCTGGTCTCAGTTCACCATGCGGCGCTGCTTGCGGCAATCGCACACGCTTGACAACACGCGCGCCAGCCTGATCCTGCCACCATGGCCTTCACCCTTCGACAACTGCAATTTTTCATCGCCGCAGCGGAACAGGGGTCTGTCTCGGGTGCAGCCCGCGCGCTTTCCATATCGCAATCCTCGGTGACTGAGGCCATCCGGGCTTTGGAAGATGACCTTGGCGTCACCCTCTTTGACCGTCAGGCGCGCGGCATTGACATCACCCACAAAGGATCGGCGTTCCTGCGCCATGCGCGCCAGATCTTGGCTGATGTCGCCACCGCCCGCACAACATTTCAGAATGATGCCGAAACTGCCACGGGTCGGCTGTCGCTGGGCGTGACCTCACTGGTGGCAGGATATGTGTTGTCTGACATCCTGTCGCGCTTTCGCCGCGCCTTTCCGCAGGTGGAACTGAACGTCATCGAGGATAACGGCGATTATCTGCAACATCTGCTGATTGGTGGCGAGTTGGATGTGGCGGTGTTGCTGACATCATCGGTCAAAGACCGCATGGCGTTGCATGTGGAAACCCTGCTGGTATCCCCCTACCGTCTGTGGCTGCCGCTCGCCCACCCACTCGCACAACAAGAAGCCATTGCGCTGGACGAATTGGCTGGGCAACCGCTGATCCAGTTGATGGTGGACGAGATCGAGGAATCCACCCGCCGCTTGATGGCCGCTTTGGCGGTAAAGCCGCAAATCGCCTTTCGCACACGGTCGGTCGAGGCGGTGCGAAGTCTGGTCGCCACCGGGGCTGGCCTCGCTATTTTGCCAAGTCTCGTCTATCGCCCATGGTCACTTGAAGGCGATAGGATAGAAATCCGCGATGTATCTGGCGATTTGCCGTCTGTTCAGGTTGGCCTCGCATGGCGGCGGGGCGCGCCACTGGCGCCGCCTGCGCTGAATTTCATCCGCTCTGCGCAATCTGCGATTTCTGCACGTTAACGCGCCTTCCTTTTCGCAAAAATACTCCCGCCGGACGCGAGGATTGGCCACGGGCGCTTTGGCCGTCACCTATCGGAAAAACCGATACACCCCTTCTGCGTTTTGATATTGCGAAATGCCAAGACTGGCCTAGGCTGTCTCCAAGTCCGGAAAACCGGCGGCTCTGCCATGGGTGCAGAGCGCAAACTTCAGGGAGATTATGATGAATATATTGAAATTGATGGGCACTACCGCGCTTGCCGCACTGATCGGCCTGACCCCGGCGTTTGCGCAGATGACCGAGGTTGGCGCGTCCGAAGGTCAGGTCAATATCGTGGCTTGGGCTGGTTATGTTGAACGGGGCGAAACCGACAAGGCGTTTGACTGGGCCACCAAGTTCGAGGCGGAGTCTGGCTGCAAGGTGAACGTCAAAACTGCCAATACATCAGACGAAATGGTTGCCCTGATGAACGAGGGTGGCTTTGATCTGGTCACTGCTTCGGGGGATGCAAGTCTGCGCCTGATCGCGGGCAAGCGGGTGCAGCCGATCAATGTGGATCTGATCCCAAGCTGGGGCACGGTGGATGACCGCCTGAAAGACGCGGCATGGCATACGGTGGACGGGGTGCATTACGGTGTGCCGTACATGTCGGGGTCAAACGTCTTGATGTATAACACAGAAGTTTTTGGCGACACGCCGCCAACCTCGTGGAGTGTCGTATTCGAAGAACAGATGCTGCCGGATGGAAAATCCAACAAAGGGCGCGTGCAGGCCTATGACGGGCCTATTCACGTGGCGGATGCAGCGCTTTATCTGATGACCCACAAGCCGGAACTTGGCATCACCAGCCCATATGAACTGAACGAAGACCAATACAAGGCTGTTCTTGATCTGCTTCGTCAGCAACGCCAACTGGTCGCGCGGTATTGGCATGATGCGTTCATTCAGATCGACGACTTTACCAACGAGGGTGTCGCGGCCTCCGGCTCATGGGAGTTTATGGCAAATGTCTTGCAGGGTTCGGGCCAGAAGGTTGATACTGTGATCCCGGTGGAAGGTGTCACCGGCTGGGCGGACACGTCGATGATTGCGGCGGATGCCACCAACCTGAACTGCGCCTACAAGTGGATCGAGCATTCACTTTCGTCAAACTTGCAGTCGGACCTTTCGGTTTGGTTCGGTGGTATCCCGGTGGTGCCGGCGGCCTGTTCCAACGGGTCAGGCATGCAGACACCGGAAGGGTGCGTCGGCAACCAAAGTGAAAACTTCGACAAGATCCGCTTCTGGAAAACCCCAACCAGCAAATGCGCGCAGGGCGAATGCGTGCCTTACTATCGCTGGGTATCTGACTACATCGGCGTTATCGGCGGGCGTTAACACCACCCCGTAGGGTGCGCATTTATTGCGCACCTTTTTTCCTGAATCGGTGCGGTGCGCAATAAATGCGCACCCTACGATTGTTGTTGGATATGCCCATGACCCCCGCCGTTATTTTCGAAGCCGTCTCACGCCATTTCGGGTCTGTTCATGCCGTGGACGGCGTTGATCTGACCATTGCTGCGGGGTCTTTCTTTGCCATGCTGGGGCCGTCGGGGTCTGGCAAAACCACCTGCCTGCGGCTGATTTCGGGTTTCGAAAAACCTACCCACGGCACCATCCGCATTTTCGGCGATGATGTCTCCGACACGCCACCACACCTGCGCAATGTGAACACAGTGTTTCAGGATTATGCCCTGTTTCCGCATATGAATGTGCGGGATAATGTGGCCTATGGCTTGATGGTCAAAGGCATAGGCCGAACCCAGCGCTATGCAAAAGCCGATGATATGCTGGCCCTCGTCAAGCTGGAGACTTACGGCGACAGAAAGCCCTCGCAACTGTCCGGCGGCCAACGCCAACGCGTGGCCCTCGCCCGTGCCCTTGTCAACGAACCCCGCGTTTTGTTGCTGGACGAACCGCTTGGCGCACTGGACCTGAAACTGCGCGAGGCGATGCAGGATGAATTGAAAACCCTGCAACAGCGGCTTGGTATTACTTTTGTGTTCGTCACGCATGATCAGGGTGAAGCTTTGTCGATGGCCGATAGTCTGGCTGTGTTCAACGACGGCAAGATCGCCCAAATCGGCACCCCGGCGGAAATTTACGCCAAACCCCGCACCAGATTTGTGGCCGATTTCGTCGGCTCCAGCAACGTGTTGCCGCCCGACGTGACCCGCAGCCTTGGTGGCCCTGCAGCTTGGTCCAGCTTGCGCCCCGAGGCGTTGCGCCTCACTGCCGCTGGCGGGGCATTGCTATCCGGCCCTGTCACCAGCCTGCGGTATCTTGGCGCGGGCCACCGCATCACCATCGCCGCTCCCGGTGGGGCTGAAGTGGCGGCGATTATTCCCGCAGGACAGGCCTTGCCAGATCAGGGGCAGACCGTGGGCCTGACGTTTGATCAATCCGCCCTGCATGTGATGGAGGGCGCATGACACCTTTCCCATGCTTTGGTCTGAACAATTTTCGTCGAAAATTTTTCGCCCTCATGCGGATGGCCAAGCCATGACTGCATCAACCGCCATTATCCCCGAACGCGGGGTGGCTGACCGCCTGACGGGCCTGTTCTGGCGCAGGCCGAATGTGCTGCTGGCCCTGTTGATTGCACCACCGCTGATCTGGCTTGGCGTGGTCTATGTCGGCTCGCTGCTCGCCTTGCTGTTGCAAAGCTTCTATTCCATTGACGAATTTTCCGGCCTTGTCGTCCCCGAATTTACCCTTAAAACCTATGCCGAACTGTTTCGCCCACAGAATTTCGATATTATCCTGCGCACACTTTTGATGTCGGCTCTCGTCACCATCGCCTCCGCAATCATCGCCTTCCCCATCGCCTATTTCGCCGCCCGATACGCAAAGGGCCGCTGGAAAGCCGTGTTCTATCTGGGCGTCATGCTGCCTTTATGGTCCAGCTATCTGGTCAAGGTTTACGCGTGGAAGCTGATCCTTGCCAAGGAAGGTATCATCACCTGGGCCGCTGAAAGCATCGGCGCGGGCTTTGTCATTGAAGGGCTGCTTGCCCTGCCCGCAATCGGCGGCAATTCCCTTTCCACATCCTACATCGGCACGTTCATCGTTTTCGTCTATGTCTGGCTGCCGTTCATGATCTTGCCAATGCAAGCGTCGCTTGAACGGGTGCCAACATCCATGCTGGAGGCATCAGCCGATCTTGGCGCCACCCGCGCTCAGACGTTTCGCACTGTGGTTTTGCCTCTCGCCCTACCGGGTGTCATTGCAGGGTCGATTTTTACATTCTCCCTCACCATGGGCGATTACATCATTCCGCAAATCGTGGGCACATCGGCGCGCTTCATCGGGCTTGCCGTCTACCAACAGCAAGGAACGGCGGGAAACCTGCCCCTCGCCGCCGCCTTCGCCGTGGTGCCGATTGTGATCATGTTGGTGTATCTGGCGCTTGCCAAACGCGCGGGGGCTTTCGATGCCCTCTAACACAAGCGCACCCCTTGGCCTCAAAATCGGCGCAGCTGCGGGCCTTTTGTTCCTGCATCTGCCGATCCTTCTGATCTTCCTTTACGCCTTCACGACCGAAGACCGTAGCTATCAATTCCCACCCCCGGGTCTGACCACCAAATGGTTCGCCGTGGCGTGGAACCGCGCAGATATCTGGCCGCCGATGGTGCTATCCTTGCAGGTTGCCACCATATCAACCGCCCTTGCGCTGATCCTTGGCACATTGGTTTCCGCCGCCATGGCCCGCACCAAATTCTTTGGGCGCGAACAAATATCGCTGCTGATCATCCTGCCCATTGCCCTGCCCGGCGTGATCACCGGAATGTCGCTTAGGTCTGCGTTTTCGATCATGGATATTCCGTTTTCTACCCTGACCATCATTCTCGGCCATGCCACATTCTGCATCGTCATCGTCTACAACAACGCCGTCGCCCGCATGCGCAGGCTTTCTGGTGGCATTATGGAGGCGTCTGCCGATCTAGGTGCCAACGCCTTTCAAACCTTTCGCCACATCCTGCTGCCCAACCTCGGATCGGCGATGCTGGCGGGGGGTATGCTCGCCTTTGCGCTGTCGTTTGACGAGGTGATCGTCACCACTTTTACCGCAGGGCAGCAATCCACCCTGCCCATTTGGATGCTGCAAGAACTGGTGCGCCCACGCCAACGCCCGGTCACCAATGTGGTGGCAATCGTGGTGTTCACGGCCACCATCATCCCCATTCTGTTCGCCTATTACGTCACGCGCGGCGGGTCTGAAACCGCTGGCGCCGGTAAATAACGGAGGGTCCAATGGACACCGCACATCCCACCATTTCCACCGCGCTGCTGGTTGGCAACGTGTTTGAGGCAGGCCACGACGCGCGCGAGCAAATTCTGAACCCGCGCACCGGGGGTTTGATCTTGGAGGTGCCAGAGGCGTCAACCGCGCAGGTGGACCGCGCAGTAGCCAGTGCCCGAAAGGCGTTTGATCACTGGTCCCGCACCACCCCCGGCGAACGCTCTGCTGCGCTTTTGCGCATTGCTGACCGGATTGAACGCGAAGCCCATGACTTCGCAGCCCTTGAGGCGCTGAATTGCGGCAAGCCGATCAATCTGGCGCTGAACGATGAACTGCCTGCGGTGGTGGATTGTTACCGCTTCTTCGCGGGCGCTGTGCGCAACCAACATGGCGCGCTGGCGGGCGAATATCTGGCAGGGCATACGTCGATGATAAGGCGTGATGCCGTGGGTGTGATCGCAAGCATCGCGCCATGGAACTACCCATTGATGATGATGGCATGGAAGCTGTGCCCGGCGATTGCGGGCGGCAATACCGTGGTGTTCAAACCATCGGAACAAACCCCACTGACCGCGCTGAAGATGGCGCATATTCTGGCCGAAGAACTGCCCGAAGGCGTGGTATCGGTGATCACCGGGCGCGGGCAAACCGTTGGCAGCTACCTGATCAACCACCCCGGCATTGATATGATTTCGCTGACGGGCGATGTGGCGACGGGCAAGAAAATGCTGGATGCCGCCGCGAAATCGGTGAAACGCACGCATCTGGAACTGGGCGGCAAGGCCCCGGTCATCGTCTGCGATGATGCTGATGTGGCCGAGGTGGTGGACGGGCTTCGGGCGTTCGGGTTCTACAATGCCGGGCAAGATTGCACCGCCGCCTGCCGCATCTATGCGGGCAAGAAAGTGTATGACCGCTTGGTCGCCGATTTAAGCGCCGCCGTATCAACCATCCAACTTGGCAATGCCGACGACACCACCAACGAAATCGGCCCTCTCATATCGCTGCGCCAACGCGACCGCGTCGCCAGCTTCGTCAACCGCGCCCGCGATGTACCGCATATTGAGATCACGACAGGCGGCGAGGCAATGCCCGACGGCTACTACTACCGCCCCACAGTCGTCGCAGGCGCTTTGCAATCTGACGAAATCGTGCGGCGTGAGGTGTTCGGCCCCGTCGTCTCCATCACGCCCTTCGGCGACCTAGACCAAGCGGTCACTTGGGCCAACGACAGCGATTACGGCCTCGCCTCAAGCGTCTGGACCCGCGACATAGGCCGCGCCATGAACACGGCGGCACTACTGCGCTACGGTTGCACATGGGTGAACACGCATTTCATGCTGGTGAATGAGATGCCGCATGGGGGATTGAAGCAATCGGGGTATGGGAAAGATTTAAGTGGGTATGCGTTGGAGGATTATACGGTCGTGCGGCACGTGATGGTGAAGCATTAAGGGGGGGGGCGTTGTTCGCTTGAACTGAGCTGCCCCCTGGATTTGTAGACGCTTTGCAAAATGATTTTGATACCAAGAAGGGCCCCGAAATCGGCAAGCAAAGCGTCTGAAACGCAGCTGTAATTCGAGGCATCTTCATTATCCGGCACAGCACGCTGGGCGCTATGGCCCGGCAAAGCGCCGCAGGATCGGCCTGCCGGCGGTCAGCCCGTTGACCTTTTCGACGATAGAGTCTGCATCAATGCCAAAGTGTCGATAAAGATCAGCAATCGTGCCGGTCTGGCCGAAATGTTCAACCCCAAGCGGAATGGACTGGTGGCCGACCACCGAGCCAAGCCACGCGAGTGTCGCCGGATGACCGTCGATAATCGTCACCAGCCGGCAATGCGGCGGCAGGTCTTGTAACAGCGCCTCAACATGGCTTTGCGCTGCCGCGTTGCCACGCGAACGCGCGCGTTGCGCTGCGGTCCAGCCGGCGTTCAACCGGTCTGCCGAGGTCACCGCCAAAACGCCAACATCCCGACGGCTTTGGGCGATAAGACCCGCCGCTTTGATTGCTTCCGGTGCCACCGCACCCTGATAGGCAATGACCACGTCGCAATTCGGGCCCGGCTTTCGCAACCAATACCCGCCGTCGATGGTGCCTTGACGAAACGCGTCGTCCTGGCGCTTGCCCGGCTGTTCAATCGGGTTGGTCGACAGCCGCAGATAGACCGATCCGCCGGTTTCATCGCGAAGCCAGGTGCGCTCATCAGGGTCACTGCCGCCATCTTTTTGCATATGGGCAAAGGCCCACTGCATGACAACGGCAAGCTCGTCTACGAAGGCTGGCTCGAATGCCGCCAATCCATCTTGCGACATTCCGATCAGCGGTGCTGCGATGGATTGGTGCGCCCCGCCCTCATAAGACAGCGTAACGCCTGACGGCGTTCCAATGATCATAAACCGGGCATCCTGATAGCAGGCATAGTTCAGCGCATCGAGACCGCGTGCAACGAAGGGGTCGTAAACCGTTCCGATCGGCAAAAGGCGTTTGCCAAACAACGAATGTGACAAACCCGCAGCACCCAGCAGCAGGAACAGGTTCATCTCGGCGATGCCAAGCTCGATATGCTGACCCTCTGGGGTGAACTCCCATTTCGCGGTTGAGACGATTTTCTCATCGCTAAACGTATCTGCGTGCGCCGTGCGCGCAAAAAGTTTGCGACGGTTTACCCATGGGCCAAGACTTGTGGTGCCGGTCACGTCCGGCGATGTTGTGACGATCCGTGATGCCAATGGGCTGTCGCCTTTTGCCAGATCGTCAAGAATCTTGCCAAAGCCCATCTGCGTTGAAATTTCACGCTCGGCACTGATCGCAATCTCGGGCACATGCAATTTGTCATCAGTAAAGCGTCTTGGACCTTTGGCAAAAAACGGTGCCTGCGACAACGCGCGCTGCAACGCGGCGGGATCGGCGACCGTGGCAAATTTTTCCCATTCCTGACCTTCGGGCACGCCCATGTCGCGCTGCCAGTCGGCCATCTGCGCCTTGGTCATCAGGCCACCGTGGTTGTCCTTGTGCCCGGCAATCGGCGTCCCCCAGCCTTTGATGGTATAGGCAAGGAAACAGACCGGGCGGTCGTGGTCTATCGTGGCAAAGGTGTCCGCCATCGTCTGCACACAGTTGCCGCCAAGATTTTCCATCAGTTCGGCCAGTTCCGCGTCCGACCGCCGATTGAGCAGCGTAGTGACATCGCCTTGGTCGCCAAGCGCATCCATCAGGCGTTTGCGCCAGACGGCCCCACCCATGAAGGTGAGTGCGGCGTAAAGCTGGTTCGGGCAGCCGTCAATCCAAGTGCGCAGCTTTTCGCCGCCCGGCTCGGCAAAGGCCGCGCGTTGCAGGCAGCCGTATTTCACCCGAACCACATCCCACCCGAAGGCATCAAAAATCTGCTCTACCCTTTTGAACAAACCTTCCCGAACAATGCCATCAAGCGACTGGCGGTTATAATCGATGATCCACCAGGTATTGCGAAGACCATTTTTCCAGCCTTCCTGAAGGCACTCATAGATGTTGCCTTCATCCAGCTCTGCGTCACCCACAAGTGCCACCATTCGCCCCAGCGGTATGTCCCGTCCCCAGGATTTCGCGGCAATGTAGTCTTGCACGATGGAGGCGAATGAGGTGATCGCCACGCCCAAGCCCACCGAGCCGGTGGAGAAATCGACATCGTCGCTGTCCTTTGTCCGTGACGGGTAGCTTTGCACGCCGCCAAAACCACGGAAATTCTCCATCGCGGCACGGCTTTGGTTGCCCATAAGATACTGGATTGCGTGAAAAATCGGCGACGCGTGCGGCTTTACTGCAACGCGGTCTTCGGGGCGCAGCGCGCTGAAATAAAGCGCCGTCATGATGGAAACCATCGACGCCGAAGAGGCCTGATGGCCGCCGACCTTAATGCCATCAACTTTTGGGCGGATGTGATTTGCGTGGTGGATCATCCAATGGGACAGCCACAAAAGCCGCTGCTCGATGATCTTCAAATCAGTTGACATAAACAGGTTCTTTCAAAGTGCGGTTCGCGTTGACCAGTCGCAACCCCTTATGAATTGATAGTCACAAGGGGCACCTGCACCCGGGTGTAGAGGCAGGCAGTGAAGCCATGGGCGACGCTGCCTGCACACCTAAAGTGCTGGCAAATCACGTTCAGGCTGTGATCTTATCCTGACCTTTCAGGATTCCCGCAAACTTTTCGGACACGATCCCAAACAATCCACCAATCACCAGCGACAGGCTGACGCAGATCAGGGGATTGGCCAGATTGAACGTGGTCAGCGTGGCGCCGGACAACAGCCCATACCCGGCAGTTGACGCATAGCCATAGACAGTGGCCGGGATCACGTTCAGCGCCTCGATCTTGGCCCCGAGCACCAAAATGGCCGCCGTCACGCCCACAACAAGGGATGGCCATAGCACGCCCGGCAGGCCAGGATTGATCTGGGTGATCAGCAGAAGCGCTATAAACGCCATCACCACGCCCCACAGGTTCGCTGCAATAGATTTGGCTAGCCCGACGGAACCGCCGCCGCAGTGATAGAAACTGGCCCAGCCGATAAAGCCGACCCAGATCTGTAAGGTGCCGATCGTCAAGAAAAGATAAGTTGCCACGGCCCCTAGCAAGCCGATGGAAACCGCCAAAGCGGTGATAATATCCATTTTCGTTCCCTCCCACGCCAATGTCTGGCTATTGTCGTTGTTCGCGCCGCCTTATCGACTGCGTAACAGGACACCGGCGGTGCGGGTCATGCCCTGTCAATCAAATGGAATTAAGATCCCCGCCCATAGCCGCGTGTCAGATCGCGCAGCCTGGTCAGGATGGCCTCCTGTTCCAGCGTCACCCGCCATGGCGCGCCCTGCGCAAGCCCGCCGGTGGTGGCAACCATCGGCTGGTCAGGTTCGTGATGTTCGGCGACCACGGCCATCGCCCACTTGCCGAACAGCCGCTTGGGCGCAACCCCTGCTTCGTTCAGCCGCACGCCATCATGGCGGCTATCGGCCTTGATCTTTGCATAAAGCGCCTCGACTGCCGCTTGCGGGCCTTCCAGCACTTGGGCGAACCAATCATCATACAGCATCAAGGCACCCGTTATGCCCAGATCGGCATTTTTGGCCCGCGCCTGTTTCAGGATTTCGGCCAAAGCAGCCTCGTCTTTACCGCCATCTGGCAGTAGGCTGTGACTGCGGTAAATCAGGCGGTAGCAGTGATCCGCTGCCGCCTGCGGTTGCTTGGTGATAGTATCGCCGCTCATGTGTTCTCTCTCCCTTACGCGGTTTGGCTATTGAACCAAGGCGCGGGGCCGGCCCGCGCCTTCGTTACGGCACGATCACGCCCCGGCCCGCAAAGCGGCGGTTTTTGAAATCATCCAAAGCGACGTTGATGTTATCGAGTGAATATTGCGCGTAGTGCATCTTCACCTTGCCGTCGGCGTTCAACTCCATCAGTTCCACCAATTCGGTGTAATTGCCCACAAGGCTGCCGCCGATGTTGATCTCGTTGATCACCAGATGCGCGGTTGGCACCTCGATCTTGCCGCCGTAACCGATCATGATCAGCTCGCCCCCGGGGCGGACCATCTTCCAGCACAGATTTTCGACGCCCAGTTCACCGACGAAATCCATCACCACCTGTGCGCCACCGCCGGTGATTTGCTTGATTTCTTCGATGATATTTGGCCCGCCATCCAGCACGAAATCGGCACCAAGATCCTTGCACAACTGCCGGGCTGCGGGCTCGCGGTCCACCGCGATGATGCGGCAGCCCGAAATTTCGTGCAGGCATTGCAGGGCGATGTGACCCAAACCGCCAACGCCAACGATCACACAATAGGCACCGGGGCGCAGGGCTTTGGCGGCCTTTTTAGCGGCACGGTAGGCGGTGATGCCCGCATCGGCCATCGGGGCCACATCCAGCGGCGTGATATTGGGGTTCAGTTTGATGAGCGAGCGTTCAGAGGTCAGGAAATATTCGGCAAAACCGCCGTCCAGACCCAACCCCGGAAACAAGCTGTGTTCGCAGTGCATATCGTCGCCGTAGCGGCAGGACAGGCAAATGCCGCAGGTGCGGTGCGGGTGGCAAATCACGGTATCGCCGTGTTTCACGGACGTAACGTTGGACCCCACATCTTCGACCCAGCCCGCGTTTTCATGGCCCATGATATAGGGCAAAAGGTTGCCGCCCGTATCCATGATATCTTTCCAAACGCCTTCGATGATGTGCAGATCGGTACGGCACAGACCCGCCGCGCCGACCTTTACGATCACGTCATTCGGCCCCATGATGGTGGGGGATTTGACGTTTTCGATCTTCAACTGCACGTTCATCGCGGGGTCGTATTCGTAAAGTCTTGCGGCTTTCATCTGTCGAGCCCTTTCTTAAAATCTAAGTTATTCCAGTTACTTGCGGCCCAAGTTTTCGGCCCCGCCACCCAGCGCACGCGCCGCTGTCGGGTCTTCGTCTTCGGCCAGATCGGCGATCAGGGTTTCTGTGGTCAGGATCAGCGTGGCCACTGACCCCGCATTCATCAGCGCCGAACAGGTCACGCGCACCGGATCAATCACGCCTGCGCGCATCAGATCCTCGTAAACGCCGGTTGCGGCATTGTAGCCGTGATCACCGGGCAGTGCGCAGACCTTGCCGACCACATCATTGGGTTCGGCCCCTGCATTGAATGCGATCCGGGCAAGCGGCACCGTCAGCACCGATTGTACCAGCTCCACGCCCCTGCGAATATCGCCCTGCACGGTTTTGGACAGTTCGGCGAGCGATGGGGCCACACGGGCAAGTGCCACACCGCCGCCAACAAGAACGCCTTCCTCGGCCGCTGCGCGAACGGCGTTCAGGCTGTCTTCTATCAATTGGATCGTGCGTTTCTGCTCCACCGGGGTTACCCCCCCAGCAAGGATCGTGGCCGTCCCACCGCACAGCTTGGCAAGCCGTTCTTGCAGCTTGTCCTTGTCGATGTTCGGAGGGGCCAGTTCAAACAGGCGCTGCACTTGCGCGCGGCGGGCCGCAATCGCCTGCACATCGCCATGCCCGCGCACAATGATGGTGTCGGTATGCGTGGCCTCGATCCGGTCGGCAGACCCAAGGTCGGCCTTCGTGATGTTTTCCAACGTATCACCCAGATCGCGGGCCAGCACTTTGCCACCAGTCAGGATCGCCAGATCTTCCATCATATTGCGGCGCCAATGGCCGAATTCCGGCGGGTGAACCACAAGGAATTTACCGGGGCCATCTTTGCCAAGCAGCGTGATCAGCACCTCGGGCGAGGTTTCTTCGGATATGATCACCAGCGGGCGGTTATCTTCCGCAGCGATGGCCTTCGCCGCATCAAGCTGGCTTGCGGTTTTCATCTTGATATCGGTCAGCACGATGTAGGGCTTGATCACCACGGCCCTCATCGCATCCAGATCAGTGACCATGTGGTGCGAAATATAGCCACGGTCGAACGACATGCCATCCACCACAACAAGGGTAGAGGTATTGCCAACGCCGTAATCGGTGGAAATCACCCCCTGCGCGCCGACACGGCGGAACGCCTCGGCCACCAGCGCGCCAAGATCGGCGTTGGAGGCAGATATTTTCGCGACCGCAGACAGTACCGCATGATCCTTCACTGGCTTTGCCGCCGCGCGAAGGGAGGCCAGCGTTGATTCAACTGCCAACGAAATACCTCGGCACAATTCCACAGGCTTTGCCCCTTTTTCAATCAAGGCCACGCCAGATTTGATGATGCCATTTGCCAGCACAATCGACGTCGTGGTGCCATCGCCCGCCACATCGTTGGTCTGCATCGATACTTCGCGCACCACCTGCGCACCCATGTTTTCGAACCGGTCGAAAAGTGCTATTTCCGACGCAATCGACACGCCATCGCGGCTGATCAGGGGGGTGCCGATCGGCCGGTCGATCATCGCATTCATGCCCATCGGGCCAAGGGTGGATTCAATCGCGGCGGTCAGTTTTTGAACGCCTGTGGCGAGCGCGCGGCGAGCCTCATTTCCGTGGATCATGATTTTAGGCATAAGTCCTCCTTCGGCGTCCGCCGTTACTGTGTTGTGGTACTCTCGCCGATTGTCAGCGGCAGGCGTGGTCAGACGTGAGCGGCGGCGTGTAATCCACAAGCAGGGGCACGTCGCCCGATAGATCAGCCTCAAGGTAGCGGCTCTGTTTCAGACCCCGGCACAGCGAGCCGGAAAATTCCATGTTGATGCGCACAGACCGCAACAGGCCCATATAGGTTTGGAAATCGCCAATCGGTTGGCCCTGATAGGTGGGAAATGCCAGATCGTTTGCCCGCCGCGCCAGTTTTTTGGACGTCAGAAGTGCTGCATAACGCCCACGCTGGCGGGTTTCTTCTGCATCCTCAAACCGGATCAACGACAGATCGGCCAGCGTCAGCTTGACGATATCCTGTGTGAGGTACCCCTTCCAGATCAGCGCTTTGATCACCACTTCCTGACGGCGTTGAAACGCCTTCTGATCGAACTTTTCACGCAGGGCATCCAGATTTTCACCCGGCATCAATTCGGCGAACACATCGGAAAACTGGCCACCGGTGTTAATGACCTTGTTCATTTCTTCGGCCGCCATATGGTCTTGCAGGGTTACAATCGCCTGGCCTACCCAAGGCAGGGATTCCACCTCGCGCTTAATCCCCTCGGCCATCAGAAAGGCGAAGTTTGGCGAACACCAATAGGTCGGCAGGCGAAAGGCAATTTCCACCGTGCTGATGTTGCGCCTGGTGGTGGGGCCAGCGACAGACACCGCCTCGATGAACCCCATGTCGGTGACCGGTTCATCAAGTTCGGGGTCCATCACCAGATCAAGGCGCGCCCACACGTCGGCAAGTTGTTGTGAAAGCGCGCCCTGCATCTTATTCGGCCGCAATCATCATCGGGTGCTTGGCAAATTCTGCTTTGCGCCCTGCTACGTCGATGTTGTAAAGCCGTGCCGCGTTCAGCCCGAGGATTTTTTCCTTGATCTCATCGGTCAGTTGCACGCCGCCAATGGCAGACGAAATATCTTCGGGAATTTGAAACGCCCACAGCTTTTCAACCAGCCATTTTGGCGTCCATATCGCGTAATCCGACCCGAACAGAATCTTTTCCGGCCCGATCCAGAACAGCAGTTCCGCGATCACTTCGGCAAAGTAGCGCGGCCGCGAATGGATGAAGGGCAAGGCCACCGCAAGACCGGCATAGACGTTGGTCTCCTGCGTTGCGATCCAGCAAAAATCATCCAACCGTGGCAGGCCGCAATGCTCGATGATCCAGTTCAGGTTTTGGAAATCGGTCGCCGCATAATCCACATCATGCACATCGAACGCATCCTTGTTCAGCGGGATAATTGTCGGCCCTTTGTGGACATGGATATTCTTGATGCCCAGTTTATCGCACAGCTCAAAGCACTTATACGCCGCTGGATCGTTCAGACGCCAACCTTTGGAATCCCCGTTCCATTCGGCGGTGTACATCTTTACACCCGTGATATTGTAGGTTTCCTTCATGAAATGGATGTATTCCAGCGCCTTGTTGCCATCGCGCGGATCAAACGCCCCGTTCACGATAAAGCGGTTTGGAAATTTCTTGGCCACAGACATATTGCGCTCAATATTGTTGAAGCCGTTCTTGTAGAAATCCGACAGATAGGTCGAATTCAGGATGGCAATATCGTCTGGCCCGTCGATGAACAAATCGTTGTAAAGATCGTCGGCGGAATACTTTTCAAACTTTGATTTTTCCCACAGATTTTCTTTCGGCGATAAGCCGGTGTGGTAAGCATAAAAGCAATCAATGAATTGCTTGCCATGGATGTTCTTCTGGTTTTCCGGGCTGCCGTCCCAGAAATGGGTGTGGCCAT
Source organism: Pseudorhodobacter sp. (assembly GCA_031413495.1). Classification (GTDB taxonomy): domain Bacteria; phylum Pseudomonadota; class Alphaproteobacteria; order Rhodobacterales; family Rhodobacteraceae; genus JACMNW01. The sequence continues at coordinate 4,228 of JANOFE010000171.1, read as the reverse complement.
CGACCACGAAAATCTCTTTGCCTTCGGGTGTTATAAACATCGTGGGTGCCTTTCACATCGTTGCGCGGGTGCGCCGGGGAAATGGGGCGGTGCGGGGTTGCGCCCGCACCGGTTTTTCAGATGAATTCCAGCATCTCGTTCATGTCGCCAAACAGAACGACGGTGTTGTCATCGGTGCGCACCATGCGGCCGTAATGGGTGGAGGAGTTCACTTCGAACAACTCCGCCGTCATCTCGCGGCCGAGATATTCGCTGATCTCGTCCATCTTGAAGATCAGCTTGCCGTTGCCATCAATGCGGATCAGCGCGGGGTTATACGTCACCGTCACCCCCGGTTTTTGATCCATAAATTCGGCAATGGCGCGGGCCTCGACGGAATCGCTCATCGTGACACCGCATTGGTGCGATACGGTTTTCTCAAAGGTGATGTCTTTCATCGCCTTGAAGATGTTGTCGTGGGAATTGTCGCGTGCAACGTTTGACATGATGTTTCCTTCTCTAGCGGGACAGGTTGAGTTCGCCGAGGATCTTGCGGAAGCGTTCTTCGGATACGGCCCGCGCCTCCTCGAAACTCACCGGTTTGGAATGGGCCATGCTCCAGATGGGCTGCAGCTGCTTGGCGGCTTTGTCAGCCAGCTTTGCGTGCTTCATCACCCAGGATTGGAACAAGGTGCGGTTTGCAGCGCCATGTTTTTCGTCGTTGGCCAGCAGATAGATCAGGTCGATCGTGTTGGCCAAGTTGCGCTCATAATCGCCCTCTGCCGCCGCAATCACCGAGGGTGTCATGAAGTCATTGTTCGGCGCACCCGCCTGCATCAGGAAGCCGGATCGGAACAATTCGCCAACCAGCGGCTCGAACACCAGATTGGTGGCGAAATACTGTTCCAGATAATCGGTCGCCCCCATAATGGTTTCAATGCACTCGCGGGTGCCTTGCCAGATCGGGTCTTCCATCCAGGCAACCTTGCCTGCCTCGTCATCCCAGCCTTTGATATCCATACCAATTTCGGCCAGATACAGGGTGATATCTTGTGACAGCCGCAGTTTGTAGGATGAATTGGTCAACGTCGCGTTATTGATCATCTGGGTATAGCCATAGCGCTGCGCCTGCATCAGCGACGTGCCAAGGCCAAATTCAGCATGCTTCCATGCCCCCAGATGCTTTTGCAGAACCTTGCCCCAAGCTGCATCAAAGGCCAGCTGTGCGCCGGATTTGCGGCCATTGTTGATGACAGCCTGCACCATTACCTCGATGCGCGACTGGCGCTGGTAATGCGTGCGTTCCCATTCCTGATCGGGGGCGCGGAAGGCATGCCAGTTGCTGCTTTTGGCCTGCGTGCTATCCTTTTCATAGGCCCCCTTGCCGTTCGGGAACGCGATGATCCAGTTCTGGATCAGATAGCGTTCCGGATCGGGCTGCACGTCTACCGTGACATCCTCGTAATGGGTGGCACGCTTGGCGCGGGGTTCAAAATAGCGGTATTTCCGGCTTTCGCTATCGGCGAAAATCGCGGCCCCTGCGGCCCCGGATCCGACCGAGCTTGATGTGGCAACCATGTCTCTTTCTCCCTTGTGGTTTGGGGCGTGAACCCCTTGGTATCAATGCGCTTTTACGGGCGCGGGTGCAGTGGACGGCGTAAACTTGTCAAAGAAGGTGCGCTCTGTATCAAAATCCTGCATAAACAGAACCGGTTGCAGGGCGTCGATCATCGGTGGCGGGCCGCAGGCATAGGCATCGGCGTTGCCCTCGATGCCCAGCCGTTTCAACTCAGACCCCACCACCTGATGCACAAAACCGGTAGCGCCGTGCCAGTCGGGATCGGTATCCGCGTGTGACAGCACGGGCGTGAAAGTGATGGTCGGGTGGGCGGCGGTGATGTCAGCAATCTGTTCGATGTAGAACAGATCATCCCGCGTGCGCGCCCCGTAAAAGAAATGCACCGGGCGGTCTTCGCCACTGGCGATATGATCGTGCAGGATTGACCAGATCGGCGACATTCCCGACCCTGCGGCGACCAACACTATTGGTCCGGTTCGTCCTTCGCGCCTGAAGCACGATCCAAAGGGTCCGCGGACCGTAACGGGTGCGCCGACTTCGATTCCGCCGGCGTCAAGTTCGTTGCTGAAGCGTCCGTCGGGGTATTTCTTGATGATAAATTTGAGTGTCTGGGTTTGGTCCGGCGTATTTGCCATGGAGAACGAGCGCGTAATCTCCTCCCCATTTTTGGTCCTGACGGTGATGTCGACATATTGCCCGGCCCAGAATTTGATCGGGGACTCAAGATCAATCTCGATGGCCCGGATGTCATGCGTCAGATTGGATTTCGCAGTAATGGCCCCTTTGAAGGTTTTGACGGCAATGGATTTTGCCAGCAGTTCTTCGTCAAAATTCAACAGTTCGATGACCAAATCATCCTGCGCCAGTGCGCGGCACAAAAGGATACCGCCCTGTTCGCGCTCGCCATCCGAAAGCGCGAAAGTGGAATATTTCAGCAGGTCCACCTCGCCCTCGACAAGGTTACACTTGCAAGCGGAACATTGGCCTTCCTTGCAACCATGCGGCAACGAAATGCCCTGGCGGAAGGCAGCGTCAAGAATGGTTTCGCCCATCTCGACCTCAAGATCGACACCAACGGGTTCGAGGCGCACTGTGTAGGTTTCCGACATTGTCATGCTGCCTTTTGGGTATGGCTTTCCGGCCGCCGCCCACGGGGCGACGGTTTGGTGTCTGTGGGCCGGAACGTCCGGCCCACAGGTCAGGGATTTAGTTGCAAGGGTTGATGGTAAAGCCCTTGGCATAGTCAGCCAGATGCTGCGCACGGGTTGCATCATCCATGCCGCGCAGCGCGTTCAGGGGTGAGCCAAGCTTGTGGCCGCGTACATGGTCCAGCGTCCACATGTCCTTGTCGTCGAAACGCAGGTGTGGTTGCGGGATCAGGGTCTTGCCGTCGGACCGCACGAAGTTCAGATCGACAATCGCGTCGGCCAGATCCATGCCATCATACAGCGTTTCCCATTCACGCTTGCCCGAGAATTTGCCCATCGCAGGCGTTGGACGCCCTTGATATTCGTCGGCAAACGCCTCGACTGCCGTCCAGCGGTCAATCTCGTGGGCAAAGGTGTGCAACTGACCATCAATCTTGTCCACCACCATATCCTCACGGATCAGGCAGGGCACAAGGCAGGACCAGCAACGATGCGGGTAGGCATAGCCGACCTCTTCGTTGAACAGCAGAACCTTTTGACCAGGCTTCGACAGCTTCGCATACCATTTCCAGAATTCGCCGAACTCAGCATACCAACCGGGATACTTGTGCTCGAACCATTCAAAGTCTTTCTCGGTCTGCGCTTCAATCCGCCAGAAGTTTACCGGCCAACCCACCGCAAAGAACTGCCCCACTTTGTGGACGTAGTTTTTCTTGGTGATCCGCTCCCACGCCATGGTCACGTCATCATGGTGAATTTTGATGCCGTATTTTTCCATCGGCAGCATGTAGGTGCGATAGTAATCTTCATAGACCCAGCGATGCCACATCTCGGCATAGCTTTCTTTCGATTTGTCGCGGTCGGTGGTGCCGTATTCGATGAACGTCCCGATGGCCGCATCAACGATCGCGTGGTTCTGCCAGAAGGCATACTTCATATCGCGCTCGATCAGCTGGTGGTTTTCAGGTTCCTTCAACGCCGCCATCATCAACGAATGGCCGTTGCCGATGTGGCGCGACTCGTCTGATTGCACCGACAAGAACACCGTGGGCAAAGCATAGTCGCCATTGCGGGCGGCTTCTGATGGCATGGCCACAAACAGCGTGTTGGTGAACGCGGTTTCCGCCACAACAGTCAGATACATGCAGGCTGCCGTCATCGCATCGCCGGTCAGGAAGCCTTCGCCGAACTGACGCCCGATGGTGGTGGCATAACACTTCCCGAATGCCTCTTCGGTGATGTCAAAGCCAGCCGGGTCGATGTAGTTTTCCATGTACCACTTCTTCAGGTTCATCTGAATGGTGGAGTGACGGAATTCATCGACCCCGCTGCGGGGCTCGACCGAAGTGATGGTGCGCAGCCGACGCCAGCGCGCCGCGTGTTTCGACTCCAGTGAAAAAGCCGCCGCTCAGGACAATCTCGATCAGGGCGGACTCGTGGCCCGCATCCAGCCCGGCGGCTGGATCGGATTCGACCGCATCCGGCTGCAAGACTTCGGGCAATTGAAACTCAGCGCATGGCC
>JANOFE010000170.1:0-2354 GCA_031413495.1 Pseudorhodobacter sp. | reverse complement strand
GCCTATAAGGGCGCGTTGATGGTGAATGATGATGAGATGTTTGCCAGCTTCTCCCGCTGTGCCGAACTGGGGGCGATGCCGTTTGTGCATGCCGAGAATGGCGATGTGGTGGCAGAGTTGCAGCGCAAACTGATGGCGGCGGGGAACACTGGCCCCGAGGCGCATGCGTTTTCGCGGCCCCCCGAGGTGGAAGGCGAGGCCACCAACCGCGCCATCATGATTGCCGATATGGCGGGGGTGCCGGTGTATATCGTGCATACCAGTTGCGAAGAGGCGCATGAGGCGATCCGGCGGGCGCGGATGAATGGCAAGCGGGTTTATGGCGAGCCGTTGATCCAGCATTTGACGCTGGATGACAGCGAATATCGCAACCCAGATTGGGACCATGCCGCACGGCGGGTGATGTCGCCGCCGTTCCGCGACAAGCGGCATCAGGATAGCTTGTGGGCGGGCTTGGCTGCGGGATCGTTGCAGGTGGTGGCGACGGATCACTGTGCGTTCACCACGGCGCAGAAGCGGTTTGGCGTGGGGGATTTCACGAAAATCCCGAATGGCACCGGGGGCCTGGAAGACCGGATGCCGATGCTGTGGACGCATGGCGTCGCTACCGGGCGGATCACGATGAACGAATTTGTGGCCGTGACGTCAACAAACATCGCCAAAATCCTGAATTGTTACCCGAAGAAAGGGGCAATTCTGGTGGGCGCGGATGCGGATATCGTGGTGCTGGACCCGCATAAATCGAAGACAATCACCGCGAAGGCGCAGCAATCTGCGATTGATTACAATGTATTCGAAGGGAAAGTGGTGACCGGGTTGCCTCGGTTCACGCTAACCCGTGGGCATGTGGCGATTGAGGATGGCGTTGTGAAGACACAGGAAGGTCACGGGCAGTTCGTGGCGCGGCCCCCGAATGGGGCGGTTAACCGGGCGCTGAGCCAGTGGAAGGATTTGACCGCGCCGAGGCCAGTGGTGCGGACGGGCATTCCGGCGAGTGGGGTTTAGGTGGGAAAAACTTATAGTTGGTTGCCCTTCTTTTCGCGTCTGTTCCCCATCGGGATAGCGACAAGCATGGTGGCCGCGTTGACATTTCAGATAGTAATTGATGCGCGAGAAAGCGGCTTTGATGGGTCTTCTCTTATCATGTACATTATTTATGTTGTCCCATTGGCACTAGTTGTGGCGCTGATACTGACAATTCCTATGGCCCTGATTTGGATCGTGATTTACTCTGTTTTGGGGCAGATAATTCCACAAATTAGACAACGCGCCACAGTGGCTAGCGGGGTGTGTTCTGTGCTTGGGCTTACAATGCTGGGCTGGTTCTTTGCAACGGGGTCAGGAGAAACAGGTCGAATAATTGCCGCCTTTATACCGGCCGCGCTGCTGCCAATTTTCTTGGCGGTTTCGTTGACGTGGCGGGCTTTTACCGACGAGGCGATTGAGAAATGAAAGATACCCTAACCCCCACCGCCCCCGTCATCGAGGCCCGCGATTTGAACCTTGTGTTTCAGACCGGGGACGGGCCTGTGCATGCGCTGAAAGACGTCAACCTGAGCATCAACCGGGGGGAGTTTGTCAGTTTCATCGGGCCGAGCGGCTGTGGCAAAACCACCTTCCTGCGGGCGATTGCGGCGTTGGAGACGCCGACGGGGGGCTCGCTTACGGTGAATGGTATGACGCCCGATGCGGCGCGGCGGGCGCGTGCCTATGGCTATGTGTTTCAGGCGGCGGGGCTTTATCCTTGGCGCACGATTGCCGGGAATATCAAGTTACCGCTTGAAATCATGGGGTTTTCGAAGCCAGAGCAGGAGGAGCGGGTGGCCCGCGTGCTGGACCTTGTGGAACTTGGTGGCTTTGGGCGCAAGTTTCCGTGGCAGTTGTCTGGCGGGATGCAGCAGCGGGCATCTATCGCCCGGGCGCTGGCGTTTGATGCAGATATTTTGCTGATGGACGAGCCGTTCGGGGCGCTGGACGAGATTGTGCGCGACCATTTGAATGAGGAGTTGTTGAAGCTGTGGGCGCGGACCGGCAAGACGATCGGGTTTGTGACCCATTCGATCCCCGAGGCGGTGTATCTGTCGACCAAGATTGTGGTGATGTCGCCCCGGCCGGGGCGGATAACCGATGTGATTGACAGCCCTCTGCCGCGGGAGCGGCCTTTGGACATTCGCGACAGCCGGGAGTTTATCGAGATTGCGCACCGCGTGCGTGAGGGCCTTAGGGCGGGGCATTCGGATGAATAGGGGCTGTGTGATAGGCGTGCTTACCCCGTGCTTTTTGCGTGCATACGGGCGTGGCCGTTCGGGAAGCCGTGATCAGCAGCATTTCTGGAGCATTCCACCTTTGCAAAC
>JANOFE010000169.1:0-24652 GCA_031413495.1 Pseudorhodobacter sp. | reverse complement strand
CCGATGCAACGCCCGCCCGTGAAACGCTTCAGTCACTTTTCGAGGCAGCTTATCACGCGCGGTTTCATGTCGATTTACCGGACATCAGGGCCAACTTGATGAATTTGAATGTGTCAGTGATTGGCAAACGGCCAGAGCTGGATTTGTCGCGATTGATTGATCCTGCAGGCAGGCTAAAGACAGTGGAAATGGCGCGAAAAGGCCAACGTAGGGTCTATTTTGGCGGTTGGGTTGACACGCCCCTTTACTGGCGCGATCACCTGCCGCTGGATGCCACGCTGATCGGCCCCGCAATTATTGAGCAGATGGATACCACGATTGTGGTGGAGCCGGGGGACCGGGTTCGCAGCGATGCCGATGGCAATCTGATCATCGAAATTGGAGGCCATCATGCTTGATCCCGTGACTTTGGCCGTCATCCAAGCGGGTTTGCAACAGGTCTGCGATGAGATGGACCTTACCTTTAGCCGGGCTGCGTTTTCACCAGTGATTGCCGAAGCCGATGATCGGTCTGATGGCATCTATTCCGCCATTGACGGCGCGTTGATTGCGCAGGGCGCGCGGGGCTTGCCGGTGTTTGTGGGCACCATGCAGTTTTCCACCCGCCATATTGTGGAACGTATTGCGGCAGGGGTGACGGCCGCGCCGGAACCGGGCGACATTTACATTGTGAATGACCCCTATCTGGGGGGTACGCATCTGATGGATGTGCGCTTTGCCATGCCGTTTTACCGGGATGGGGAAATTTACTGCTGGCTGTCGAATACCGGGCATTGGCCGGATACGGGTGGGTCTGTGCCGGGTGGGTTTTCGGCAAGTGCCACCAGCGCCGAGCAAGAAGGCCTGCGCCTGCCGCCGGTCAAGCTGTTCAAGCGCGGGGTGATGGATACCGAGATTTACCAGATCATCTGTTCCAATATTCGCGTATCGGAACAACGCATCGGCGATGTAAAAGCCCAGGCGTCGGCGCTGCTGGTGGGGGCAGTGCGGTTGACGGCACTGTTGGATCGCTATGGTGATCGCGACGTGACAAAGGCAATTGCCGAAATGCGCGATCTGGCGGCGCGGCAGATGCGGACCAACATTGCGTTGATCGCGGCGGGCACCTATAGCGCCCGTGCCTTTATCGACAGTGACGGCGTGGTGAATGAACCTTTGATCATCGCGCTGCAGGTCACCCGCAAGGGCGATGCCTTGACCTTTGATTTTACCGGTTCGTCGTTGCCCTGCATGGGGCCGATGAATTCGGTGCGCGCAACGACGCTTTCATCAGTTTACCTCGCGATGCGCCATATCTTTCCCGATGTCCCCATTTCTGCAGGTGCGTTCGAGCCACTGGTTGTGACCGGGATTGAAGGCACATTCCTTGATGCGCACTATCCGCGTCCGGTATCAGGCTGTGCGGCAGAGGTCAGTCAGCGCATTGCAGAGGCGGTTTTTGCGGCCTTGGTGCAGGCGATACCTACCTTGGTGACGGCATCGCCCGCAGGCACATCCGGCAACTTTGGCCTTGGCGGGTACGACCCAGAACGTGGGCGCGACTATGTGATGTATCAGATTTCAGGCGGCGGCTATGGCGGCAACGCCGACCATGACGGGTTAAGCAACGGCTGTTCGACCATTGGCATATCCAAAGCCCCACCGGTGGAGATTATGGAGCAGAACTTCCCGGTGCTTTATCGGCACTATGCCCTGCATGAAGGATCTGGTGGCGCAGGGCAGCATCGCGGCGGCTTTGGACTGGACTATGAGATTGAACTGCTGCGCGGCACGGCGCGGGCCAGCTTTGTGATGGATCACGGGCGCAGCGGGCCACAAGGCGCATTAGGCGGAAAGGATGGCGGCGTGAACCGGGTTGAGGTGACGCAGGCCGGCATTGTGATGGTGCCGGAACATCTGTCGAAAGCGCAGGATATTGTGCTTGGGCCGGGCGACAGCGTGCGTGTGCGCACGCCGGGCGGCGGCGGTTATGGCGACCCGGCGCTGCGTGATGAGGCAGCGGTTGCCGAGGATGTGCGTTTGGGGCGGTATTCGGAAGCGCAATCTGCCAAGGTCTTTGGACAGGGCTAGGGTGTTGCGTTTGTCTGCCGTCGGTCACTATCGCCCCGGCGAAGGCCGGGGTCCCGACAGTTGGCGCACAGGACCGAGGCCCCGGCCTTCGCCGGGGCGACCAAAGCTGTGGCCTATTCTGCGACATGCAGGGTCGTGGGCTTTGACCGTCGCGAGTCAAACCGTTCTTCAAGCCCATTCATGCGGTCTTCCAACACCAGTATATCGGCGCGGTCTGTTGCAATCCGTTCCGCCAGAACGGCGGCTTCCGGTGCCTCTGGCTCCGCCTCTTTCTTGCCAACGAAACGGCTGAACATCCAGGCAAGCAGACGCGACAAATCATCCATGATCAGAAAGAACGACGGCACGATCACAAGGCTTAGGACAGTCGATACGATAATGCCACCAATCACGGCGATGGCCATTGGCGCACGGAATGACCCGCCTTCACCAGCACCCATGGCGGATGGCAACATACCCGCCGACATGGCGATGGAGGTCATCACGATGGGACGGGCCCGTTTGTGGCCAGCCTCCATCACCGCTTCGATCCGGCCCATGCCCTGGCGCATCATCTCAATCGCAAAATCAATCAGCAGGATGGCGTTTTTGGTGACGATGCCCATCAGCATCAGGATGCCAATCAAAACCGGCATCGACACCGCATTTCCGGTGATAATAAGTGCTGCCGCCACCCCACCGATCGCAAGGGGAAGTGAGAACAGGATGGTAAATGGCTGGATCACCGATTTGAACAGCAAAATCAGCACGGTCAGCACCAGCATCAGGCCAAAGATCATGGCATTGCCGAAGCTTTGGTTCAATTCCGCCTGAATTTCGGCATCGCCCGCTTCGGCCACCCGCACCGATGCGGGCAGTTCGACGGAATCGGTGATTTCCTTGAACCGTGCGGTGGCAGTGCCAAGCGCCACGCCCACGGGCAGGTTAGCCCCAATGGTGGCGCGGCGTTCGCGATTGAGGCGGTCGACCACGCTTGGGCCTTCGGCGATGGTGATTTCGGCAACCGAGCTTAGGGGCACGGTTGCCCCGGTGGCAGTGATGATTTTCAGCGCGGCAATGCGCCCAAGATCAGCGCGCGCTTCATCGTTCAAGCGCACGCGGATCGGAATTTGCCGGTTGTCGATAGAAAGTTTGGCAAGGGCTGCGTCATTGTCACCAATGGTCGCGACCCGCACCACGGCCGCAATTTGTTGCGCGGTGATGCCAAGGCGGGCGGCCTCTTCTGTGCGTGGGGTGATTTGCACTTCGGGACGCGGCAACGCGCCTGTGGCGGCCACGCCAGCAAGCAAAGGATCGCCGCGCAGGGCCGTCTCAAGCCGGGCGACCGCGATGTTCAGATCAGCCTCATTCGATGACAGGATCGAAAAGGAAATATCCCGTTCGCCCCGGTCGTTCAGTTTGAAGGCACGCACATCGGGCACATTGGCCAGAAGCGCGAAAATATCCGCCTCAATCTGGTTTTGCGGAACTGCGCGGCCCGTCGATGCCGTTTGCGGAATGTAGGGGCCGATCAGCGGAATGCTTTGGCCGATCTTGCTGAATTTGTGGACCAGCGAATGGTCAAGTTTGCCCAGCAAAACGGTCACGCTGGCGCGGCGAATGTCACGCTCGCCCGTGGGGGAAGACCCGCCCAAGACAAAGACATTTTCAACGCCTTCAAGGCCCTTGATCTTGTCAACAATGGCCTTTGTGGTGGTATCAGTGTCAGCAAGGGTAGAGCCCGGCGGCAATTCAACGCTGATGGCAATACGGCTGACATCTTCGGGTGGAATGAAGCTGCCGGGGATCTGGATCATGAAGTAGATCGAGACGGCGAGCACCCCGAGGGCCGCAACCAGCGTCAGATAATATTTTCCAAGTTTCATGCCGAAGGGAAGTTTGACCGTGCGGATGCTGGCGCGCACGAACCAAAGATAGCTGCGCATGATCCAGCCGTCTTTCTGGTTTTCCTCATGCGCATCTTTGGTCCGCATCAAATAGGCAGCCATCATGGGGGTGATCAGGCGGGCGACCAGCAGGCTGAACAGCACGGCAATGGCAACGGTCAGGCCGAACTGACGGAAATACTGGCCGGGGATGCCGGGCATGAAAGACACCGGCACAAAGACAGCAACTATGGTGAAGGTGGTGGCGATCACGGCAAGGCCGATTTCATCAGCAGCTTCAATCGACGCGCGGTAGGGGGTTTTGCCCATGCGTATGTGTCGGGCGATGTTTTCAATCTCGACAATCGCGTCATCAACAAGAATGCCTGTGGCAAGTGTGATGGCGAGGAAGCTGATCAGGTTCAGCGAAAAGCCCAGCATATCCATAACCCAGAAGGTCGGCACGGCGGACAGCGGCAAGGCAACCGCCGCAATCAACGTGGCGCGCCAGTTTTTCAGGAAGGCAAGCACCACGAGGACCGCCAAAATTGCGCCTTCCACCAGGGTGGTAAGGGCCGCTTCGTAATTGCCATATGTGTAGAACACGGTGTCATCGACCGGTGTAATTGCGACTTCTGGGTATTTTTCCCGCACTGTGGCAAGCGTGGCATTCACCACTTCGGCCACCGACACCTCGGATGATCCCTTGGCGCGGAAAATGGCCATCGTGACAACCTGTTCGCCGTTGAAGCGCGAAAAAGACCGAAGCTCTTCGTAGGTATCCAGCACGACACCAAGATCAGAAAGCCGCACATAGCGGCCTGATGGCAAGGCGATGGTGGTGCTGGCAAGACCTTCGACAGTGGCCGCATCGCCAAGTGTGCGAATGGCCTGTTCGCCGGTGCCGATTTCGCTGCGCCCAGCGCCTTGATTGGTGTTGGTGGCACTAAGCTGCCCGCTGACCGCCTGCGCCGTGATTCCAAAACTATCCAGCCGGACCGGATCAAGTTCCACCCGGATTTCACGGTCGGCACCGCCATAACGATCTACCCGGCCAACGCCGGGTTTGCCCTGCAGGGAACGGGTGATCTTGTCATCGACAAACCACGACAGTTCTTCAATCGACATGCTGGGCGCAGACACGGCAAAGGTCATGATCGCCTGACCTTCGACATCAATCCGGGTGACAATCGGCGCCTCTATATCGCCCGGCAGATTGCCCCGAATTTGGTCAATCGCGTCTTTCGCGTCTTGCACCGCTTTGTCGGTCGGCACATCCATGTTGAATTCTGCAGCCGTTGTAGACACACCGTCTGTCACAGTGGAAATGACGTTCTTGACGCCGGTTATCCCGGCAAGGGCATCTTCGATTTCCTTGGTAACCTGTGCTTCCAGTTCCGCAGGTGCGGCCCCGGACTGTGCAACCGTCACCGCAACCAATGGCACATCAATGTTTGGAAACCGCGTGATGGGCATGCCGACAAAAGACTGCCAGCCGAGCACCATAAGCATCAGGAACGCCAAAAGCGGCGCAATCGGATTTCGGATCGACCAAGCGGAGAAATTCATCGCAAAATGCCTCTAGTTTGTTTCAACCTGCGCAAGAACCGGGTTGATCCGGTCGCCATCGCGCACAAAGGCCGCAGCCTTGGTTACAATCAGATCACCCGGAACAACACCGGACAGTATTTCGACCATGCCGCCGTCGCGAATGCCGGTTTCCACCGCGATGCGTTCAACCAAGCCGTCGCGCACCCGCATGACCGTAGCACCCTCTGCGCCCGAACCAACTGCCGTGACGGGAACTGCAATTGCCTTGCGTTCGACCACCAAAACCGTTGCGTCCACAAACATGCCGGACCGCACCAATTCTGGATGATCGAGCGTAATGCGCACCCGACCAAGCCGCGAAGTAGCATCAATCGTCGGTTCGACAAGGCGCACTACACCCGCCAACGGCTGGCTGGTGCCAACAGCCTTCATCTGCGCGGTCTGGTCCGGGGCAAGGCGCACAAGGTCGGCCTCGGCCACGTCAGCGCGCAATTCCAACGCGCCATCGCGGATCAGTTTGAACATGGCGGGGCCAGCAGCCGACGCAATGCCGCCAACAAGGGCGTTGCGTTCAACCACTTCACCCGAAACCGGGGCCACAACGCTTGTGCGTGTTAGCTGCAGGTCAACATTTGCCAGTTGCGCCTCGGCCAGGGCAAGTTGCGCGCGGGCGGCCTCCAGCGATTGCACAGCAACAGTGACCCGTGCAGTGGCCGATATGGCCGCTGCATTTGCCTGATCCGCCGCCGCCTGGGATGACGTTCCCTGCGCTTTCAGCTTTGCAGTACGGTCATTCACGCGCTGCGCCTCATCTGCCGAGGATCGCGCTTCGATTAGCTGTGCCTCGGCTTGGGCAATGGTGGCACTGGCAGAGGCGAGGGCCGCGTTGAATTGACTTTTTTGCAGATTGAGGGTGGTTGCGGAAAGAGTCGCTAAAACTTGCCCTGCTATAACCTTGTCGCCGACATCTGCTGTCAAAGTCTCGATCGGTTGGCCTTCAATAAGGGGCTGCACCTGCACCTCTTCCAGTGGGCCAACAAGGCCCGAGACAAGCACCTGATCACGCAGCACATGCAAAGCAACCGCAGACACGGTAATTGCAGGCACTGCAGAGGGCGATGGTGCCGCAGCGGGCGTTTCGGCACAGGCCATGATGGACGTAAGCACCGTCAGGGCGGCGAGAGACGAAAGAAATGTCGGGAAGCGTGGCATTGGATCAGCCCTTCAGCATCTTTTGGGGAATTTCATCAAGAGTTTGATTAATCGTGCGCAAAACCAGCGCGGTAAGATCAGACTGTTGTTTGGCGACACCGCAGGTTTGCATAGCGCTGGCCATCACCATCATCACAACAAAGTCTGCATGCGCGGAATAACGATCAACGGCCTCTGCCAGTGGCAGGCCGCTTGTCATGGAAAACACCGTAGTAAGGTGATGGTTCAGGGCGGTATCCATCCTGCCGACGATGGCGCCTATTTCCGGTTTGCGCAGGGCAACAGCGGTAATTTCTGCCCATAATCTGCCGTCGCCATTGCAAAGACTGTCTTCGACATGGCGTTTGATGGTGTCGCGCAAGCGTTGCATCGGGTCAGCAGAGCCAATGATATCGGAAAAATCACGTTCAAGATCTTGCAGATCATGGGTAATGATGGCTTCGACAATTGCAGCTTTAGACGGGAAGTAGCGGTAGAAATTACCAACGCTCATGCCCGCTTCGCGCGCCAAATCCTGCATTGACGCTCCGTCAAACCCCTTTTCCATGAAGGCACGGTGAACCGAGGCCAGAATCGAGGCGCTGCGCAGATCAGCAGGGGCAACGGCGGCAGTCATAGGATTAGGCTTCCGGATCTGGGGTGCTGCGGCGCAGAATTTGCCTTGCGGCGCAGCAAGAATGAACGTTCATTCATTCAAATGAAGCAACTTACCCAGAGGTCAAGAGACCCGATGTCGCAACTGCCGGATATCCACAGAAATTCGACAGGCGTTTTGCGTTTTGCAAAAAATTCCGCCTAAAAATTAGGCGGTAGGCAAGCCCCTAGTCAGATTCTGACGACCGCGCCCAAAGGTTAACGGCTTCTTCAGATGATATATCGTCGATCCGCGCAAGTTCTTGTTCCGTGAAATCAAGGTTTTTGATTGCGCCAGCGCAATCCACCACCTGTTCGGGCTTAGAAGCGCCAATCAGTGCTGTGGTGATCAAGCCACCGCGCAGAACCCAAGCCAGCGCCATTTGTGCCAAAGTTTGGCCGCGCGATTTTGCCATCGCATCCAGCGCCCGGACGGAGTCAAGCGCACGCGGGGTGATGACCGCCGGATCAAGACTTTTGCCTTGGCTTGCCCGGCTGCCGTCAGGAATGCCGCCGAGATATTTGCGGGTCAGGATACCTTGGGCAAGCGGCGTAAAAGCGATGGAGCCTATACCAAGATCAGCCAGCGTTTCGCGCAGACCGTCTTTTTCGACCCAGCGGTTCAGGATGTTATAGCTGGGCTGATGGATCAGGCAGGGGGTGCCAAGCGATTTCAGGATCGCCACGGCCTCACGGGTTTTTTCGGAATTGTAGCTGGAAAGGCCAATATATTGCGCGCGGCCCGACCGCACGATGTGATCCAACGCGCCCATGGTTTCTTCAAGCGGAGTGTCAGCATCAAAGCGGTGCGAATAAAAGATATCGACGTAATCAAGGCCCATGCGTTTGAGCGACTGATCACAGGATGCGATCAGGTATTTGCGCGATCCCCATTCGCCGTAAGGGCCGTTCCACATGTGGTAGCCAGCCTTTGACGAAATGATCAGCTCATCGCGCAGGTCTTTAAAATCGGTTTTCAGGATTTCCCCAAAAGCGGATTCAGCGCTGCCCGCAGGGGGCCCGTAGTTATTGGCCAGATCGAAATGCGTGATGCCATGATCGAACGCCGCGTGGCAGATGGCGCGTTTGGTATCGTGGGGCGTGTCATGGCCGAAGTTGTGCCACAGGCCCAAGGATATGGCGGGCAGCATCAGGCCGGACCGCCCGGTGCGGCGATAGGTCATGCGGTCGTAGCGGTTCTCGGCGGGGTGGTAGGTCATGTGCGTGCCCTCTTTGGCGGCGGGGCGATTGGCCCCACCGCCGTATGAGTATTTGGACGAAAAGGAAGCCGCAAGGTTAGACGAAGCGGTTCCATAGGTTTTCGAGGCGTTCCTGTTTGCCGGAACGGGGGTGTGGATTGATATTTTTGGCAAGCACATCGGCGGCGATAGCGTCCAGCGACGAGGTCAGCATCGCTTTGCATTCCGGTTTGTCCCAGCCTGCGTAACGCTCCGCACGGTGGGCTTCCATGCTGCCGTCTTCCAGCAGGGCGGCGGCAGCTTTCATTGCGCGGGCGCAGGTATCCATACCGCCGACATGGGCGAGGATCAGATCAGCCGGATCAAGACTTTGACGGCGCACTTTGGCATCAAAATTAGTGCCACCAGTGGTGTAGCCGCCCGCGCGCAGAATTTCGTAGAAGGCTACGGCCTTTTCGGCGTGGTTGTTCGGGAATTGGTCGGTATCCCAGCCGGATTGGTAATCATTGCGGTTCATGTCAATGGAGCCGAAAATACCGAGAGAAGCGGCGAGCGCAATCTCATGCTCGAAGCTGTGGCCCGCAAGGATGGCGTGGCCTTGTTCGATGTTCACCTGCACCTCTTTTTCCAGGCCAAACCGCTTGAGGAAGCCGTAAACGGTCGCAACGTCATAGTCATACTGGTGCTTTGACGGCTCTTGCGGCTTTGGTTCAATTAGGATCGCGCCTTTGAAGCCCATTTTGTATTTGTATTCGACCACCATCGACAGGAACCGGCCCGCCTGTTCAGATTCGCGGGAAAGATCGGTGTTCAGCAGCGTCTCGTACCCTTCGCGCCCGCCCCAGAGAACGTAGTTGCCACCGCCCAGTTTCATCGTAGCATCCATGCAGGATTTCACGGTGGCGGCGGCGTAGGCGAAAACTTCGGGGTCGGGGTTGGTGGCGGCACCCGACATCCAGCGTTTGTGGGAAAACAGGTTCGCGGTGCCCCACAGCAGTTTGGTTTTGTGGTTGGTTTGCTTTTCCCCAAGGTAATCAACGATTTCCTCAAGATTGCGTTTGCTTTCTGCGAACGTCGCCCCTTCAGGCCGCGCATCGGCATCGTGAAAGCAATAGAAGGGCGCGCCGAGGATATCGAACATCTCAAACGCAACATCGGCCTTCATTTTGGCCAGTGCCATCGTGTCGCCAAACCATGGGCGATCGAATGTCTGGCCGCCGAACGGATCGCCGCCCGGCCAGGCGAAGGAATGCCAATACGCGACAGCAAAACGCATATGATCTTCCATGCGCTTACCCATGATCACCTCGTCCGGGTTGTAGTGCCGGAAGGCGAATTCGTTGGTGGAGGCAGGGCCTTCGTATGTGATGGCGGGAATGTCTTTGAAAAAATCGGTCATAGCAGATCCTTGATGGCAGTTTGGGCGGCGCGGAAACGGGCATGGCCTGCGTCAAAAGCCCCAAGAAGGGCAGGATTAGGGTCTATTTGGCGGGCAATGGCGGGCAGAGTGGCGATTTCGGCACCCGCCCCTGTTGCGGCCATCAGACCAAGGCGGGCCGCCCCGAATGCGCCGCCAAAATCACCGGCAACCGGCACGGACACGGTGCAATTCAGCGCGGTGGCAATGGCAGATAGCCAGTAGTCAGACCGCGATCCACCACCAACCGCCAGCAGATGGTGCAATTTTGTTCCGGTAGCGGCCAAGGCATCACGGCAATCACGGATGGCGTAGGCGACACCTTCCAGCACCGCGCGGGTGCCTGCAGCGCGGTCTGTCGCATGTTCCAAACCCAGAAAAGCGCCACGGACGGAAGCCGAGTTCAGCGGTGTGCGTTCACCCCCAAGATAGGGCAAGAAAAGGGTCTTTCCGGGGGCTTCCAGTGCAGACAAACCATTTGTCAGGGAGGCCGCACTTTCGCCGACCATGCCCGCATACCAATTCAGCGAATCTGTCGCCGACAGGACAACGCCCATCTGATGCCATGTGTTCGGCAGCGCATGGCAAAAGGTGTGAACGGCAGTCGCCGGATCGGGGTGATAACCATCATTGGCGGCGAACAGCACGCCCGAGGTGCCAAGCGACACGAACGCCTCGCCGGCGCGCACCACGCCAACGCCCACGCCAGACGCCGCATTATCGCCACCACCGCCAGCAACAACGACATTGGAAGGCAGGCCCCAACGGCCCGCAAGTGCCGAGCGCAATGTACCGGATACTGCCGATCCTTCGACCAATCGCGGCATTTGCTTGCGCGACAGCCCGGTTGCGGTAAGCAGATCATCCGACCAGTCGCGCGCGCCCGTATCAAACCACGCAGTGCCCGCCGCATCAGACATATCCGCCACATGACCGCCCGTTAGCCAAAGGCGCAGATAATCTTTTGGCAACAGAATTTTTGCGATTCTGCCCCAAATTTCCGGTTCGTGACTGCGGACCCAATCCACCTTTGGCGCGGTAAATCCGGGGAAAACGATGTTGCCGGAAATGCGGCGAAACATCGGATCGGCATCAAGATCTGCGGCTTCATCGGCGCTGCGGGTATCGTTCCACAGCATGCAGGGGCGCAACACTTCGTCTGCTGCATCCAGCAGGGTCGCACCGTGCATATGGCCGGACAGACCAATGCCCTGTACGCGGCCAAGGCCATGCGCCGACAGCGCATCCAACACCGACTCGGCCGCCGCGATCCAATCGCTGGGGGCCTGTTCAGACCAGCCATCATGCAGACGGCTGACCGTCAGGGGCGCGGTCGCCTCAGCCAGAACCTGTTGCGCGTCATTGATCAAAATAGCCTTCAGGCCTGACGTCCCCAGATCAAGCCCGATAAACATCACGCGGCCTTGGCGGGTTTCTTACCCAGAATGATCATACCAAGGATGTCTTCATCGGTAACATCGTTGACATTCACAGTGCCGACAAGCTGGCCGTTCTTCATCACTGATGCCCGGTCGCATAGTTTCATGACGTTGTGAATATCATGCTCGATCAGGAAGATACCAAGACCCTGCGCTTTCAGTTCCTGAATAAGTTCAGACACCATCTGCGTTTCTTGCGGGCCAAGGGCGGCGGTCGGCTCGTCCATGATCAGAATCTTGGCGTTGAAGTAAACTGCACGGGCGATGGCAACAGACTGGCGCTGACCGCCTGAAAGCGCCGACACAGGTACGTTGAATTTGCGGAAGTTGGGATTAAGCCGCTTCAGGATTTTGCGGGTCTCCGCCTCCATCTTGCTGTCATTCACGAACCCTAGCGGCGATACCAATTCACGGCCCAGAAACAGGTTTGATGCCGCATCTAGATTGTCTGCCAGTGCCAGCGTTTGATAGATGGTTTCGATGTTTTGCGCGCGGGCATCACGGGGATTGTTAATCTCGACCTTTTCGCCATTGATCAGAATATCGCCGCTATCGGCCTGGTACGCGCCAGACAGGCATTTGATCAGTGTCGATTTGCCAGCACCGTTATGGCCCAGAAGGCCCACAACTTCGCCGGGGTAAAGATCGACCGTCACATGATCGACCGCCTTGATGCCGCCGAATGAGATTGAGATGTCGCGCATCTCGACCAGAGGAGTTCCCTTGTTTGTCATGGCGTGCCCCTACTTAACTTTTCTGCGGTAAAGATTGTCGAGATAGACGGCCAGCACCAGAACAAGGCCCACGACGATGCGCTGAATGGCAGAATCAAACCCGATCAGCACCATGCCCGATTGCAGACTTTGCATCACCAGCGCGCCAAGGATCGCGCCATAGATGGTGCCAAGCCCCCCCGCCAGTGACGTGCCGCCAATAACGGCTGCGGCGATAACGTAAAGTTCGTCCAACGTGCCAAGCGCATTGGTTGCCGAATTCAGGCGCGCTGACGCAATGACGCCCGCAAGGCCAGACAGCATTCCCATCAGAGTGAAGATTTTCAGCGTCATCCAGCGGGTGTTGATACCGGCCAAGGCCGCGGCTTCGGGGTTGCCACCGATGGCAAAAACGTAGCGACCAAAGCGGGTGCGCGTCATCATGATGGTCATTAAGATGCCCACCACTATCAGGATCAGCACCGGAATGGCAAAGCCGTGGCTGATGAAGGTGCCCTCGGGCAGCGTTTGCCCGGTGGCTTTGGCATAATCAGCTACGATGCCCTTCGGCCAAGGATAAGAGTTTACCAGCAGCACCGCGCCGATGATGGCACCGCACCCGACCACCGCCAAAAAGCCTTCGGCCCACATCGGACGCAAAGGAAAGTCATGCACGCGGCGTTGCGCGCGGCCTGATTGCAGCAACCAAAGGACACCTAAACAGGCAAGGATACCCACAATCCAGCTTCCGATTGATCCAACAGCGCCGTAGGGCCCGCCGCCAAGCAGCGCAAAGGTTTGATCTACCGGCGAGATGGTTTTGCCGCCCGCCGAAATAAACGCCATACCGCGCCAGACCATCAGCCCGCCCAGCGTGACAATGAAAGACGGAATGCCACGATAGGCGATCAGCCACCCATGCAGTGAACCGATCAGGGCACCAACAAGCAAACCTACAATCGCCGTGATGATCCAGATCGACCAATGCCCAAGGCCAAGGTAGTCGGGCAGAATTTCGACCTGCAAGATGCCCATCGCCATGCCGGTGACACCGATGATCGACCCCACTGACAGGTCAATATTGCGCGTCACAATGACCAGAACCATGCCGGTGGCCATGATGCCGATGGACGACGTTTGAACGGACAGGTTCCAAAGATTGCGTGGCGTCAGAAATGCGCCCGCCCCGTTGAAAATGGCCCCGTAAATATGAAAGCCACCCCAAATCAGCAAAAGCGCACCAAGCATCCCCAAAAGTCGGGTATCAATTTCCGTGGCCTGCAGGAAGCGGGCGACGGGTCCAGCCTGTTGATCAGGTCCGGGTGTAGTGGTTGATGTCGGGGTTTGGGTCATGTCCGGGTCCATCGCTGCTGGAGGGAGGAGAGGCGGCACATTGTAACCGCGAGGTGAGCGCGTCAGTCCAACGCCCAGCGCGGGCATGGCAGCACTTCAATCTATTTGAAAAAACCGGCGCTGACCCATGGACCAGCGCCGATATTTCAGTTTGCCATTACTGGCAGGCAGCAACGCCTTCCATGGCACCTTCGCAAGCCGCTTCTTTCGAAATATGGCCAGCGTCGATAGCAAGGTTCAGCGTGTCTTTGGTGATCGGTGTTGGATCAAGCAGGATGGCGTTCATTTCAACGCCCTTTTCACCACCCGAGAACTTCACAGCGCCAGCGACGCTGTCCAGTGCTGCGCCACCGGCAAGCGCCGATGCGATTTCGCCAGCAGCTTTACCCAGCTGACGCGAGTCTTTCCAAACCGAAACGGTCTGGGTGCCGCGCGCAACGCGGTTGATTGCAGCAAGATCACCATCCTGGCCACCGACCGGAATGTTCAGGCCCTGTGCGGCCAATGCGGCAATAACGCCACCAGCCATACCGTCGTTTTCAGCCAGAACGGCGTCAACGGCGTTGTTGTTGGCGGTCAGGATTTGCTCCATGTTCTTCTGAGCATTTTCTGGCTTCCAACCGTCGGAGAACGATTCGCCCACGATCTTGATGGTGCCTGCAGTCACTGCATCACCGATTACCGACATCATGCCTTCCAAAAGGAACAGCGCGTTCGGATCACCGGGATCGCCCTTGATGATCGCGTAGTTGCCATCTGGCTTTGCTGCCACGACGGATTCTGCGATGATGCGGCCAACACCGATGTTGTCGAACGTCAGATAAAAGGTGCGTGCATCTTCGATCAGGCGGTCGTAACCAACGACTGGAATGCCTTCGGCAGCGGCAGATTCAATCGCAGGCCCAATGGCGTCTTTGTCCCAAGCGTTGATGATCAGGGCGTTTGCGCCCTGTGCAATCAGAGCTTCAACATCGGTCAACTGCTTGGCCGAGGACGATTCAGCATCAGCCGAAATGTATTCGTCGCCAGCTGCTTCAATCGCTGCTTTCATTGCAGCTTCGTCGATTTTCCAACGCTCTTCCTGGAAGCTTGCCCAAGACACGCCGATTTTCTTGCCTTCAGCCAGTGCAGCGGTTGAGAAACCGGTAGCGGCGATGACTGCAAGCAGAATTGCATTACGCATGATTATCCTCCCTATGGATGCGGCCAGCGAATGGCCGGTCCGACAGATTCGTCGGCACGCAAAGAAATTGCCGCGAATAATTTCAGTTGTCAAATTAAAAAACATAGTGGAAGCTGTCATTTGGTGAAAGTTGGGGAAAGTTTCGCTGCATTGCAGCAAAAACTGTCGCTTTGCGAAAGAAATGCCCCGCCTTTTGTTTGGAGAGCAAATAAATGCTGCCGCAGCCACCTTTGGAAGAGGCGACAGAAGGCCGCAAAGGGTGTGGCCCGCTGATTCCCCCGCTTTCCGATATGCTGCGCCCCCTGCGACAGCAGGTGTTTGAACGGGTTCGGGCATCGGGCCTTATCCCGCGGGTTCAATTGGCAAAGGATTTAGGCGTTAGTCCGGCGTCGGTTACAACCATTACGCAGGAGCTAATCGAAGCCGGGCTGATCGAAGAAATCGCCGCCCCCCGGGAAGGCGACGCTGGGCGCGGCCGGCCCGCTGTGGCGCTTGGCGTGCGGGCGGATGCGCATTTCGTGGCTGGCATGAAACTGTCGGACCGCGAACATACCGCCGTGATCGTCGATTTTGCCGGTAATCTGATTGCTGATGACGTCATTCCCCGCAAGCCCGGCCCGATGACGCTTGCAGACATTCTGACTGCTATTGAAACTTTGCTTGACCGCGTGTGCGACAAAGCGGGCATCGCGAAGGCCGATCTTTCTGCCATGGGGTTAGGCGTTCCGGGATTCGTCGATTGTGTGGAAGGCATGGTCTATTGGTCATCTGTTTTGGTTGAACGGACGGTGCCGCTGGCGCGCATTGCGCAGGCCCGGCTTGGATTGCCGGTCATCATCGACAACGATGCCAATCTGGTCACGCTGGCAGAGCTGTGGTTTGGTGCGGGGCGCGGTCTATCCAATTTTGCTGTGGTCACAATCGAACATGGGGTGGGTATGGGATATGTCCTGAACCACCGGATGTTTCGCGGGGCGCAGCGTTTGGGCATGGAACTGGGTCATACCAAAGTGCAGCTTGACGGTGCCCTGTGCAGATGCGGGCAGCGAGGATGTCTGGAGGCCTATGTTGCAGACTATGCACTTGCCCGCGAGGCGACGACCGCGCTCAGCTGGGAACATAAGGAAGGGCAATCCATATCCGTCGTGCTGGAAAGCCTGTATGACCATGCCAAGGCCGGAAATGGTGCCGCGCGGTCAATTTTCCGGCGCGCCGGGCGTTATCTTGCCGTCGGTCTTTCCAATGTGATCAACCTGTTTGATCCCGCCTTGATCATTCTGTCCGGCGAACGGATGCGGTTTGATTACCTTTATGCCGCCGAAACACTGGCCGAGATGGACAATCTGGCCATCGTGACTGGCCGCCCGCGCCCGCCGATTGAAATACATGCCTGGGGCGATTTGTTATGGGCCCACGGGGCGGCGGCATTGGCGCTTTCGGTGGTCAGCGAAGGCCTTGTGGCCCCAAGCCGCGATATGGCTGCGCAATAAAATCGCGATTGGGAACCGGGGGGCGGTTTTCGCCGTTTCACTTATGGTTGCATTGCCCTTGGCAAGCCAAGCTGCGATAGCTTTTAGGATATGTGGTCGGGGGTGGAGTTGGCAGGTTTCGGGCGGCACGCAAAGACAGGCTTATTCTTGGCACTGGCAGCAAGCCTGTGGGTCACGGTGCCGCAGGCCTATGCCCTTGATGCCATTGATTTCCAGACACCCGGCGCGTCAGACAATCTTCGTGACGATCTTCGCGCAGCGTCATTGCTGTTGGCGGCACAGCGCGACAATGTTGTCGACGCGCAAGATTTGCTTGCGTCAGCGCGCGCGGAATACAGCAGACTGTTGGGCGCACTTTACGCAGCCGGGCACTATTCCGGCGTGATCCGCGTGCTGATTGATGGGCAAGAGGCGGCAAGCATCGCGCCGCTGGATGCGCCGTCGCAAATCACCCGTATTGAGGTTACTGTTGAGCCCGGCCCGGCATTTGCCTTTTCGCGCGCCGCTGTTTCGCCACTTGCGCCGGGAACGGTGCTGCCAAAGGGGTTTGCAGTGGGCGCGGTTGCAGGGTCTGGCCTTATTCGCGAGGCCGTGGCCAGCGGCGTTGAAGGTTGGCGCGCGATTGGCCATGCGAAAGCGAGCGTCGTGTCACAAGATCTGTCAGCAGACCATGGCAACAGCACCCTGTCGGCGTCTGTCAAGTTGAACCCCAGTCAAAAGCTGCGTTTCGGGCGACTTGCCATCACCGGGCAGGACCGGATGCGCGAACGCCGCATTCGCAAGATAGCGGGCCTGCCCGAGGGCGACGTCTTTAACCCATTGGAACTTTCACGCGCAACGGCACGTCTGCGCCGCACAGGTATTTTCAGGTCAGTTTCCCTGACCGAAGACGAACGCATCACCGCACCCGATAGCCTTGGCATCACGGCCACTGTCGTTGAAGAAAAGCTGCGCCGCTACAGCTTTGGTGCGGAAATCGCCAGTTTTGATGGCCTGAACCTGACCGGATCATGGTTGCACCGCAACCTGCTTGGCGGCGGTGAGCGGTTGGAAGTGACCGGCGACATCACCAATATTGGCGCGCAGACAAGTGGTCTGGACTATTCACTGGGCGTCACAATTGACCGCCCCGCCACCCTGACACCCGATACAACTGCGCGCTTTCACTTTGAAATTGCGCATCTGGATGAACAGGATTTCAACGCCAACACCCTGTCCACCGGCATCGGATTTTTCCATATCTTCACTGAACAATTCAGCGCACGGGCTGGGCTGGACTACGAATATTCAAAAGGCAGCGATCTGGCGCGCGGTTTTTTGTATCGCAACTTGTCTTTGCCGATTGGTGTGCTGTGGGACAAACGGGACAACAAAACCGATGCCACGCGCGGGTTTTACATAGAAGCCGAAGCAAAGCCATTCTTGGGTTTTGGCACCACAGATTCGGGCGCACGCCTGACATTCGACACGCGCGCCTACCGGGGCTTTGGTGACGCTAATGGCCTTGTGGTTGCGGGGCGATTGCAAGGCGGGGCAATACTTGGATCAAGTCTGTTGGGTACACCGAGGGATTATTTGTTTTACACAGGCGGCGGCGGCACCGTGCGCGGGCAACCCTATCAATCGCTTGGCGTCAATGTGTTGCGCATCGGCCTGACCGATGTGCAAACCGGGGGCACCTATTTTCTGGCGGCAAGCGCAGAACTGCGCGCTAAGGTTTCGGAAAAAATTGGTATCGTGGGATTTGTTGACGTTGGTCAGGTTGCTGTTGGCGGATTTTCTGATCCCTCGTCAGATTGGCATGCGGGCGCGGGGCTTGGCTTGCGCTACGCCACCGGCTTTGGTCCCATAAGGCTTGACGTCGCGGCCCCGGTGGGTGGCAGCACTGGCGAAGGGGTGCAGATTTATGTCGGCATCGGGCAGTCATTTTGATGCGACACTGGTTTTTCCTGTTGTTCATGCTTTGGCCGGGCTTTGCCGCCGCCCAAATCGATGACCGCACCTATTTGACGGCGTTTCTGGAAGATAATCTTTCTGGCATTGGCAGGCAGGTCACGATTACCGGTTTTACCGGGGCATTATCGTCGCAGGCGGCGATTGCGTCGATGACCATCGCCGATGCCGAAGGGGTATGGCTTACGCTGAACGGTGTCGTGTTGGATTGGAACCGTGCTGCTTTGTTCCGCGGAGACGTGTCCATAAACGCCCTGACAGCGGAAGAAATCATCGTCGCGCGGGCCCCTGTGGCGGAAGACAGTGGTTTGCCGTCACCCGAGGCGTCCGGCTTTTCGCTGCCGGAATTGCCTGTATCGGTGAACATAGGGCGCATCGCCGCAAACCGCATTGAACTGGGCGCGCCCGTTCTGGGAACATTGATCGAGGGCACGTTTGACGCATCGCTTGCCTTGGCAGGGGGCGAGGGTCAAGCGACGTTGACCATTGATCGCACCGACGATGGGCCTAACGGCAACGTAGCCCTTGTTGCCAGCTATTCCAACGCAAGCCGACAGTTGGTGCTGGATCTGGATGCGCAGGAAGGTGCGGGTGGCATTGCGGCCACCTTGCTTGATTTGCCCGGATCACCGGCAGCCAGCCTGACGATCAAAGGCAGCGGCCCGGTTGACGATTTCAGCGCCGACGTTGGGTTGATCACCGAGGGCACCGACCGCCTTCGCGGGACGGTGACGCTGGGCGGAACGGATGATGGCGCGATGAAATTCACGGCCGATCTTGGCGGCGATTTGGCGCCTTTGTTTCTGCCCGAATATGCAGAATTCTTTGGCTCTGATGTGGCCTTGATTGCCGCAGGGTCGCGCAGTGCGGACGGGAAGATGCAACTGTCTGACGTGTCGGTGCAAACACGCGCGCTGGCCTTGAAAGGCAATCTTGCCCTTGCTGCCGATGGCTTGCCCACAAGTTTTAATCTGAATGTTGTGTTGGCATCACCGGACGGCACCCAAATTTTGCTGCCCCTGACCAGCGATCAGGAAACCCGCATTTCACGGGCCGACCTGAACCTTTCGTTCGATGCGGCAAAAGGCGATGACTGGGGCATAGAAGGCCTGATCGAAGGTTTCGACCAACCGCTGCTGAAGATTGCACGCCTATCCGTTGACGGATCGGGGCGGATAGGCCGGACCGACCAAGGACAGCTTTTTGAATTCAAGACAAGCTACGGCGCTTTGGGCATTGCCCCCGCTGACGCAGATTTGGCACAAGCCCTTGGGCAAACTATTGCTGGCACTGCACGTGGTAAGTGGCGGCAAGGGTCGGGCAAACTTAGCCTTTCTGCGTTCGAACTGGCGGCAGGCGATGTGACCATCAACGCAAGTGGCACCATTGACGGGCTGGACAGCGGATACACTGTCGATGGACAGGCCAGCGCCGATATTGCAGATATGGCGCGGTTTTCGGGCCTTACGGGACGCGCACTTGCCGGGCGCGGGGCCGTTCAAATCGAAGGATCAGGCAGTCTGCTTGGCGGAACCTTTGATGCAACCACAGACATTATAGGCACCGATTTGCGCCTGGGCCTGCCCGAGGTGGATGCCCTGCTGGCCGGGCAATCCCGCATTGAGGCATCTGTGAAGCGTGATGAAAATAGCACCGATCTGCGCAGCCTGATCGTGACCGCCGCATCGCTTACGGCGACTGCATCGGGCAGGATTGCCAGCGCCGGCAGCGATCTGAAGGCCGAGCTGACCTTTGCCGATTTATCGGCTTTGGGCGCAAATTATCGTGGCGCATTGGCTGCATCGGCAGCCCTGACAGGCACGTTGCAATCTGGCAAGATCACCCTTGATGGTGAAGCGAATGATCTGGCCATCGGTCAAACCGAGGCTGACAAATTGCTGCGGGGGCTGTCGACAATCGCAGCCAATCTTAGCCTGACAAATGGTGCTGTAGGGATCACAGAAATCCGGCTACGCAACCCGCAGATCACGGCACAGGCAGCAGCGCCCAACGGCACAGCATCGCAAATTGACCTTTCCGCCAAACTGGCCAACCTGGGTTTGTTGCTACCAGAATTTCCGGGATCGGTTAGCGTTTCAGGAACAGCGGTTCAGGGCGAAAACGGATACCGCCTGACCCTGCAGGCGCAGGGGCCGGGGCAAATCAATGCGTCCGTAGCGGGCGTGTTGGGCAATGACGGCGGCGTTGATTTAGCCATCAAAGGCACGGGGCAGGCGGCACTGGCAAATGCGTTCACCCAGCCGCGCACGGTTTCAGGCGCGCTTGGCTTTGATTTGCGGTTAAGGGGCCCCGTGCAGCCATCATCCTTATCTGGGCGCGTGACGCTTGGGAATGGCCGGATCAGTAGCCCCGATCTGCCATTTTCGTTGCAAGATACGCAATTGACCGCAACCTTGGCAGGCGGACAGGCGCAAATCGCCGGGCAGGCAGCGGTATCAACCGGGGGCTCGACCACTGTTAGCGGAACTGTGGGATTGGCCGCACCAAACACTGCGAACCTTGCCTTGGGCCTGCGCGACGTGGTTTTGCGTGACCCGCAGCTGTATGAAACGCGCGCATCAGGGGATTTGACAATCACTGGCCCACTGTCTGGCGGTGCGATGATTGCCGGGCAAATCGGCCTGCGCGACACCGAATTGCAAATCCCGTCCAGCGGCCTTGGCGGCGTGGAAGCAATCCCTGATCTGCGCCACATCCGGGAGCCCGCGCCCGTGCGGGCAACCCGTGCGCGGGCCGGGTTATTTGGCGCAGTGGGCAGCGGCGGGTCGGCAGACAGGCGTGCCTACGGTCTTGATCTGACGATTTCAGCACCCAACCGGGTGTTTTTGCGCGGTCGCGGGCTTGATGCCGAACTGGGTGGCACCTTGCGCCTGCGCGGAACCACAGCCGCCGTGATACCAGAAGGTGGATTGAACCTGATCCGAGGCAGGCTGGATATCTTAGGCAAGCGTCTGGTCCTGTCCGAGGCGCAGCTGCGCCTTGAGGGCGATTTTGTGCCGTTCATTCGCATAGCTGCCGCAACCGAAAGCGATGGGATAACCAGCTCTGTGCTGATCGAAGGGTTGGCAAACGACCCCGCTGTCATTTTCACATCGCAGCCGGAATTGCCGCAAGAAGAAGTGCTGTCGCGGCTGTTGTTCGGACGCGGCCTTGAAACCCTGTCTGCGTTTCAGGCCGCACAACTGGCCGGCGCTGTCGCCAGCCTTGCTGGCAAGGGCGGCGAAGGCATCGTTGCCAAGTTGCGCAAGGGGTTTGGTCTGGACGATCTTGATGTCCGAACGACCGAGGATGGTACGGCATCCTTGCGCGCGGGCAAATACATCTCTCGCAATGTCTATTCCGAGATCGAAGTTGATCAGGACGGCAAAAGTCAGATTCAGTTGAATTTGGATGTAACCGACAGCATCACCGCACGGGGCAGTGTCGGTTCAGACGGGCAAGCTGGCATCGGGATTTTCCTTGAAAAGGACTACTGATCGCCCTGCGCCGCGCGTTCCGCATCATAGGCAGCGCCGATCAACACCGCGTAGACGCTTAGGTAAAGCCACATCAGCAGCGCGGCAACAGCGCCGATAGACCCGTAAACCTGATTGTAGGTGTTGAAATTTGCCAAATACACCACGAAACCCCGCGATGCCATTGCCCAAAGCACAATGGCAAGCAGCAGACCGCGGGTGAACAGCGGCGGTGCCAGCGCCCGGTTTGGACCAAAGCGCAGGGTCAACGCGATGCCCATCACAAGGGCTCCAGCCCCCAAAACAAGGTTTGCCAGTTCTAGGGTAATTGCCGCAAACCGCCCCAAGGGCAGCAACCCGATCACCAGCGGTCCAACCACGGCCGCCAACATGGCCGCAAGGGCAAGCCCGATCAAAACAATGGTCATCAACAAGGCCTGCACCTGATGCCAGAGCCCTGTGCGTTGCGGCAAATGGTGAACCGCGTTCAGCCCTTGGATCAGGGATGCGGCACCCGACCGCGCGGCCCAGAACGCAAGCAGGGTAGATAGGATCGTGGTCCAGCCAAGCTGTCTGTTGTTGGCACTTAGCAAGCCGTCAATTTGACGGGATAGCAGCACAAATGCGTCAGACGGCAGGAAATCCTGCAACAATTCCAATTCGCCACGAATGACCGCCGGGTCCGCAACAAAGCCCCAGACCGATATGACCACGGCCACGGTTGGAAAGATTGCCAGAAACCCAAAGAACGCGACGCCGGCGGCGATGAGGCCAAGCTCCGCCCGGTTTGAGCGCCGCAACAGCGCCGCAACAAGCGTATAAAGGGATAGAAAATAGCCCATCGGACCCTCCGTTGTGCCGCAGGGTAGGCGTTGATCTGCAAAACCGCAAATCTATGCGCTTTTGGCGAACCGAACGATCACATCTGTCAGGCAATCCAACGTATCTGTCCATGCCATGCCCCTAAGAACGGATGTCAGAAGCGATAGTTCCGTGCAGGCAACCAACAAATGATCGCTTTGTGCCGCAAGTGTGCGTGCTATTTCTGCCATCGCACCTTGCGCCTCAGGCCCGGTGTCGCCGGTCTTAACACGGCGAATTAGCGCGAGAAGGTCTGTATCATCCGCCAGATAGACCTGGCTCAGCCCCGATGATTCGAACGGTAAGTCAAACACCCGCGCCAAGCGCACGGCGGGTGACGCCAGCATTCCAACCCGCGCACCGGGGGGCAGAATGGTGCAAAGATGATCCAGGCTTGCGGTCCGCATATCCAGAAACGGCAGCGGCGTACCGGCGATGATTTGCGGCGCATAGGCATGGGCGGTGTTGCAAGGCATGGCCAACGCCAGCGCGCCCGCCGCCGCCAAACCTTTGGCCATCTGTGCAAGCACCGGGGCGGGATCTTCGCCCCGACCATCAATCAACCGCGTGATGCGGCTGGGAACAGCGGGGTTTTGATGCACGATCAGGGGAATGTGGTCGGCATCATCCTTGGCATTTACCGCAGCGAGCAGTTTTTGCATCAGCAAAACCGTCGCCTCTGGCCCCATGCCGCCTATGATGCCAGTTGTTTTCAAAGATGTGGCAAAACGTGGGTATATCCGGTCAGGCCAATAGCGCCGCCTGTATGCAGAAACACCACACGCTCGCCTTTCTTGAAATGCCCGTTTCGGATCAGGTCAATCAGGCCAGCAGCCCCTTTGCCGGAATACACCGGATCGAGCAGAATAGCCTCAGTTTTCGCAAAGATATCAATCGCTTCCAGCGTGCTATCAGCGGGTATGCCGTATCCCTGCCCGATATAGTCACAATTTGCCACCACATCAGTGCGCGCAACAACGCCAGCCAAGCCCATCTTTTCCTCTACCGCCTGCGCCAGCCGGAAAACATTCGCTTCCTGCGTGTCCTTTGGCGCACGCACCCCAATGCCGAGCAACGGCAATTGGGCATTCAGCGCCTTTAGCCCGACAATCAGCCCTGCGTGCGTACCCGCAGACCCGGTTGCCGTGATCATGTGATCAAACACCAAACCGCCTTCAACCATTTGGCCAAGCAATTCCAGCGCGCAGTTGACATAACCCAGCGCGCCCGTTGCGTTCGATCCGCCCCCCACAATGGCATAGGGTTTGCGGCCATCGGCGCGAAATTTCTCGGCAACGGCCATCATCTCGGCATTCATATCCAGCCCCGGCCCGCGATGTTCAATCGTGGCCCCGTGCAGCACATCTAGCAGGACATTGCCGTTCATGCGGTAGTTTGGTTCGTTATACCCGGTCCGATCCTCCAGCAGGATGTGACAGGCCATGCCCAGTTTCGCTGCCGCCGCCGCCGTTTGACGCGCATGGTTGGATTGCGTGGCACCCTGCGTCAGGACGATGTCAGCGCCCATTGCAACCGCCTCTGCCATCAGAAATTCCAGCTTTCGGGTCTTATTGCCCCCAGTCGAAAGGCCGGTGCAATCATCGCGCTTGATCCAGATCTCTGGCCCGCCAAGCAAAGATGTGAGCCGCGGCATAAGTTCCAATGGCGTTGGAAAATGACCCAGACGAACGCGGGGAAAGCGGGCAAGGTTCACGGGGTCCATCCTTCAGCTGGGGGATTTGGCGGCAAGTTTGGCGAGGCGAATGTCGGCAGTTCTGGCGTGACCTTCCATCCCTTCGAACCGGGAAATTCGGGCTGTAACGCCAGCCAGTTGTGGCAAGGCTTCGTCGGTAACTGTTTGCCAGGTGACGGTTTTCAGAAACTTGTGCACCGATAGCCCGCCGGTATAGCGCGCGGCACCGCTGGTCGGCAAAACGTGATTCGTACCTGCGGCCTTATCGCCAAAAGCCACGGTCGATGTGGCCCCCAGAAACAACGAGCCATAGGCCCGAAGGCGCGCCAGCCACCAATCCAGATTGCCCGCCTGCACATGAAGATGTTCCGGCGCGATACGGTCGGCATAGACAGCCATTGCCTCGGCAGTTTCACAGATAACAATTTCACCCAAGACCTCCCACGCCCCAAGCGCGGCTGACCGGTTTGGTTCGGGCAGCTCTGCCGCACATAAAGGCACCAGACGCCGCACTTCGGCAGCAAGGTCTGGACTGGTTGTTACC
>JANOFE010000168.1:0-1266 GCA_031413495.1 Pseudorhodobacter sp. | reverse complement strand
CCCATCTGGGGTAATTCCCCACTATAGGCTGGGTATCTGGCAATGCACAGCGGCACCAGATGTGATCCTTACTAGATATGGTGTGGCTAAAGGGGAAGTGTGTAAAGCGATTTCGCACTGAAATGTCTGTGGACAAGTCATCAGCCGCAAAAAACTACAATCTATGGATGTATTATGCAGTTGCTGCACAGGGCGCAGGTAGCGCTGTGGAAAATCACGCGCGGCACCTGGCGTGTTTTACCGACGCATAAGCGCCCCATCTGGCAAGGCGCGTTGCAAAAGGGCTGCGTCTGGCCAGGGCGCGACAAGCCATTGCAACCACTGTCCGGGATCTGTCAGTATCACAGGCATCGCCTTTGGGTGAACAGCTGCGACTTCGGCATTCGGGTCGGTGGTCAGAAAGCCAAACAGATCATCGGTTGTTGGCCCCGCTTTCAGTTTTCGGGTCGAGGTCCAGCCCGGCACCTGCACCCCCGCAAAAAAGGCCGGGCAATCATTCGCCATAGCAAACCAGACATTGCCACCCGGCACACAATTGGGTTCAGCAAACGCGTTCATCGGCACAAGGCACCGATGCGCCGGCCCAAGCCAACGTCGCCAATGCGAAGATTTTGTATTGCGAACATTGGTGACGCCGCGATCTGTTTTCTTGCCCGCAAGAAACTGTGGCGGTGTCGGCAAGCCCCAGCGCGCCATGACCAACTCTACCCCTTGATCAGCATTTCTGACAATCGGGGCAAAATAATCCGGGTAAATCTCTGGCATGGACGCAAGGTTACCCAGAAGGTCAGTCACCGGCAAAGATGCAAAAAGCTGTCGCATTGCTTCTTGCCCGGTTGTTTGGTTGTAAAGGTTGCACATGATATTGCCATTTACCCATTGCGTTGTTGGCAAGGTAGCTATGCCCTGCAGCTTGGCATAGGCTGATCGACAGTCAGCCCCGGGTCAGGCCTTTGCTTTTTTCTCCAACGCTGCAATGCGGGCCGACAACGCGTCATTTTCTTCGCGCGCTTTTTGCGCCATCGCGCGGACGGCATCAAATTCTTCGCGGGTCACGAAATCACGGTCGGCCATCCAGCGGTCGATAAAGCCCTTCATCGCCGTCTCCGCCTCGGTCTTGGCCCCCTGGGCGACACCCATCGCATTGGTCATCAGTTGCGACATGTCATCGAAGAATTTGTTGCGACTTTGCATAGGATCACCTCATCCGTTTGGTCTTATATGGTCTGACCTGCCGCGCAGCACAAGGTTGACAACGACGCAGGG
>JANOFE010000167.1:0-1429 GCA_031413495.1 Pseudorhodobacter sp. | reverse complement strand
CGAATCTTTTGTCAGATTCACTATATCTTTTGTATTTTATTTGTCGACAAGAAATAGGCGCGCCTATAGCGCGATATTTTGCCTTTGATCCCGTGCAAAAAGCTGCTGAATTTGGCGTACAATCTGATCGGCATGGCTTTTGGCAAGTCTGTCTGCGGCGTCTATGTCATGTGCCGCGATGGCGACAATCATCTCTTCATGCTCATCCGCGTAACGCTGCGGCAAACGGTCATCGAATGATTGGTAATAAAGACGCAAGATGCGCCGGCCCTCATCCAACAGTCGACAAAACAGGGCTGTGAAGTAGGGATTACGCCCGGCCTCGGCGATTGCTGCATGAAAGTCACGGTTGGTCGCGATCATCGCAAGTGCATCTTGTGCAGTCACAGCCCTAGCAAATTCAGCCTGATGGGCGCGGATGATCGGCAGATCGCCGGGTCGGTGATGTTCCGCCGCTAGTCGCGTTGTCATACGGTACATCAACGTAATCGCATCAAAGAAAGTGTGCAGGTTCAAAAAATCAATGTTCGACACCATGGTCGACCGATTTGGCAAAGTATCGATTAATCCTTCTCCCGCCAGTCGCACCAGTGCCTCGCGGATCGGCGTGCGCGACATTGAAAACCGCTCGGCCAGTTGCACTTCGTCAATCGGGCTGCCTGGCGGCAAGGTCAGATCAAGGATCTCATCGCGCAACAGGTCATAAACCAACTTAACGCCAGAGCCACGTTTTCGTTCTGGAATTGGGGTCAGGGTGATATCGGCCATGGAAAAATCCTTTTGTCCAAGACCGAACTATAGTGTGTGACCGGGGCAATCAACCGTTTCCAAACGGCGGCTAGGGGTTGGAATTTCCGCGGCGATAGGTTCACTGCCCCCTCAGCGTCGAATTACCGCTGTAATCTGGGTTTAGCTTTTGCCAATAGTTTTTGAAACTGCGCCAATTCCGCATCGGCCATTTTGACCAGATGGCTGTCTTGCGGGTAGGTTCCCGCCGCAACATCCGCCACATATTCACGAAACGCCGCAATACGTTCGGATTGCAGCCTGTCATATTCAGCAGAAAGATCGCGATAGACCTTGGAATGGCGCGGCATATGGCCCCGGTTTTGCCCAAGGATATCGTCGGCGAACAGATATTGGGCATCGCATCCCGCACCGGCCCCCATCGACCACAGCAAAATCCCGACCCGTTTGCTTATCTCGGTGGCAACGGCATTCGGCACCACCTCGACCTCCAGCGCAAAGGCCCCGGCAGCCTCGTAGGCCTGCACTTCACCTAGCAGCGCCATCGCCGCATCGGCGGTTTTGGCCACGGCGCGAAAGCCGCCGGTCCAGGTTGCGCGCGACGGCACAAGCCCTACGTGGCCGACAACCGGAATGTGTTCACGCGCCAAAGCCTCAACCGTGCCAAAGCCACCACTGCAAT
>JANOFE010000166.1:0-3122 GCA_031413495.1 Pseudorhodobacter sp. | reverse complement strand
CAGTGTCGGCATGGAATGCCGTCCCCGTCAGAAATGTGATGTTCTGGCGCCTGCCCGTTGGCATCCGGCCCGCCCTTTTGATAGGCGCGCACAATTGGTGTTGGGATCGGGGTGAAATGAATGGTCATGGCGGTCTCCTTTGCCCGGACATGTCACAAAGCCCTCATCCCAACGACCCGGATGTTGCGCATTTAAGCGTGCAGACACCCCTCTCAGCCCTTGGTCAGCATCGGCCCCATCGGACGGCCCGCCAGAATATGCAGATGGTAATGCGGCACTTCTTGATGGCCATGATCGCCCGCGTTGGAAATCGTGCGATAGCCCGCCGCACCCGCGCCCGGGGCCACACCCAGTTGCGCCACGATCTGCGCCGCAGCGCGGTGAAAATCGACCAGCTCCTCTGCAGATGCCTCGCCTGCGAAATGGTCAAAGTTCACATAGGCCCCCTTCGGGATGACCAAAACATGCATCGGGGCTTGCGGGCCAATGTCATGGAACGCCAAAGTATGGGCGCTTTCGAGCACAGTTTTGTTGGGAATTTCACCGCGCAGAATGCGGGCGAATATGTTCTGGTCATCATAAATATAGGGCATCGGTCAATCCACAAATAAATAGTCAGTTTCCGCAATCTCGCGGGCTTTCGCCTCTGGAATACCAAGAAACGCGGCCAAAGGCAGGGTATTTTCATCAACGCTTGCCGATTGCCGCATGACAAAGAACTGCTCAAAATTGGCATCGCGGATACGGTCAGATTCAAACCGCACGTCATAGCGGATGGTCGGCAGCAGCCGGTCAATGGTTTCTTGTGACGTGGCTACCCCCGCCAGACCGACGCGCCGGGCATGGCCGATCAGGAAATCATCGGTGAAATCGCAGTCTATTTCCAACAGCCGCACATCGGATTTGTCGGAATAGAAATCCTGCATCAGATCCACATTTGCAGGGTCGATGCAGATCACCAACCGGTCCGTGCCCCAGGTATCAAACAGCATCCGCACCACCGCGCGCCGGTGCCGCGTGCGTTTTTCCAGCGTGGTCTGAATGCCGCCCAGATCAGGTAACTCCGTCTCCGCCTCGTTGAACAGATAGTCCACGCAAGGCAGATTGGTCACCGTGCGCACACGGTCCACCAACCGCTTGGCGACATGCCATTTCTTGCACGTCACCATCAGCAAAGTGCGCCCGCGCCCAAGGCTGCTTTCAGTTTCCCAGAACCGGGGCGCAAAGCGGCGGCCGATCCGGCCCCGCCCCGTCAGGAACCTGTGCAAACCGCGGCCTTCGTTTGAGATTGTAAAGCTGGCACCTTCTGCTGCGTAAAGCTGCCCTAACCGATCTTTCAACGCCTTGGCCTCGGGCGAGATTTTGCGCGCGAACAGATAATCCTGACTGATCAGCAAATCATACTGATCGTCATAAAAGCTGACCGGCATGCCGTAATCCGAAAACATAAGAAACGTCAGCGTGCGTGATCTGATCTCTGCCTCAGGCACCAGATGGCCGACAACGGTTTGAAAGAACGTCTCATCGGGAATCCAGGTGGTGCGGAAAAACCGCATCACATCGGGGCGTTTGGCACAAAAGTCCAAAATCGCCTCAACCGTGCGACGGCGCAGGCACCACCATTGGCTGCCAATCTGCATCTGAATATCGGCGGGCACCGACCGCTGCAAACCCAACCGTTTTTGCAGGTTCATCGAGGCATAAAACAGCGCCTTCTGATTGCGTTCGTTGAACAGATGGCGGTAAACCAGCCGCTCTTCCTTAATGCCGGTTTTGATCCAGTCCGAATTGAAAAAATCGAAGCTTTCGATGTAATCAACCTCGGTCAGGTCCAGAAATTCATGCACATACTCCGATGATTTGATCGGCATGCAATCACCCGACAGCATGTAAAAATGCGTGGCCCTCGGAAAGGCATCGACCGCCGCGTTGACGGCTTGCAGGGTGGCTGCAATCAGGCTCCATTCCCCCCACCCACATTTGACGCGGCGCTTGGTGAAGGTGACCGACGGATTTTCCGCCAATGCGGTGCGAATGCGGTCAAAATCCGCAGCTTTGGCGCGCGCGTCAAAGTGAATGGCAATAAAATCACCGGTCGCGGTCAGCCGTGCCGCCTGCGCAATAACCCCGTCCGGGTCTTTATGGCACAGCAAAATATAGGCGATTTTTGACATTTGGTGAACTCTGCCTGCGCTATTCCGCGTATTGTTTCCATTGATACCTTTAACAGCCATTGAAAATACAGCATTTGTTTGCTTCTTTAGGGTCTATTGTTCCGGGCTGCCGACATGGCCGCTTGGAATTGCAGGAGATAAAATTTCATGGGGTTTCCCGGCACTTGGATGACGCAAAGCGAAAGCGTGGTTTACCGCGTGGTGCCGAAATGTGCTTGCTCGTCTATTGGCCAGATCATGTTCTATTCAGATCACGGCACGTTTTTTGACGGCGACATCCACGATGCCACAGGCGGCATGCACAAATGGGCGATTGAGGCGAGCCAACCCAAAATCGAACAAAACGTCAAAAGCCACGCCTCTTACGCCTTTACCTGTGTAAGAAACCCCTACACGCGCATCCTGTCGTCGTTTTTCGACAAAATCTGCGGCGTGCAGCGCAATGGCAAACGCTATCGCGGTAACATGGTACCGCTACTGACCCAGAAATACGGCATTGATGTGGGCGGCGATGATGGCATGGCAGACTTCGACCAAATCGCATCGTTCCGCCGCTTCCTGCTATTCGCCCGCGATACCATTCGCTGGCGCAAACCGATGGAGCCTGACATCCACTGGTCGGCGATGGCGGGACATGTATCGACCTACATCGTCAATGGCGGCCGCTATGACCACATCTTTTTCACGGAAGACTTTGATGCGGGCATGCAGCACGTCCTTAGCAACATCAAAACCAAGCACAAAGTAAACCTGAAAAAGATCCCCAAATTCAACGAAAGCGAAGGCCACGGGCCAAAACGGCTGTATCCGGTGGAAGATTACTTTGACGATCTGTCGCGCCACCTGATGTGGGAAATCTACAAGCGCGATTTCCAGCTGTTCCAGTATGATTTTGACAACCCGGCCAACAAAATGCCGCTTGGCCCCGTTGATCTGGCCGAGGTGCAC
>JANOFE010000165.1:0-1569 GCA_031413495.1 Pseudorhodobacter sp. | reverse complement strand
CACCAAACTGGTGGTGATGGCCGTGGGCGGGCAGGGCGGTGGCGTGGTGGCTTCTTGGATCGAGGATCTGGCCCGCGCGGGCGGTTACGCGGTTCAGGCGACATCGGTTGCAGGCGTGGCGCAGCGCACCGGGGCCACGGTTTATTACATCGAGATGTGCCCAAAGACCGACCGCGCGCCTGTATTTTCCCTGATGCCTGCGGCGGGCGATGTGGATATCCTGATCGCGTCAGAAATGATGGAAGTAGGCCGGTCCATCCTGCGCGGGTTTGTAACACCTGACCGCACCACCCTGATCGGGTCCACCCACCGCGCACTGGCGGTGTCAGAAAAGATGGTGCCGGGTGACGGTATCGCCAATGCCGCCGAAGTGGTTGCGGCGGCCGAAATTGCCGCACAAAAACTGGTGTTGGCGGATTTTGAGGCGCTGGCGATTGGCGCAGGGTCAGTGATTTCTGCCAGCCTGTTCGGTGGCCTTGCCGGGTCCGGCGTGCTGCCATTCGGGCGCGCGGCATTCGAAGACGCCATTCGCGCCTCGGGCAAAGGGGTTGACGCCAGCCTGCGTGCCTTTGCTGCTGGATTTGATGCGGTGACCACACCGGCGCTATCGGCAAAAACGGCAGCCCCAGTGCGGGATGCAACGCCGTCTGGGCCAGCTGGTCTGCTGGCGGATTGGGCCAGGCTGTCATCGCGAGTGGCGGCTTTTCCTGGTCCTGTGGCGGACATGGCCTTGGCTGGTCTGCGCAAAGTGGTGGATTTTCAATCTGTTAGATATGGGGTGGACTATCTTGACCGCCTGCAATTGGTGTTGGACAACGACCAAGCCGCACAGGGCTTTGCGCTGTCGGTGGCGGCCGCGAAATACATCGCCAATGCCATGGCCTATGACGATGTAATCCGGGTGGCCGACCTGAAAACAAGGGCGGGGCGATTTGACCGGATGCGTGCAGAGATGGGGGCCAACGCCGCCAATGTGATGCAGGTAACAGAATTCATGCATCCGCGCGCGGAAGAGATTGCCGGTATGCTGCCCGCCAAATGGGGCGCGCGGGTTGAGGCCAGTCAGGCATGGATGGCGTGGCTGGACCGTTGGTTTGGCAAGGGCCGCCGTCTGCGCACCGATGGTTTGTCGGCATTTTTGACGTTGCACATCTTAGGCAGCCTGCGCGGCTACCGTCTGCGTACCCTTCGGCATAAGTATGAAATGGATCATTTATCGCGGTGGCTGTCGCTGGCGCTGGCCACGCGATCTGCAAACTACGATCTCGGCGTTGAAATCATCCGCTGCCGACGGCTGGTGAAGGGCTATTCCGACACACATGCGCGGGGCCTGTCAAAATTTGACAAGGTTCTGGCGGGTATTGATCTGGTCAAACACCGCGACGATGCGGCGGACTGGGCGCGCCGCTTGCGGGAGGCGGCACTGCTGGATGAAGAGGGTAAAGCACTGGACGGGGCTTTGGCGACGATCCGAAGTTTTGCCTGATCTTGCGGCTTCCTTTTCGCACAAATACTCCCGCGCGGAGCGCATTTGAGTTGATTTCGGAAGCCTCCGGCGGGGATATTTGG
>JANOFE010000164.1:0-4710 GCA_031413495.1 Pseudorhodobacter sp. | reverse complement strand
GGTGCCAACGATTTGTGTCGGGCAACCGATCCGGCTGGACCCTTCACGCTGCCCGCCGGGCAAGGCGGTGCTTTGGCTGCAAATCCCCGATGCGCCGCGCGTGATCAAAGGCGATGCGGCGGGGCAGATCGAAACTGGGGCAGATTGGACAGAGGCGGTGCGTGAGGCGTTTGCCGATAGGATCGAGGCGATCCTTGCCCACCACATCAAAGATTTTGCCGCCATCAAACTGGCCCGCCGTGCCTTTTCCCCGGCAGACCTTGCCGCAATGAACATCAATCTAGTCGGCGGTGACCCTTATGGCGGCGCTTGCGCCATCGACCAGTTCTTTATCTGGCGACCCTTTGCGCATTCCACCAATGGCAGCAGTATCTTGCGCGGCTTCCTTCACATCGGGGCATCAACGCATCCCGGCCCCGGCCTTGGTGGCGGGTCGGGCTATCTTGCGGCAAAAAGGCTGGGCGCATGAAGGATGATAGCCCCCTGACCGCCCGGCTTGGTGAAATTGGCCTGTTCAATTTCGCGCCCTATCTGATGAATCGCATCATGGGCCGCTACAACGCGTCTTTGCGCGAAGAAATGGCTGGACTTGGCCTCAGCACGCCGAAAATGCGGGCATTGGCGGTGCTATCGGTGGTCGAGGGGCCGTTGATCGGGGAACTGGCGATCTATGCGGTGGTTGAACAATCCACCTTCAGCCGTGCGTTGGATCAGTTGGCAGGTGACGGTTTGGTGCGGCGAGAGGCGGATGCTGCCGACAGCCGCGCCACAAGGGTGTATATCACCGATGCCGGGCGCGCGGCGTTTGAAACGCTCTGGCCGCACATGTACGACACCTACGCCCGCATGTTTCGCGGCATATCCGACGATGAACGCAGCGCCTTTGTTGGTACCCTGCAAAAGATGCTGATCAACATTCGTAAGCATGAGATTTAGCCATGGCAGAACGGTCTTTCAAAGCGGAAGTGGAACATTTGCGGCTTGGTGCTGGTGAAACCTTTACTGGCGAGGGCATCCTCGCCATCACCAAGGCGCTGCTGGAAAACGGCGTCGGCTATGTCGGCGGCTATCAGGGTGCGCCGATTTCGCATCTGATGGACGTGCTGGCCGATGCGCAGGATTTGCTGGGCGAACTTGGCGTGCGGTTTGAAGCCAACGCGAACGAGGCGGCAGCGGCGGCGATGTTGGCCGCATCGGTGCATTACCCGATCCGGGGGGCAGTGACGTTCAAAGGCCCGGTCGGCGTGAACGTGGCGTCAGACGCGTTGGCGAACCTGTCTTCGTCAGGCGTGACTGGCGGCGCGTTGGTGATCTTGGGCGAAGATTACGGTGAAGGGTCCAGCATTATGCAGGAACGCAGCCACGCCTTCGCGATGAAATCGCAGTTCTGGATGCTGGACCCGCGCCCGAATTTGCCCAGCATCGTCAAGGCGGTGGGCGACGGTTTTGCGCTGTCTGAGGCGTCAAACAGCCCTGTGATGCTGATGATGCGGATACGGTCGTGTCATGTGACGGGGTCGTTTGCGACCCGCGATAATCAGCGGCCCGCGCTATCGGTGAAAGACGCGCTGTCGAACCCACGCAGCGATTTTGCCCGCGTCGTGCTGCCGCCAATGTCGTATGTGCATGAACAGGACAAGGTGAAAAACCGCTGGCCAGCGGCGGAAAAATTCATCATCGAGCATGCGCTCAATGAACAGTTTGGCCCGGCGATTGCCCCCATCGGCATCGTCGTGCAAGGTGGCATGTATAACGGCGTGATCCGCGCGCTGCAGCGGCTTGGCCTTGCCAATATCTACGGCGATACCGATGTGCCGCTGTATGTGCTGAACGTTACATATCCCTTGATCTCGTCGGAGTTTCTGGAGTTTTGTGAAGGTAAGGATGCCGTGCTAGTGGTCGAGGAAGGCCAGCCCGAATTCATCGAACAACAACTCGGCTCCTACCTTTACCGCGCGGGATCTCAGGTCAAACTCTATGGCAAAGGTGTGCTGCCGATGGCGGGGGAATATACCGGCCAAGTGATGCTGGACGGTGTTAAGGCGTTCCTGAAAGCTGCCGCTCCGCAGATGCTGCCGGGGCAAGTGCGCGCACCGAATTACGATGGCCCCGCCATTCCCGACCTGTCAAAAACCGTGCCCATCCGCCCGCCGGGGTTTTGCACCGGTTGCCCGGAACGGCCCATTTTTGCAGCGATGAAGCTGGTGGAAAAGGAACTCGGCAAACATCAGATTTCCGCCGATATCGGCTGTCATTTGTTCGCCGCCCTGCCGCCGTTTGAAATCGGCGGTGCCACCATGGGCTTTGGCCTTGGCCCTGCTGCGAACGGTGCGTTTGATGGCGGTGGCGCGCGCCGCCCTGTCTCGATCATCGGCGATGGCGGCTTTTGGCACAACGGGCTGTCGTCGTCCTTCACTAATATGGTGTTCAACAAATCCGACGGGCTGGCGATTGTGGTAGATAACTTCTATTCGGCGGCCACGGGTGGACAAGATGTGATGTCATCCCGCGCCGACAATGCCACCAAGGCCACGAAAAACCCGATCTCCAAGGCGCTGGGCGGCATTGGCATCAACTGGGTCCGGCAAGTCGACCGCACCTATGACGTCACGCACATGCGCAATGTCATACGGGAAGCGCTGACCACCAAGGAACCGGGGCCAAAGGTGATTGTCGCGTCATCGGAATGTATGCTGAACAAACAGCGCCGCGAAAAGCCGCTACGAACGGCCGCCATCAAAGAAGGCCGCCGCGTTGATATTCCGCGCTTTGGCGTGGACGAGGATATCTGCACCGGCGATCATGCCTGCATCCGGCTGTCGGGTTGCCCGTCGCTGTCCTTGAAAAAACTCGACGATCCCCTTCGCGATGATCCGGTGGCGAGCATCGACCAATCCTGCGTTGGCTGCGGCAACTGCGGCGAAGTGGCCGATGCCGCCGTGCTATGCCCCAGCTTTTACCGGGCCGATGTGGTGCACAATCCGGGGCCTTGGGAAAAGCGCATCCATGCGTTCCGCGCCCGCATCATCACCCGCCTGCAAGCCCGCCGCACCGCGCGCCGACTGACATTCGGGGTGGCAAAATGACCCTGCACCAAGCCATCGCCCCGCAACCTCAGGACGCCCGCATGTCGGGTATCACCAAACTGGTGGTGA
Organism: Pseudorhodobacter sp.; assembly: GCA_031413495.1. Lineage (GTDB taxonomy): Bacteria > Pseudomonadota > Alphaproteobacteria > Rhodobacterales > Rhodobacteraceae > JACMNW01. The sequence goes on along the minus strand of JANOFE010000164.1, from coordinate 1,555 downwards.
TGGCCGTGGGCGGGCAGGGCGGTGGCGTGGTGGCTTCTTGGATCGAGGATCTGGCCCGCGCGGGCGGTTACGCGGTTCAGGCCACATCGGTTGCAGGCGTGGCGCAGCGCACCGGGGCCACAGTTTATTACATCGAGATGTGCCCAAAGACCGACCGCCAACCGATTTTTTCCCTGATGCCAGCGGCAGGCGATGTCGATATCCTGATCGCCTCGGAAATGATGGAGGTGGGGCGGTCCATCCTGCGCGGGTTTGTAACACCTGACCGCACCACCCTGATCGGGTCCACCCACCGCGCGCTGGCGGTGTCAGAGAAAATGGTGCCAGGGGACGGTATCGCCAATTCAGCCGAGGTAGAGGCAGCAGCCGAAATTGCGGCGCAAAAACTTGTGCTGGCAGATTTTGAGGCGCTGGCCCTTGGGGCGGGATCGGTCATTTCCGCCAGCTTGTTTGGCGGCCTTGCCGGATCAGGCGCATTGCCCTTCCCCCGCACCGCGTTCGAGGCGGCAATCCGCGCCTCAGGCAAGGGGGTTGACGCCAGCCTGCGCGCCTTTGCAGCAGGCTTTGCTGCGGTAGCAGCGCCCGCGCCAGATGTGCAACAGATGGCAGAACCCTTGGCGGCTGCTGCGCCGTCTGGGCCAGATACCCTTGTTGGGGAATGGGGCAAGCTTACTTTACGCGCGGCAACCTTTCCTGCGCCAGTCATGGAAATAGCCCTCGCAGGACTGCGCAAAGTGGTCGATTTTCAATCGGTTGCTTATGGCGTAGCCTATCTTGACCATCTGCAAACTGTGGTCGCCCACGATGACGCCGCGCATGGCTATGCGCTGTCCGTGGCCGCCGCCAAATACATAGCCAACGCTATGGCCTATGATGACGTGATCCGGGTTGCGGATCTGAAAACCCGGGCAGGGCGGTTTGACCGGATGCGTGCAGAGATGGGGGCCAAAGATGCCAACGTCATGCAGGTGACCGAATTCATGCACCCGCGCGCAGAAGAAATTGCAGGCATGCTGCCCGCCAGACTTGGCGCGCGCATCGAGGCTGATCCGAATTGGATGGCGCGGCTGGACCGCTGGTTCAACACGGGCCGCCGCCTGCGCACCGACGGGCTGGCAGCCTTTCTGACGCTGCATGTTTTGGGCAATTTGCGCGGGCACCGCCTGCGCACTTTGCGCCATAAATATGAGATGGATCATCTGACAAAGTGGCTGTCGCTTGCCCTGCACACGCGGGGTGCCAACTATGATCTGGCGGTGGAAATCATCCGCTGCCGCCGTTTGGTAAAGGGCTATTCCGATACGCACGCGCGCGGGCTGTCCAAATTCGACCGCGTGCTGGCAGGGATTGATCTGGTCAAACACCGCGACGATGCGGCGGATTGGGCGCGCCGCTTGCGGGAGGCGGCACTGCAGGATGAAGAGGGTAAAGCACTGGACGGGGCTTTGGCGACGATCCGAAGTTTTGCCTGATCTTGCGGCTTCCTTTTCGCACAAATACTCCCGCGCGGAGCGCATTTGAGTTGATTTCGGAAGCCTCCGGCGGGGATATTTGG
>JANOFE010000163.1:0-8432 GCA_031413495.1 Pseudorhodobacter sp. | reverse complement strand
GAAGCGAAGCCCGACAAGTTCTCCAGTTTCCTGAACCGGCAACCGGAGCATGTCGAGATCGCCGGGGCACTCGGGTTGGGTTTCAGGCGTTTTGCGATTGTGCTGCTGGCAGCGCTGGCGGCACTTGGCCTGATCAAGGCGGTGCTGTGATGTTGCTGGTGATCAACGCCGGGTCATCGTCGATCAAGCTGGCAGTGTTTGATGCGGGGTTGGTCGAATTGGCCCGTGCGCAGGCGGCCGAGATTTCTGAGGGCGGCCATGCGGCGGCTTTGACGGACGCCTTGCAGCACGCCGGGGTGGCCTTGGGCGATCTGACAGCAGTGGCGCACCGCGTGGTGCATGGCGGGGCGCGGCTGACCGCAGCTTGCCGGGTGGATGGCACTGTCTTGGCCGCGATAGAGGCCTGCGTGCCGCTGGCCCCTTTGCACAATCCGGCCAACCTGATGGGCATTCGCGCGGTGGCGGCACTGGCCCCCGATCTGCCGCAGTTTGCCAGTTTTGACACTGCGTTTCACGCGACAAACCCCGATGTGGCCACCCGCTATGCCCTTCCAGCGGCGGATGCGGCGCTGGGTATCCGGCGCTACGGGTTTCATGGCTTGTCCTATGCTGCGCTGGTACAGGCGTTACCGGGGCTATCCGGCGCGGCTTTGCCAAAGCGCTTGCTGGCGCTGCATCTGGGCAATGGCGCGTCACTTTGTGCCATTCTGGACGGTCGGTCGGTGGCGACGACGATGGGCTATTCGCCGCTCGATGGCTTGACCATGGGCACGCGCGCGGGCGGAATTGATGGCAACGCGGTGCTGCGACTGGCGCAGGTGCACGGCATTGACAGCGCGGCACGGATTTTGAACTTTGAAAGCGGCTTGCTTGCTTTGGGGGGCGCATCCGATATGCGGGCATTGCACCGGGACGGCACGCCAGAGGCGCGTTTTGCGGTGGATCATTTCTGTTATTGGGCGGTGCGCCATGCAGGCAGCATGATTGCCGCGATGGGCGGGCTGGATGCGGTCGTCTTCACGGGTGGCATAGGTGAAAACGATGCGTCGGTGCGCGCCAGCATTCTGGACGGTCTGGCTTGGGCGGGTGTGGCCTATGATCGGTCTGCCAACCTGCAGGGAACGGGCCGTCTGCATGACACTGGTAGCAATGTCGCTATCTGGACAGTGCCAGCCCAAGAAGAACGCCAGATTGCATCTGAGGCGACGCGCCTGATCAGAAGGATATCTGCATGACGCTGCATCAGCCAAAGCTGAACACCTCGCCCCCGGTATCGGACGAAATTCGTCGCACGACCTGCTACATGTGCGCCTGCCGCTGTGGGATCAATGTGCATATGAAGTCTGGTAAGGTCAGCTATATCGAAGGCAACCGCGACCACCCCATCAACAAGGGCGTGCTGTGTGCCAAAGGGGCGGCGGGGATCAAGCAGATCACCGCACCGTCACGGCTACGTGCGCCAATGCGGCGGGTCGGGCCGCGCGGGTCTGGCGCGTTTGAGGAAATATCGTGGGACGAGGCGTTGCAGCTTGCCGTCGATTGGATGAAACCCTTGCGGGAAACTGCCCCCGAAAAACTGGCGTTTTTCACCGGGCGGGATCAGTCGCAATCGTTCACTGGCTGGTGGGCGCAGGCGTTTGGCACGCCGAATTACGCGGCCCATGGTGGGTTTTGTTCGGTCAACATGGCGGCGGCGGGAATATATACCATCGGCGGCGCGTTCTGGGAATTCGGCCAACCCGATTGGGATTTGACCAAGCTCTTTGTGATGTTCGGCGTGGCGGAAGATCATGACAGCAACCCGATCAAGATCGGTTTGGGCAAGTTGAAGGCGCGCGGCGCACGGGTGATTGGGGTGAATCCCATTCGCACGGGGTATAACGCCGTGGCGGATGATTGGTATGGGATTACGCCGGGGACAGATGGGTTGCTGATCCTGTCGCTGGTGCATTGCCTGCTAGCGGCGGGCAAGGTTGATGTCGAATATCTGGCGCGGTGGACCAATGCCGGGCTGTTGGTGAATGAAACTGACGGGCCGGAAAAGGGCCTGTTCGTGCGCAATGCCGAAAGCCAGCCGTTTGTGATTGATCGGGTGACAGGCGCACCTGCGTCTTGGGATGGCAAGGGCGTGGTTGCCGATCTTGGGGCCACATGGCAAGGCAACCGGACAGTATTTCAGCATATGGCGCAGCGGTATCTATCGCCTGACTATGCGCCAGAGGCGGTGGCAGACCGCACGGGAATTACGACAGATCGTATTCGGGCACTGGCGGCAGAGATTGCCGATGTGGCGTTCAATCAGGCCATTCGGGTGGAACAGGCTTGGACCGATTTTCGGGGTGATCACCACGAATTTATGCCGGGGCGGCCGGTCAGTTTCCACGCGATGCGGGGGATTTCGGCGCATTCCAATGGCTTTCAAACCGCCCGCGCGTTGCATCTGTTGCAGATCATTCTGGGCGCGGTGGAAAGCCCCGGTGGCTACCGCCTGAAGCCACCCTACCCAAAACCGATGGAGGCGCATCCGACACCGCATTTCGTGGTGAAACCGGGCCAGCCGCTGACCGGACCGCACTTGGGTTATGTGCGCAGCCCCGACAATCTGGCTTTGCGCGAAGACGGCAGCCCTGCCCGGATAGACAAGGCGTTTTCGTGGGAAAACCCGTTTTCGGCACATGGCCTGATGCAGATGGTGATCCCGAATGCGCACGCGGGCGATCCCTACAAGATTGACACGCTGTTTTTGTATATGGCGAATATGGCGTGGAATTCGTCGATGAATTCTTCCGGCGTGATGGACATGCTGACTTATAAGGACGCGTCAGGTGAATATGTGATCCCGCGCATCATCTATTCGGATGCCTATGCGTCAGAGATGGTGGCCTATGCCGACCTGATCTTGCCGGATACGACCTATATGGAACGGCACGACTGTATCTCGATGCTGGACCGGCCCATCAGTGAGCCGGGGGCGGCGGGGGATGCCATTCGCTGGCCCGTGGTGGAACCTGATAGGGATGTGCGTGGGTTTCAAACGGTTCTGCTGGATCTTGGGGCAAGGCTGGGGTTGCCGGGGTTTGTGGCCGAAGATGGCACGCCGAAGTTCAAGGATTATGCCGATTACATCGTCAATCACCAACGCCGCCCCGGCGTGGGGCCGCTGATGGGGTTTAGGGGCGATGGCTCGGGCGTGGGGCGGGGGGCACCAAACCCCGATCAAATGGCGCGGTATATCGAAAACGGTGGCTTCTTTCAGGCGCATGTGCCGGACGAGGCCGCGTATTTCAAACCGTGGAACGCCGCCTATCAGGATTGGGCGGTGGAGACGGGGTTCTTTGAGTCCCCGCAGCCGTATCTGTTTGCGATTTATTCCGAACCGATGCGCCGCTTTCAACTGGCTGCCGAAGGGCATGGCTTTACCCAGCCGCCAGACCATTTGCGCGACCGCATCAAGCAGTCGATGGACCCGCTGCCAACCTGGTACCCGCCGTTTGGCGATGACGCGGCGGCGGAGTATCCGCTGCATGCACTGACCCAGCGCCCGATGGCGATGTACCATTCCTGGGGGTCGCAGAATGCTTGGCTCAGGCAGATACATGGCAAGAATTACCTCTATCTGCCGACAAAAATCTGGGAGGCGCAGGGGTTTGCCGACGGTGATTTTGCGCGGGTCACATCGCCATCAGGGGTTATCGAAGTGCCAGTGGCGCATATGGCGGCGTTGAACGAAAACACGGTCTGGACATGGAACGCGATTGGCAAACGCAAGGGGGCTTGGGGGTTGGATGCGGATGCGCCAGAGGCCACGAAAGGGTTCTTGCTGAACCACTTGATTTCGGAACTGCTACCGCAAAAGGCCGATGGCCAGCGCTGGGCCAACGCAGACCCGATCACGGGGCAGGCGGCGTGGTTTGATTTGCGGGTGCGCGTGGAACGGATAGAGGCGCAGGCAGAAGCGAAACCAAGTTTTGGGTCGTTGGAGCTGCAAATTTCTTCGAAGAAATTTGGCCGGAATTTTCGAAAATTCCGGGATCAGCCTGATGTGGAAGGAGGGGCGAAATGACAGCCCTTCCATCGCATACCGACAAAAAGCTGGGGTTGGTTGTTGACCTTGATACTTGCGTGGGCTGCCATGCCTGTGTGACGGCCTGCAAAGGATGGAATGATCAGGGCTACGGCGTGCCGTTGTCGGATCAAAACCCTTACGGTGCAGACCCGTCCGGCACGTTCCTGAACCGCGTTCACAGCTATTCGGTGCAACCGGATGCGGGCCCTGCACAAATCATCAATTTCCCGCGGTCTTGCCTGCACTGCGAAGACGCGCCTTGCGTGACGGTGTGCCCAACCGGGGCCAGCTACAAGCGGGTTGAAGACGGCATTGTGCTGGTCAATGAAGACGCCTGCATGGGCTGTGGCCTCTGCGCATGGGCCTGCCCCTACGGCGCGCGGGAAATGGACGCGGATGCGGGTGTGATGAAGAAATGCACGCTATGCGTGGACCGGATTTACAACGAAAATCTGCCCGAGGAAGACCGCGAGCCTGCCTGTGTGCGCACATGCCCCACAGGCGCGCGACATTTTGGTGATTTCGCTGATCCTGACAGCAAGGTCAGTCGGCTGACTGCAGAACGCGGCGGATACGCTTTAATGCCGGATTTGGGCACCAAGCCCACCAACCGGTACTTGCCGCCGCGCAAGAAAGATGTGCGGCAGGATGCCAGTCTGCTGGCCCCATTGCTGGACATTCAGGCCACCGGGTTTGCAGGTTGGCTTGACCGCGTGCTGGGGAAAATCTGATGCATCCGGCACCATCTGTGATCATATTCTCGGTGCTGTCTGGGCTGGGGTTTGGCTTGCTGGCCTATTTGGGGGCAGGGATTATTGCGCCTGTCGGTTGGGTAGCGTTTGTGTGGTGGGGCTTGGGTTACGCACTGGCCATCATCGGGTTGATGGCGGCGACGTTTCATTTGGGAAACCCGAAAAACGCGATCAAAGCCTTCAGCCAGTGGCGCACGAGTTGGTTAAGTCGTGAGGCTTGGGCGGCGATGGCGACGCTTCTGGCATTGGCCCCCGTGGCGCTGTCGGATTGGCTGGGGTTGGGGTGGCCGCGTGGTTTGGGCTACTTGGGCGCGGTGTTGGCCCTGTTTACCGTGTTCACCACCTCGATGATTTATACGCAAATCAAAGCCGTGCCGCGCTGGAACCATTGGATCAACCCTGTGATGTTTTTGGGCTTTGCGCTGGCGGGCGGCGCGGTTTTGGCGGGGCAGGGATTTGCGGCCTATCTGTTGGCGGTTTTGGGTTTGGTGCTGCTTGCCGTTTGGCAGATTGGCGATGGGCAATTCACCAAAGCCGCGCAAACCATGGGTACGGCGACCGGGTTGGGCGGCATCGGCGAGGTCACGGTGTTCGAGCAACCGCATACCGGCGGCAATTACCTGATGCGTGAGATGATCTTTGTGGTGGGGCGCAAACATGCGGCGAAGGTCAGGGTGATTGCGATGGCCTTTGCGGCTTTGGTGCCAGCCGCAATGCTGTTGCTCTTACCCCATGCCCTGTGGGTCTTTATACTTGCGGCTGTCTGCCATCTGATCGGCGTGTTTGCGGCGCGGTGGTTGTTTTTTGCCGAAGCCGAGCATGTGGTGGGGCTGTATTACGGTGCGCGAGCGTCCACCGCCGGATCATAGCGGTGGAACACGCAGGCTAATTTGTTGCCATCGGGATCGCGGACATAGGCGGCATAGAAATCCGGCTCATAGTGTAACCTGACACCGGGTGCACCTTCATCCCTGCCACCATTTGCCACTGCCGCCGCATGAAACGCGCGCACTTCGGCGGCAGATTTGGCGCGGAACGCCACCATGGTGCCATTGCCAACCGTTGGGGTTTGGCCGTTGAACGGCGGGCACAGCCAAAGGCTGACACCATCGTCATAATCCGGGCCCCAGCCAAGCCAGCCTTGATCCGGGTCTTTAGTGCGGCCGTACCCCAGTGGGGCGAGGGTCGCGTCGTAGAAGAGTGCTGCACGATCAATATCTTGCGTGCCTAAAGTCACATAAAGGATCATCGACATCAGCGCCCCCTTTGCGGCACCCCGGGCAGCACGCACAGCATTTCGTACAGCAGGTTCGCCCCGATCAGGGCGGTGTTGCCGGTGGTGTCATAGGGGGGCGATACTTCGACCAGATCGCAGCCCACAAGGTTTAACCCGGCACAGCCGCGCACAATTTCAAGGGCTTGCCAGATCGACAGTCCACCCACCTCGACCGTTCCTGTGCCGGGGGCAAAGGCAGGGTCCAGACTGTCGATATCATAGGTGAGGTAAGTCGGCGTATCGCCGATCTTGGCACGAATTTCGGCCATCAGGGGGGCCAGCGATTTATACCAAAGATCCTCGGCCTGAATAACCGTCCAGCCCTTTTCCCGGCCCCAGTTGAAATCATCGGGGCTGTACCCCGTGCCGCGCAGGCCGATTTGGAACACCTTGTCGTTTTGCAAACAGCCGTCTTCCCATGCCCGCCTGAACGGGCAGCCGTGGGCGACCTTTTCGCCAAACATGGTGTCATTGATATCGGCATGCGCGTCGATATGGATCAGGGCTATGGGGCCATGTTTTTTGGCGACAGAGCGCAGGATTGGCCATGTCAGCGTATGATCGCCGCCAAGGGTCAGGGGGATGGTGCCATGGGCAAGAATAGTATCGTAGTGATCACTAATAATATCGACAGTCTTTTTCAGATCAAAGGTATTGATCGGCACATCACCAATATCGGCCACTTGCAGGTGGTCAAACGGGGCGGCACCGGTGGCCATGTTATAGGGGCGCAGCATGCAGGATTCCGCCCGTATCTGGCGCGGGCCGTGGCGGGTGCCTGATCGGTTTGAGGTGCCGTGATCCATCGGAATACCAACAAAACAGGCGTCTAGCCCTGCCGCAGTATCTTGCGTGGGCAGGCGCATCATGGTGGCGGGGCCGCCAAATCGGGGCATGTCATTGCCGCCAAGGGGTTGGTTGAATTTTGTCATGCGGTTTCCTTTGCATCCAGCCACGCACGGATCATGGCACGGTGGCGCTGCCCGTCAAAGCTGGCGCTGCCCGTCAAAGCTGGGAAAATGGCCCGCATGCACGATGCGCACGGGCAGGTCGTAAAGCCGCGCCATCGAGGCGTAATAATCGGAGGCATTGGAATGGTAGTTTTCTTCCACCAATTCGCCATCATACAGAATATCACCGGAAAACAGGGTACCCGTCGCCGCTTCCCACAGGGCGATGCCGCCGGGCGAATGGCCGGGGGTGTGGATCACCTCAAAATGACGGTCACCAAGGTCAATGATATCATTGTCGTAAAGAAGGCGGGTGGCGGGGGCGGATTGCACGGCATAAGTGGCAGATTGGTAGGGTTCGGGCGGCAGGGTGTGAAACATAGCGTCCGATACGTAAAGATCGGCTAAGGTGTTTTCGCGGGTGGGATGGGCCATCAAATCCGCCTCTGCCGCGTGACACAGGCGGCAATCAAATTCATGTTGGCAGCCGATATGGTCGAAATGCGTGTGGCTGGCCACAGCATCCAAGGGCCGTTCACTGACCAACGGCACCCATTGCCGCAAAGACACCACTCCCATGCCGCTATCGACCATCATATCGCGGTCGCGGCCCCGGACGTGCCAGATGTTACAGCGGTAAAACTCTAGGATATGCGGCTCGTCGATCCACGTAATCCCGTCTGATTGTGGGCGCAGGCGATACCAGTCTTTCGGGTGGGCGCGAGGGGTCATGGGGACTCCAGCAATGTGGGCGCAGTGGCGAACAGGGGAAGGACAGATCCTACCTCAGGGTGCGCGCTTTGCGGCAAATGCGCAATCAGGGTAAGGTCAGGGGCGGCGAGCGGCGCGAAATGACAACGGTGATGGGTGCCAAAAAAGGCGGCATCTATCAACCGCGCCGGGCCAAGCGCCAAGTCACCGGACAGGCCGATATTTTCGGGGCGCAGGCATAGGGTTTGCGGCTTGATGCTGGTGGCGGCAACGGCAATCGGGCCAAGCGGGGTGTCGATGCCTATGCCGTTGGGCGTGGCCGGGATCAGGTTGATCTCGCCCATGAAGGCGGCGGAAAACAGCGATTTGGGTGCCAGATAAATATCTTGTGGCGGGCCGATATCCTCGATCTGGCCTTGGTTCATCACCACGATGCGGTCGGCAATCGCCATCGCTTCTTCTTGGTCATGGGTCACGTGAACGAAGGTCGTGCCAACCCGGCGCTGAATGGATTTCAATTCATCCTGCATCTGGCGGCGCAGTTTCAAATCCAGCGCGCCCAAGGGTTCGTCGAGCAGCAATACCTCGGTCGACGATCTTCCCCGCCGCCGACTCGACGTAGATCTGCCGGGACGGCTTCTCGGCGTCGGGTTGGTAAGGCTCATACGGCGTGTCCG
>JANOFE010000162.1:0-40381 GCA_031413495.1 Pseudorhodobacter sp. | reverse complement strand
CGCGCTTGGATGGCGGCATCCGTCACCAACCCCGGCGCGCAATTCGCAGCCGTCTCGACATCAGCCGAGAAAACCGCCGCTTTTGGCATCGACGCCTCTCGCGTCTTTGGCTTTGAAGACTGGGTCGGCGGCCGCTATTCGCTTTGGGGCCCCATCGGGATTTCCCTGATGCTGGCCATTGGCCCCAAAGGTTTCAACGATTTCCTCGCCGGGGGCGCGGCGATGGACCGCCATTTCCGCGACGCACCCTTTGCCCATAACCTGCCTGTCCTGCTGGCGCTTGTCGGCATCTGGCACAACCAGATCTGCGGCTACGCCACCCGCGCCGTGCTGCCCTATGATCAACGCCTGCTGCGGCTGCCCGCCTACCTTCAACAGTTGGAAATGGAATCGAACGGAAAACGCGTAGCGATGGATGGCAGCGATCTGGCCATGCATTCCGGCCCGGTGGTCTGGGGGGAGCCGGGCACCAACGGCCAACACGCCTTCTACCAGCTTATTCACCAAGGCACCCGCGTTGTGCCTTGCGAATTTCTGGTGGCAAAGCAGGGTCATGAGCCTGACCTTGCGCATCAACACCTGCTGCTGGTGTCGAACTGCTTGGCCCAATCCGAGGCCCTGATGAAAGGCCGCCCCTTGGCCGAGGCGACCGCGATCATGGCACGCAAAGGCTTGACCGGGGCCGAACTCGACCGTCAGGCCCGCCACCGCGTGTTCCCCGGCAACCGCCCCTCCACCACGCTGGCCTACAAACAACTCACGCCCTTCACCTTTGGCCAGATCGTCGCCCTCTATGAACACCGAGTGTTCGTCGAAGGCGTGATTCTAGGGATCAATTCCTATGATCAGTGGGGGGTGGAGCTTGGCAAGGAACTTGCTCTTGCCTTGCAGCCAATCTTGGAGGGCAAAGAAGCCCCAACTGGCAAAGATGGCTCCACCCAAGCACTGGTGGCTTACCTGCGCGGCTGAAGGCTCACGCAGGTAAAATCCTTCAGAAGGATTTTGCGAAGAGTTTTCCGAAAACTCTTCCCCCACCTATTGTTGATGTGGTTACACGTTAACAATAGGTGAAGAAAGAACACAAAAATATTAAATATCAGTGACTTAAGGCAGGTATCACGCGTGTTACTTCAACGCCGCCGTCACAATAATCTCCACCAAGTATCCCGGAGCCGCCAATTTCGCCTCTCCCGTCGCCCGCGCCGGAGTATGCCCCTGCGGGACCCACGCGTCCCAAACAGCGTTCATATCTGCAAAGCTCGCCATATCCGCCATCCAGATCTGTGCCGACAAAATCCGCGTCTTATCCGTGCCCGCAGCCGCTAAAATCCGGTCCACTTCCGCCAGACACGTCCGTGTTTGCTCTGCAACGGTCTCTCCCGGATTGCCGACCTGACCGGCCACCCAGATGATCCCGTTAAAACAAACCCCCTCGCTCATCCGTTTGCCGGTGCCGATGCGGGTGATGTCGGTATTCATAGCTGTCTCCCATGCCAAAGATACCGCTTGCTAGCGCAGTTGATTTGAAAGGGAAAGAGATGGAGCGGGTGAAGGGAATCGAACCCTCGTCGTAAGCTTGGGAAGCTTCTGCTCTGCCATTGAGCTACACCCGCGTAGCCGCTGAGGTAAGCCAACCGATTTCAACCGTCAAGCCTGATCCGCGAAAAGCAAAGGGCCCTCGCAAAAGCGAAGGCCCACCCTGACCCGACATGGGGGACGAAGCATCAGATCAGGGGCGTCAGGGCGGCAGACCCGGGGGTGTGACACCCCCCGAACCCGCCGCCATCTGATCTTAGGACTTTGGCAGCATCACCGTGTCGATCACGTGGATCACACCATTCGACTGGATCACGTCGGCGATCGTTACGGATGCCACATTGCCCATCTCGTCGGTCAACTTCATCATGTCGCCTTCATAGGACGCCGACAATGTGCAGCCGCCAAGCGTTGGCACAGGGTGCTTGCCGCCATCGTCCTTGATCATGCCTTGCAGGGCTTCGGCCAATACGGCCTTGCCGACAACATGGCAGGTCAGGATTTTGGTCAGCATGTCTTTGTTTTCGGGCTTCAAAAGCGTCTCAACAGTGCCAGCTGGCAGCTTTGCGAAGGCTTCATTTGTTGGTGCAAACACCGTGAACGGGCCAGCGCCTTGCAGGGTTTCAACAAGGCCAGCAGCAGTCACAGCAGCCACAAGCGTGGTGTGATCGGCTGAATTTACCGCGTTTTCGACAATGTTCTTATCTTCGAACATAGCAGCGCCGCCAACCATTGGGTTTTCAGCAAAAGCAGCGCCAGCAAACAGGGCGACAGCAGCAGTCAGGGTTGCGAAACGGAATGTCTTGGTCATTTGGGTCCATCCTTGGTTGACGGGCAAAGCTTGTCTTTGCCTCACATTAAATCAACGGATGGGTGAAAGGATTAGTTTCAGCGTCGGTGAAAAAAGTTCAAACTATCTTTAAGACAGCTTAACTTCGCCGACCATCAGCACTTCGGCCGGCTTGCCGGTGGTTGAACCACCTTCCAGTTCCAGACTGATTGCCAGCACAGCACCCGGTGCCAGATCCTTTAGCGCGCGGGTTGTCGTTGCATCTTTGATCAGCCCCAGCGAAACGGGGGCCGCATCGCCAACAATCAACCAAAGCTGATAATCGCGCCCCGCTTCGGCATCACCGCCCGACACACGGGAAAGCGTCAGCTCGCCATCTGTGTAAGACGCGCTGAACGCCAATTCCTGGCTTTCGGCAGAAAGGGCGGCTGTCAAAACAGGACTGTTATTGCCAGACGGCGGCACACCCAAAATTACGGCAATCGCCAAAGCAGCCGCCGCAGCCGCCCCTGCAATAAAGCCCCACCAACTGCGCTTTGCAGGCGCGTGTTGCCCAAAAATACGCGCCTCGATCTGCGGCATCATATCGGGTGCGGGAACGGAGGCGTAGTTTTCATTCAGCCCTTCGAAATGCGCTTCCCACCGGGCCACTCGCGCGGCAAAAGACGCATCAGACTTGATCCGCGCCTCGGCTGCCAGCCGATCTTGCAGCGCCAATACACCCAGCACATATTCTGCGGCCAGTGCGTCAGCATCGTCTTCGGGCGAAAGATCAAGCGGGGCGGTCATTGTTCCATACACTCTTTAAGCTGCAACAAACTGCGGCGCAGCCACGTGCGCATTGTATTAAGCGGTACATTAAAACGCGCTGACAAATCGGTATAGGACAGGCCGCCAAGATAGGCGCCCTGAACGGCGCGGGCGCGGTCCGGTTCCAGCGCCGCCATGCAGTCCACGATCCTGCGGGCTTGCCCCTGCGCGATCAGACTGGCCTCGGCACTTGGTTTGTTGTCGATCAAAGCATCCGCTTCATCGTCGGTTGCCGTTGTCGCCTCTACCTTGGTGCGCAGACGGTCGATGGCATGGTTGCGCGATACTGAAATCAGCCAGGTCATTGCCCGGCCTTTTTCAGGATCGAACCGTCCGGCCCGCAACCACACCCTTGTAAAAACCTCTTGCAACGCATCCTCCGCTTCAGCGCGATTGTTAAGGATACGGAGCAGGACACCAAATAGTTTCGAAGAGGTGCTGGAATAGAGATCGCGAAACGCAGATCGGTCTTGTGCAGCAACTTTTGCCAGCAACTGGGCTACCGGATCATCACTCATTCTGTCAGCAGCCCCCTGCATTTTCTGATCCAAAGAATAAGCAGTTACGACGCCGTGGCAAGTCTAGATTCAGTCACGTTTCCGACGACGGCCGCCATCGCCACCCCCGCCCGTGTTGAAGCTGACGTTGGGCAGCGTCACGATTTTCGCCAATTCGGGGAACGGATCAACAGCATGGGGAATGGCGTTGGCATTGACAAAATGTTCCTGAAACTTTGGCTCGATTGCCGTTTCTACCTTGTGAATTTCGCCAACTGTCGCCTCGATCGCATTGCGTGCGGCAACCGAACACAGCGCAATCCGCGCGCCAGTTCCGGCGGCGTTCCCGGCAGACGTTACCTTGTTCAGCGGCGCATCGGGGATCATGCCCAATACCATCGCGTGCTTGGGGCTGATATGTGCGCCAAAGGCACCTGCCAGAACCACACGGTCGACAGTATCAATACCGATCTCATCCATCAGCAACCGCGCGCCTGCATAAAGCGCTGATTTCGCAAGCTGAATAGCCCGAATATCGCCTTGAGTGACCATGATCTTTGGCCCGCCGGTTGCTGATCCGTCATGCAGAACATAGCTATGGGTGCGGCCCTGCGGGATAAGGCGGTCTGTTCCGGTTTGCTCGGCTGACCCGATCAAACCCTTGGCATCGACCAACCCTGCCATCCGCATTTCAGCGACCGCCTCAATAATGCCGGATCCGCAAATGCCGGTGATGCCGGACCCCGCAGTTACCGCATCAAAGCCCGGTTCATTCGACCATATGTCAGACCCGATCACGCGAAAGCGGGGCTCCTTGGTTACAACATCAATTTCAACCCGTTCTATCGCACCGGGGGCGGCGCGTTGGCCCGAACTGATCTGCGCGCCTTCAAAGGCGGGGCCAGTTGGCGATGAACAGGCAAGCACGCGCGTCTCGTTGCCCAGCAGCAGTTCCGCATTGGTGCCGACATCGACAATCAGCACCATGTCTTTCGATTTACCGGGTTCTTCGGACAGCGCCACCGCTGCGCAATCAGCCCCGACATGGCCCGCGATACAGGGCAGGATATAGACGCGCGCCGACGGGTTGATCGAGGTCATTTCTAATTCGCGCGCATCAAGGCTAAGACTGCCAGACAGCGCCAACGCAAACGGGGCCTGACCCAATTCCACCGGGTCAATGCCCATCAGCAAGTGGTGCATCACCGGGTTACAGACCACCACAGCCTCATAAATTGCTGTGGGCGCAATGTTTGCCTCTGCCGCGATAGACTGCGCCAAACTATTCAACGCCTCACGCACGGCGCGGGTCATTTCCACATCGCCGCCGGGGTTCATCATGGCATAGGAAACCCGGCTCATCAGGTCTTCGCCAAACCTGATTTGCGGGTTCATCAGGCCAGATGATGCCAGCACAGCGCCATCGCGCAGATCGCACAAATGGGCGGCAATGGTGGTGGAGCCCAGATCAATCGCCAATCCGTAAAGCCCGCCGTCATGGAAACCCGGCCAGATATCCAAAATCCGCGGGGCTGCGTCATGATTGCCCCGGTGCACGGCCGCGGTAACCTTCCACTCGCCCTTGCGAAGTGCAGGTTGCAGGCGGCGCATAAGCGCAAGGTCAGCGGTGATACCTTCGACCTGCCATTGGTCGGCCAAGGCTGTTGCCAGCCGTTCAAAATCGCCCGAAGGCTCATGCATATCCGGCTCTGCCACTTCGACGTACAAAAGCCGTGTTGCGGGGTCCATCACAATATCGCGCTGGGTGGCGGATTTGCGGATCACCTGTTTGTGGACTTGGCTTTCAGGTGGCACATCGACCACCACATCGCCCATCACCTTTGCCTGACAGCCCAAGCGGCGACCGTCGATCAACCCGCGAATGGATTTGTAGCGCTCCTCGACCGAATTCCAGTCTGACAAAGCGTCGGCTGAAACGGTGACGCCGTGCTTTGAAAACTCGCCGTACCCGGGTGTGATCTGGCATTTCGAACAGATTCCGCGCCCGCCACAGACGCTATCAAGATCAACGCCCAACTGGCGGGCGGCCGTAAGAACAGGTGTTCCAAGCGCAAAGCGACCACGCTTGCCAGACGGCGTAAAAATCACAAGGGCGTCGGTCACGAATGCTGTCCTTCAGTGGTCGACAGGGGAACCCGCCAAAGTAAGGTGGCAACAGCTATTGCTGCCAATGCCAAGGGCGGCGCCTGCATGGCGGTTGCGGCCAAAACCAGGCCTGCCCCAACCGGCAAAGCCAAGTGCCGCGCACCAAGCGCCATATAACGATCCCGAATGCCCCAAAGTGCCAACAGTGCCACTGCCAAAGGCCCACCGATGAACCAGCCAACAACCTCAGGGGTGGTTTTTGAATGGTCAGTCACCAAATCAAAATAGGCCGCCAATCCGGCCCCCATCAACGAAATCGACGCAAAGATGAACAGATGCCCGTAGCCCCAGATAAAGGTGCGCTTAAAGTCAGTGCTGTTCAAATGCTGGGTTTCGGCGAAATAAATCCACCAAAATGCAAAAACGATGATCAGGGCGGCAAGACCGACTTTGATCAGCTCCAGTTCAGCGTAGCCCTGAAACAGCACACCAAATGCCATTGCAATCGACAACAGCACTTCACCCAGAACGATGATGGTCAACAGCCCGTAACGTTCAATAATGTGCGGCCGGTGCCAGGGCGTGCGGCCCGCCCTTTCGGCAAAAATTGGAACAGACCATTCAAACACAAAGATGCAGCAGCCCAGCACCATGAAGGCTGGGCTGCCGGGCACGATTTGCGTGCCCAGCACCACCCAAAGCGTTTGGGCTATCGTTATTCCCGCCGCATAGCGAAAACAGGTCGTGCGCAGGGCAGGGGTGTGGCGTGCCGCGCGCAACCACAACAGAACCATGCCGATGCGCATGATCACCCAACCGATGACGCCAAATGAAAAATCAAGCGTCTCAAAGATGAACCCGATGCCCCCCGCAAAAATCAAGGCACCTGTCATGATCACAAGAACAAGCAAGCGGTACAGCGCATCGTCATTGTCAAAGGCCGAGGCGAACCAGGTGAAATTCATCCATGCCCACCACAAGGCAAGAAACAGAAACGCGAAATTCGGCAGCATTTCCAACCCATGACCGTCAGAGATTGCATGGTGAAATGCCGCCGTTAAGGATGCGATTGCAATCACAATGACCAAATCAAAAAGCAGCTCCAGCTGCGTCGATGGCCTATGTGGTTCAGTTGTATCGCGGGCGCGCATCGGGCGCAGCGGGTTACTCATGCCAGTCTCTTTCCGTTTCCTTGGCTACCTGCCGTGATACCGCGCGCGGGCTGCGTTGCAAGCCTTGATCGCGGCGTCACCTTGACGCGCATCACCCGCGTGCGCGCCCCGCGCGCCCGCCAGAACGCCCGCCACGGCCACCAGCAACGGCGGCTTCTGAACTGGCCTCGGCAAAGGTTTTACCACTTTCCACTGCTTCCAGCACGCGGCTGAACCGGATCCATTCACCGCCATTGGCATCGTGGTTCATCAGGAAATTGGCGGCGCGGATCGCCTCCATTTCCACCTGCCGAACCGGGTTCATGATCGCCGAGGTCATACCGGCACCGATTGCCATGGGCAGGAAGGCCGCATTGATGCCGTGGCGATGTGGCAGGCCAAAGCTGATGTTCGACGCACCGCAAGTGGTGTTCACACCCAGTTCATCGCGCAGGCGGCGGACCAGGGTGAACACCTGCTGGCCCGCAGACCCCATGGCGCCCACGGGCATCACCAACGGATCAACCACGATATCATGCGCGGGAATGCCGAAATCCGCGGCGCGCTCAACGATTTTCTTGGCCACCGCAAAGCGCACGTCGGGATCAACCGAAATGCCGGTGTCGTCGTTGGAAATGGCCACAACGGGAACATTGTATTTTTTGACCAGTGGCAAAACCAGTTCCAACCGATCTTCCTCACCCGTTACCGAATTCAACAAGGGGCGGCCTTCGCAGGCCATCAGGCCCGCCTCAAGCGCGCCGGGGACCGAGCTGTCGATGCACAGCGGCACATCGGTGATCGCCTGAATGCGCAGAATCAATTCGCGCATCAGCGGCGGTTCGACAAAGTTGTTATCGGCATAGCGCGGGTCTTTTGCCATCATGTTGGTGAACACGGCACCCGAATTCACGTCCAAAACCATGGCCCCGCAGGCAACCTGTTCCAGCGCGTCTTTCAATACCGTGGTGAAATCGCCCAATTCCAGTTCTGCCGCCAGCTTTTTACGACCCGTCGGATTGATGCGTTCGCCGATCACACAGAAGGGTTCATCAAAACCGATGACAACAGTTTTTGTCTTAGATTCAAGTACAGTGCGCGTCATTCTTCAACCTTTGAATTAAGTGTTGGTAGCGGCTACGCCAGACGCGCCACCATGATCTGTGGCCCAGGCGGCATTGGTTTTGATGCCCCCCAGCGGGAAGAAATGCACTGATGCGATGCCGAAATCCGGGTTCGCGGATTTGTGTGCGGCAAAGGCCTGAACCACATCCGTCGGCTCATATGGCAGCAACAATTTGGTCACATCCATCGCGCGCTTTTGCAGCACCCGCAACGACGGGCCGACGCCGCAAGCGATGGCAAATTTGATCAGGGTTTGCAGCTTTGCAGGGCCCGCAATGCCAATATGGATGGGCAGCGACACACCCGCCGCAGCCAGCTTATCTGCCCAGGCAATCACCGGGGCCGCGTCAAAACAGAACTGCGTCGCAATCGCCATTTTGGCGTCGGTCCGCTCGCTATAGGCTTGTTTCCATTGCAAAGCTTCCATCACGATCGTATCGCCGCCGTCTTTGTCGATGTCCTTGTTGCCTTCGGGGTGGCCTGCCACATGCAGCCGTTCAAACCCGTCAAACAACCCGGTTTCCACCAATTCCATGGATGCGCTAAAATCACCCGCCGGGGTATTCACGCCGCCACCCAGCAGCAGGGCTTGTTTCACATCTGCCTCGCCTTTGTAGCGGGCAATCCAATCTGCCAGCGTCGCACGATCGGGGATGATACGGGCCGGGAAATGCGGCATCACCGGAAAGCCGTCTGCATGCAAACGCTTGGCGGTTGCTACCATGTCTTCAATTGGCGTGCCTTCGATATGGGCGATGTAGACACGCGTGCCACCAGGCAACAGCGCTTTGAAATCTTCAACCTTTTCGGCAGTGCGCGGCATCACCTCGATAGAATAGCCTTGCAAAAACGCCTCAACATCAGCGGCGGGTGTGGCAAGAATTTGCGTGTCACGACGAAAGTTAAACAGGGCCATCAGCGTATCCTTAAAGGGCAGGGGGTCAGGCCCAGCCGTCGGTATCTATCAATGATTTCAGACGAGTAGCATCAAATTCAACTTCCAGCCGCGCGGCTTCGGATGCGGCTACATCGGCTTGGTCGCCATCAACCACATAGGGGGCGGCTTTGCGCCATTCGGCAAGGTAAGCGTCGGCATCGCGCGCGCCGACCTTCATGGCGCAGCGGTCGATGGCTTGCTCGAACCGTTCAGCCAGTTTCACTTTAGACGCAGCCCGCCCTTTGCCGACAATCACCTGCGCCGGGATATCACGCCAATAAACCACTACTACATCTGGCATCGCCGATTCCCTGTATTTTCCTGACCCGTTCTAACGCCAAATACCGACCCGCAGAGTCGGTTTTCGACATGTTCACCGCTTCAAGCGACCCTGATACCCAAAGCTTGTTCTTGATAGCCGACTTCGACGCGTTGTGCGAGGACGTCCAACCATCGAAGTTTTCATCCAAATGATGAAGGGCTGCAATGCGTGCTTTTTGCGTGCTTTATCCGTGCTTGCCTAAGGGGGCAGCTAGGGCTACCCTAATCTCAACCACATTGGAGGGCGCAATATGACGCCCGAGCGTCCCCCGGGGGCGGACGCGATCCCAAAGGAAGGCGGCTTCAGCGCTGCGCCTTCGGTAGAACCGTCTGCGCCCCCTGCAGACCCAGCCAATCAGCTTTATGCTGCGTTGGATTTGGGAACGAATTCTTGCCGGATGCTGATTGCCCAACCACGGGGCAGCCAGTTTCAGGTGTTGGACAGCTTTTCCAAAACGGTTCAGCTTGGGGCCGGGCTGGAAGCGTCTGGCAAACTGTCGCGGGCATCAATGGCGCGGACCATCCAAGCGCTGCGCATTTGCCAAAAGAAGATCGAAAAGCACAATGTTCGCCGCATGCGTTTGGTGGCCACCGAGGCGTGCCGCCGTGCCCGTAATGCCCGCGAATTTATCCGCCAAGTGCGCCGCGAAACCGGATTGTCGCTGGAGGTGATCCAACCCGAAGAGGAAGCCCGCCTTGCGGTGATTTCCTGTGCGCCGCTGGTATCACCGCGCACCGAGCAGTTGCTGGTGGTGGATATTGGTGGCGGGTCCACCGAATTGGTCTGGATCGACCTTTCGGCAGTGGCCCCCGAAGACCGCCCGCGCGCCATTATGCGGCTGCATTCGGGTTTCATCCAAACCGGGGATGCGCCATCTGCCCGCGTGGTGGATTGGATATCGGTCCCGCTGGGCGTGGCCACTTTGAAAGATCAATTTGCCGATGTCGAAGATGACGGCGCGCGGTTTGCATTGATGAGTTGGTTTTTTGAAGAAAACCTGTCCAGCTTTTCCCCCTATAACGCCGAGAACCCGCGCGAAGGGTTTCAGATCATTGGCACATCCGGCACCATCACTACGGTGGCCGCGTCGTTTCTGGGGCTTCGACGCTATGACCGGGCCAAGGTGGACGGTTTGTTGATGACTTCTGATCAGATTGACCATGTGATCCGCGATTTTCTTGTACTTGGCCCCGAAGGCCGCAGGTCTGACCCCCGCATTGGGCGCGACCGGCATTCGCTGATCATGTCCGGGGCGGCTATCCTTCAGGCGCTGATGCGGATATGGCCCACCGACAGGCTTTCTGTGGCAGACCGGGGTTTGCGCGAAGGCCTGCTTTATGCACAGATGAGCGCGGACGGCGTTCTTGAAGACGGACCCTACGAATGACCATTGAAAAAGCCACATCCGGGCGCGGCCAGCGCGAATTGCGCGTGCGCGTCAAAACTGCCAAGGGGCGCAAATTATCGTCAACTCTTTGGTTGGAACGGCAGTTGAACGACCCCTATGTGCAGCGGGCCAAGCGCGAAGGCTATCGCGGGCGCGCGGCCTATAAAATTCTTGAGCTGGATGATAAATACGGCTTCTTCAAACCCGGCGCGCGGGTGGTTGACCTTGGCTGTGCCCCCGGTGGCTGGTGCCAGGTTGCTGTTGTGCGGGTGAACGCGCTGTCGGATCGCAAATCGAAACCGGTTGGCACAGTTCTTGGCGTAGATTTACAGGAAATCGAACCCATCGCCGGCGCGCAGCTGCACCAGCTGGATTTTCTCGAAGAAGGTGCCGACCAAAAGGTGAAGGATTGGTTGGGCGGCCCTGCCGATGTGGTGCTGTCTGATATGGCTGCGGCATCATCGGGGCATAAGGGCACCGACCATTTGCGCATCATTGCGCTGTGTGAGGCGGCAATTGAATTTGCCTTTGACGTTTTGGAAGACGGCGGTACTTTTGTTGCCAAGGTTTTGGCTGGCGGTGCAGAAATTGGCATGCAGAATATGCTAAAGAAGAATTTCACCAAAGTCGCGAATGTCAAACCACCTGCGTCACGCGCCGACAGTTCAGAGAAATTTGTCGTGGCGATGGGGTTCAAACGGAAACCGGCGGAAGATCAGTCAGCAACGCCAGATTGATCGCGCCCGAGAAACAATATCCGGTCCCTGACAAGAATAAAGGTGCCAACCGGCACCCATGTTTGTTCCTAAAATTGCACGGACTGTTTGGCCTTAGCCGCCCCAGCTGCGCACTGGACCACAGTCCATATGCACGAAGTTTGACCGCGAGTAGCGTCCAACGCCACCTGACGCACAAGCTGCGGCAGCTTTTGCCATCTGCCCAACGGACCGCGACTCTAGCCGCAGATCGGCGGCCTGACCCTTCATATGCAGGGAATTCTTTGCCACACCCCGTGACCGCGACCGTAGCATCGCGTTGGTCGATGGGCTGCGATAGCCGGACAGCATCATGTAGGGTTCATTTACATCCATCAGGCGATGCGCAGCTGCCATGATGTCCACATTACGCGGGTCGATCTTGGTCTTTTCATCAGACCGCCAATCGCGCATGAAGTAATTGATTTCTTTCAGAACTTCCGGAATATATTCGCCCTCAATCCAGTAAATGGAATTGATAGCCTCGCCCGTCCGGCCCGAATACATCTTGATGCGGCGGATATCACCAGCACCCTTCAGAACCCCAAACGCGTTGCTGTAAGTGGGCGCTGCAATCAACGCAGTCGCCGCGAATGCACCCAATAGGCCACGCCGCGACAGCATTGGAAGTGTTGAATTCGTCATTCTGACTTAGCCCCGTCCCTCGCGGAAGGCTGCCTTTTTTGGCGGCTCTTCCTAACTACGCGTCCCCAGACACAGGCCTTTATGGCATAAACCGAATCGAAGCCCAAGCCCAGATTGCCCGCTTGTGGCTATTTCAAGGACAATAGGCAAAAAATTGCTTAAGGTGGCCGATGTGACGGATTTAAACCCTGGGTTGCTATGGGTTTGCACAAGAACGATAATTTCCATTCAAGACGCAATACTGACTAAGTTGTGCATGGACAGCCGTCGATTTTTGGCCAAAGTTGCGTGCTAATCGCGGTCTGCCAGCCAAGCTTGAGGAACCAATGAATTTGCCTATGTCCTGCAGGGTTTCCTGCCGTAGTTTCGGTATCGCATTAAGTATTGTTGTGGCTTTGGGATCGCAGTCCAGCCCGGTTTTTGCACAATCAACGGCCTACAGACAGGCGGTCGCCGAAGCGTGTGCTTTGAACGATGATGTGGCCAATTGGTATCGTACCACGTCATATGACACCCTGTGGACAAGTGCCGATGATGCCGAGCGTCGCGTAGCACTTTTGACTGTGCTGGACACCGCGGCTGATCATGGCTTGCCAATCGCGCGCTACGATGCGGCGTCGCTGCGTCTTGCGTTCAAGGACGCGCGCACGGAAGGCGATCGCGGGCGGCTGGAAGTCATGATGACCAAAGCCTTCTTAGATTATGCCCGTGATATCCAGACCGGGGTTTTGGTGCCCTCGGACGTTGATGTTGGCATTGTGCGCGATGTGCCGGTGCGCGATCCGCGCGCCAACCTTGCTGGCCTGCTGGCCGGCAATCCGATGGAGTTTTTGCGGGCTTTGCCACCAAAAGCGCCCGCCTACGCCCGATTGATGAAGGAAAAAATCAAACTTCAGGGGCTCATCGCCAAAGGCGGGTGGGGCAGCCCCGTGGCAGCATCGTCCTTGCAACCTGCCGACAGTGGCCCGCCGGTGGTGTCGTTGCGCAACCGGTTGATCGCGCTTGGCTATATGGCACCAAGTGCGACGCAAACCTATGACAATACCGTACAATCCGCCGTACAGGAATTTCAGTTGGACCATGGCCTGGAGGTGACAGGCATAGCCAACGCAGGCACGATTGATCAGCTGAACATCGGCCCGGAAGAACGGATCAGATCCGTTCTGGTGGCGATGGAACGGGAACGCTGGTTGAACATAGATCGGGGCGAGCGGCATGTTTGGGTCAACCTGACCGATTTTACCGCCAAAATCATTGACCATGGCAAGGTCACCTTTGCCACCCGTTCGGTGATCGGCAAGAACGATGCAGATCGCCGCAGCCCCGAATTTTCTGACCAGATCGAGTTTATGGTTGTAAACCCATCCTGGAACGTGCCGCGGTCGATCACGACCAAAGAATACTTGCCATTGATGCAGCGCAACCCGAACGCCGCCGGCCATTTGAAGATCATTGATGGCAATGGTCGCGTTGTTCCGCGCGGCGCTGTGAATTTCGCGGCTTACACGGCAAAGAATTTTCCTTTTGCAATGCGTCAGCCGCCGTCAGAAGGCAACGCGCTGGGTTTGGTGAAATTCATGTTCCCCAATCCCTACAATATCTACCTGCACGATACGCCCTCAAAATCCTTGTTCGCCCAAGAAGTGCGTGATTTCAGCCATGGCTGTATCCGCCTGGGTGACCCGTTCGATTTTGCTTATGCGTTGCTGGCGGTGCAAACCGATGACCCGCGGCAAGTGTTTGGGCGTTACCTTAGCACTGGGCAAGAAACCTCTGTAAAGCTTGATAAACCTGTTCCGGTGCATTTGGTTTATTTCACCGCTCACCCGTCGGCCAAAGGCAAAATGAATTATCGCCGTGATGTTTATGGCCGTGATGCGCGGATATATGAGGCGCTGATTGAGGCCGGGGTGGCGTTGCGCGGCGTTCAGGGCTAAAACGTCATGCGCGCGGGGTATCGTGCCTTGCCGCATGCCTGAGGGAACCGATGGTCCACCGTCTGCGTGATATCGCCGCCGCCCTTGGGGCTGATGCGGCTGGTGATCTGGATATGATGATAAACCGGGCATCCGAACCAGCCATGGCTGGCCCCGATGATCTGGCGCTGGCGATGGACCCTCGTTACAGCCACGGCTTGGCAGAAGGGCGCGCACGGGCCGCAATTCTTTGGGCTGGGGCAGATTGGCAGGCTTTGGGTTTGCGGGCGGTCATTTTCGCGCCAAGATCACGCTACGCAATGGCGGGCTTAACGCGCCATCTTGATCCGGGACCGGACATAGCAGACGGGATCAGCCCTTTCGCGGTGATTGATCCGACCGCCATGATTGGCGATCGTGCAGCGATTGGTCCCTTCGTCACGATTGGGGCAGGCGTAAGTCTGGGCCCCAATGCGCGCATTGCATCGCATGTGTCCATCGCAGAGCGTGCCTGTATTGGCGCCAATGCGTTGATTTTGCAGGGTGCCCGCATCGGGGCCCGTGTTATCATTGGTGACGGCTTTATTTGCCAACCGGGGGCTGTTATCGGGTCTGACGGTTTTTCCTATGTCACCCCTGAAAAATCCGGGGTCGAGGAGATTCGCGAAACCCTTGGAAAACGTGACGAAATTCGCAATCAAAGCTGGACACGGATACATTCACTCGGGGCCGTAACCATTGGGGATAACGTGGAAATCGGGGCCAACACCTGCATTGACCGGGGCACCATCCGCGATACAACAATAGGGTCGGGTACCAAGTTGGATAACCTTGTTCACATTGGCCACAACGTACAAATCGGCCGCGATTGCCTGCTGTGTGGGCAGGTTGGCATTGCTGGGTCAGCCCGCATTGGCGACCGCGTGGTGATGGGCGGTCAATGCGGCGTCAATGACAATATCTTTGTTGGCGATGATGTGATCGCCGGTGGGGCCACTAAAATCTTTACCAACGCACCTGCGGGGCGGGTGTTGTTGGGATATCCCGCCGTTAAAATGGAAAACCATGTCGAGATGCAAAAGGCCCTGCGCCGGTTGCCGAGGCTCGCCGCGCGGGTGGCGCAGATTGAAGCTGTCATCGCAAAGTCACACAAGATCGACTAAGTCGTCGCGCAGAAGAACGGGATAGAAAATGCCGACAGACATACAAACAAAAGTGATTGCAATCATCGCTGAACAGGCCGTGCTTGATGTGGAAGATGTAAAACTGGACAGCACCCTTGCAAGCCTGGGGATTGACAGCCTGGGTCTGGTGGAATCGATCTTTGCCATAGAAGAGGCGTTTGATGTGTCGGTTCCTTTCAACGCCAATGAACCAACGCAGTCGGATTTCGATATCTCATCCGTCGCGGCCATGGTTGCCGCCGTCGAAAAGTTGATCGCGTCCAAGGTCACATGAACCGCGTCGTGATCACCGGGGCGGGCACTGTCAACGCCCTTGCGCATGATGTGCCGGGCACACTTGCCGCCTTTCGCGAGGGCCGCTGCGGCATTACGGAGCTGGATATCCGCGACAAGGACCGGCTGTCGATCCAGATCGGCGGGCAGGTGCATAAATGGGATCCAGAGGCGTATTTCAACCGTCAACAGATTGTTCTGTACGATAAGTTCACCCAGTTCACGCTGCTGTCGGCGCGGCAGGCCGTCGCCCAGTCTGGGTTAAATTTCGATGGTCGCCTTGGCTACGATGCGGGCGTGGTACTTGGCACCGCAGGCGGCGGGGTCAACACCTGGGATGACAATTACCGTGCTGTCTATGAAGAAGGTAAAAACCGCGTGCACCCGTTTGTGGTGCCGAAACTGATGAACAACGCGGCCGCAAGCCATTTGTCGATGGAGTTCAACCTAAAAGGCCCCAGCTTTACCGTGGCCACCGCCTGCGCCAGTTCCAACCATGCGATGGGATTGGCTTTTCAAATGGTGCGGGCAGGTGGGGCAAAGGTCATGCTGACGGGTGGATCGGAATCCATGCTGTGCTTTGGTGGTATCAAGGCGTGGGAAGGTCTGCGTGTTATGTCCAAGGACGCCTGCCGCCCCTTCTCGCTTAATCGCAATGGCATGGTGCAGGGTGAAGGGGCCGCAGTCTTCGTGTTTGAAGATTATGAGCATGCCCGTGCGCGCGGGGCGGACATTCTGGCCGAAGTGATCGGGTTTGCCATGACGTCAGACGCCGCCGATATTGTGATGCCATCCAAACAAGGGGCTGCGCGGGCAATCTCGGGCGCGCTGCGCGACGCAAAGATCAATGGCACAGATGTAGGCTATATCAACGCACACGGCACTGGTACGGCTGCCAACGATAAAACCGAATGTGCGGCGGTGGCAGATGTTTTTGGCCATCATGCCGACCGTTTGATGATATCTTCGACCAAATCCATGCATGGTCATCTGATCGGCGGCACAGGGGCGGTGGAATTGCTGGCCTGCATCATGGCGCTGCGCGACGGGGTGATTGCGCCGACCATTGGCTATGAAGAACCCGATCCCGAATGCGCGTTGGATGTGGTCCCCAACACGGCGCGCGACGCAAAGGTTGACGTTTGCCTGTCGAATGCGTTTGCGTTTGGCGGCTTGAACGCTGTTTTGGCCTTGCGCCGGGCCTGAATGCAAAACGCCACCCGTTTCGGGGTGGCGTCAAAACAATTTCTTTGTTGTCGTTAGGGGGCCGGGGGTGCTGCGGCGTCGGCTTTGGCATTGATGTCATTTACCGCTGTGAACCCGGCAGTGAAGCCCTTCAACGAGACATCAAGCAACACTTTTTCCGTTGGTGCCACCACCGGCACGATGGTCAGGGTTGCTTTTGCGCCCTT
This sequence comes from Pseudorhodobacter sp., assembly GCA_031413495.1. Lineage (GTDB taxonomy): Bacteria > Pseudomonadota > Alphaproteobacteria > Rhodobacterales > Rhodobacteraceae > JACMNW01. The sequence goes on along the minus strand of JANOFE010000162.1, from coordinate 23,535 downwards.
CTTTAACGCCTCCACTTCGCCAGCCGTCAGGCCGATGCGCGCCACACAACCGATCGTGGAACACCAGGTAAAAGGATAGGCTTTTGCCTTTCCGGTATCGACCTGCAGCAGCAGACCTTCTGTCAACAGCGTCTCGAGCGGCGCAATAACGGTCGCACCTGCGGCGGCTTCCTGGCCTGCGGGCAAACCAAACATTGTAATTTCCGCAACTGAATTGCCCTTGGCATCTTTCAGCAGTTGGTAAAGCTGGCAGGTATCAACACCGCCTTCTGCAGCGCGCACACAGCGTTGCTCCCAGCTGTCAAAATTGGCGGCAACATAGGTGCTGCCCGGGCCATCGGCGCCCCCCACTTCGGTGCCAAGTGAAAGATCGGTTCCAGTTGCCGCATCGCCTTGGGGTGCGGTGTCGGTCGTGACCGCAGGATCCGCCGGGGCGGTGGCTTCCTGGGCATGCCCTGGCGAAATGGCAGTCAAACAAAGCAAAAGTGCAAGCATAAAGGGTGATTTTTTCATGAACAGTCCTGTCTGGTCCTGATGCGGTTGGTCGCGATGTAGCATGACTTTTTTCCGAAGTCAGGCCCGAAAAGCGGGGTGGCGCGCGCGCGCACGGCGGGAAACTGCCAGATCCTGAAACATGACGGTCGCCTGAACTGAAAAAGGGCCGGAAGACCGGCCCTTTTCCCATTCATTATTGCTCCCTGTCGGACTGGCCGACTTTATGCGGCGAAACTACGGCTGAACGCCGGTTGCGTCAACACAAAAACCGCAGGTTGTTTTGTGAATTGTTTTCAAAAAAAACCACGCCTTTTCAAGGGCGCGGCAAGTCAAACAGGGAGGACGCAAATCGCAGTTGCGGGATATGTGCCGCCCCTGCACGATCAACACTGGCACAAAGGGGTTAACAATGTATTTTCATTACGAACGCAGGGATGGCCCTTTTCGCCAAACCGGCTTTGGACAGCGGTGGAGGAATAGGCGTGAGCGGTGAAGACAGCATTTTCGTAGGCGGCGGCGGTGAAGGCTATGCCTTACCGCAATCCCTGCTTTTGAAATACGGCAACCGGCATGGGTTGATTGCGGGGGCCACCGGCACCGGCAAAACCGTGACGCTGCAAATTTTAGCGGAAGGGTTTTCTGCCGCAGGCGTCCCCGTCTTTTTGTCGGATGTGAAGGGCGATGTTTCGGGCATGGGGGCCGCTGGATCAGCAAGTCACAAGTTGCATGACGCGTTCATGGCCCGCTGTCAGACCATTGGTCACACACTTGAATATCGGACTTTTCCCGTCACGTTCTGGGATTTGTTCGGCGAAAAGGGTCATCCGGTCCGGGCAACCGTCGCTGAAATGGGCCCCTTGTTGCTGTCACGTTTGCTGGAGCTGACCGAACCGCAGGAAGGCGTGTTAAACGTCGCCTTCCGCCTTGCCGACGAAGAACAACTGCCGGTTCTGGATCTGAAAGACCTGCAGGCGCTTTTGGTGTTCATTGGCGAAAATGCGTCCGAGATCAGCACAAGATACGGTCTTGTGTCCACCGCCTCTATCGGGGCCATCCAGCGCCGTTTGCTGGTGCTGGAAAACGAAGGCGGCGCTCAGTTGTTTGGCGAACCCGCGCTGGACCTGGCCGACCTGATGGTCTGCGATGAGACTGGGGCAGGGCGGATTAACATTCTGGCCGCCGACCGCCTGATGTCATCGCCGCGGCTTTATGCGACATTCCTGTTGTGGCTGTTGTCGGAACTGTTCGAAAACCTTCCCGAAATTGGTGATCCCGACAAACCAAAGCTGGTGTTCTTTTTTGACGAAGCGCATTTGCTGTTTCAAGACGCACCCAAAGCCTTGGTATCGAAGGTAGAACAGGTGGCGCGCTTGATCCGGTCCAAGGGCGTTGGCGTCTATTTCATCACCCAAAATCCGGCCGATGTGCCAGAGAATATTTTGGGTCAGCTTGGCAACCGCGTGCAACATGCTTTGCGTGCTTTCACCGCCAAAGACCAAAAAGATCTGCGGATGGCATCCGATACCTATCGGTCAAACCCCCGCTTTGCCACCGAAGAGGCCATTCGCGATGTCGGCACGGGCGAGGCTGTGACCTCGTTTCTGGAACTGAAAGGCATACCCGGCATTGTAGAGCGCACGCTGGTGCGCCCGCCATCATCACAGCTTGGCCCGATTGATCCGGCAACGCGTGCGGCCCTGATGGCGGCATCGCCAATGCAGGGTAAATACGATGCATTGGTTGACCGCGAGTCCGCCTACGAGCGCCTTCGTGCGAAATCAGACGCCGCAGCCCGTGACGCAGCCGCGCAAGCAAAGCCGCAAGAGGGCGATCTGCGCATCAACTTTGATGACTTCAAATCGGCGCACCGCTATGATGAAAACAGAGCAGCCACCCCAAAACCTGCCGCCAAAAGCCGGGGCGATTCCATTGGCACCACCTTCGCCAAAAGCTTCGCCCGCCAGCTTGGCACCAAAGGCGGGCAAGCCATTGTGCGGGGTGTTTTGGGGTCACTTTTCGGATCGCGACGCTAAAGTGTGTCCGACGGTATAGTATCGCCAAACACAGTTCAGGCTTTTGATTTGACGCCTGTCTTTCGACAATACCGGCATCCACATTTGCCTGCCAAGCGCTAAGGTTTCTTTGCCAAAGGGTGATGTTCCAACACCAGTTCTTTCAGGTGTTCGTCCAGCACATGGGTGTAAATCTCGGTCGTGGCGACATCGGCATGGCCCAGCAGCATCTGGATGGCGCGCAGATCGGCCCCGCCCGCCAGAAGATGCGTGGCAAACGCATGGCGCAGGGTATGCGGTGTCACCTTGGCAGGCGAGACACCTCCCGCCGCAGCAATATCCTTGATCAGCAAATAGAAATGCTGACGGGTCAAGTGACCCGCCACACCCGGCCCCGGAAACAAAAACTTCGACTGCACCTTGCCCGTCAGGCGCGCCAGATCGTCGTCGCGGTCGCGCATGACCAGCCAATCGGCCAGTGCCGCAATGGCGGGCGGTGACAGGGGCACCATGCGTTCCTTATCGCCTTTGCCGCGCACCAGGATCATCCGAGGCGCGCCGCGCACTGCCGCGACCGGCAGTTCCACCAGTTCGGACACGCGCATGCCGGTCGCGTAAAGCAGTTCCAGCAGCGCGCAATTGCGTTTGCGATCAACATCTGCACGACCATATCCTTTGGCGGCCAGCAGCAACGCCTCCACCTCGGCGTGGTCAAGCGTGCCGGGAAGGCGTTGGTCGCGGCCCGGCCCTTTCAGACGCAGGGCCGGGTTATCAGCCCGCCAGCCTTCGTCATGCGCAAACCGGTACATCTGCCGGATCGCCGACAATCGCCGCGCACGTGTTGCTTTTGACAAACCTTCCGCCGCACAAAAGATCAGATAATTTTCAACATCGCCCTGCATGGCCGTTGCAAAATCATGCCGTCGCCGGTCCAGCCAACCTGCGAAATCCTTCAAATCACGACCGTAAGCCAGCAAAGTATTGCGCGCAGCCCCCAATTCGGCGGCCTGTGCTTCCAGAAAGATCGAAATCCAGCGGGATGTCTGTACGGTCATGCTCGGTCAGCCCCGCCGCTCCAGCAGCATCAACTCAAGCGCCGTGCGCCGTGCGACATCTTCAAGGCCCACATGGCGCAGCAGGGACAGGCCTTCGGTCACGCCGCGCAGATCCCCCTGCACGCCGCGCCCGACACGGTCGATCGCCATCAGAACCGCCTCGCCAAGCCTGCCTTGTTCCAGCAACACCAGGGCCTCTGGCGCGGGCTTTGGATCGTCAAACGCCGGGGCAATCGCCCGACCCAAGCTGTCGGGGGCCACCGCATCGGCCACCTTTCCGCGCGCCAAAGTGATCAGGAACGCCTCGGCTGGGTCCACAGCTAAGCGCGCCGTGGCGATGCGTTCATATTGGTCCGACAACAACCCGATCCGAAACGCCAATTTGCTGGCCTCGCCGTCAAGCTTTTGCTGTGCAAGGGCCTGTCCATAAAGTGTGGCAAAGGGCACCTCAAGTTCCACCGCAATCATCTGTGCCCACACAATTGGCAATGCACGGCTGATGGCCAAAGCATCGGCCTTTTGCAGGGCGGCCTCGAAATCTTGGATGGCATCAACCCGGTCCCACACGCCGCCTGATGCCGCTGGCCGCCGGTCGGTATAAAGTGCCAGCAACACATTAGGTGAAATTGCCCCGGCCCGGACCAAGCGTTCTGCGGCCTCGATCTGTGCTTTCCAGCCGGATGTGTCTTGCAATTCGGCATGCGCAAAGGCGACCGGAAGATTGTTGGTCGGCAACGGCTCGCCGATGGCCGCGAACATGCGCCAGACCAATGGCGTTGGCTTTTGGGGGGCAGGCGGCGGCGGTTCGCCTTCAAACAAATCCGGGTCCAAAAACCGCGCAAGCAGGGCGTCGTCCTCGGGGGTGACGTAGCCCAAGGCCTGCCCTGTGCGCAGCGCCAGCGCCGCCGCGTTCCAATCCCCGGACCGCGCCAGACAAAATATCCGCGCTGGAAACGTCGGTGCAAGATTGGGCGCGGTCTGCATTTTTTCGCAGGCGGCATCTTCCGATCCGGTCAGCAAGGCCACATCAAAGCTGCGTCGAAACAGATCCGCTTCCGTTGATCCGCTGGCGGCAAGCAGGGCCTCGGCTTGGTCCAGCGCGCCCATATCCAGCAACTTGTCGATGCGCGATAACAACAGCGTGCCACGGGTGCCCGCATCGGCGGGCGCGTCCGCCTCGGCCAGCAGCACCGTGATCAGCAATTGCTGCAGCGCGGGCAAAGTATCAACGCGTTCTGCCGTAACAAGGGCCGCAATTTCTTCGGTCAGCCCCAGCCCCCAAAGATTGCGGGGCAGGCCGGTCACTTGCGATGACAACAAACCTACCGCATCGGGTGATGGCCCGCCTATCACTGAAACCGCCACGGTGCTGGGAAGGGCATTGCCCGCTACGGCCGGTTCAGCAGGCAACGGGGTTGCAACGGGCGCTGATACCGATTGCGAAAGCCAATCAATCGCTGACAGGGGCGCTTCTGCCTGCGCCGCCTGTCCAACCGACAGGCACGCGGCCAGCACCCACACGAAGCTAATACCCGTCTTAATCGGCATTCAACACCACCGGCTGCCTGATTTCATTTTGCTGGGGCGACAGATTGCCCAAATAGGCATAGCCCGACAATCCGGCCAATCCAAGTATCGCGAGTGTTAGCAACACTTTGAATAGACGCATCATGCCGACAATCCTCCTGCAGTTTCTGTGCGACGCGGTAATCTGGCGCGCTGTTTGGTCGATTGTATATGGCAATTCGGCAGAGTTCACGCCATTCAAGAAAGAAAGATTATGTTCGGCGATTGCCCGCTGCAAACAAATGGGCTTGGCGTGATTGAAATGTGTGCGGGGGCCTGCGGTCCAATGGGGCGATTGAAAAAAACGGTTGTGATGATTGGCATGATGGGGGCCGGTAAAACGGCTGTTGGCACTGCGCTGGCAAAAGTTTTGGGCGTGCCATTTCTTGATTCAGATGACGAAATCGTATCGGCTGCAAATCGCAGTATCGCCGAGATTTTTGAACGCGACGGAGAGGCGTTCTTTCGGGCCCGTGAAACCGAAGTTCTGGCCCGGCTTTTGCGCGGCACGCCTTGCATTTTGTCAACGGGCGGCGGGGCATTCCTGTCGCAGGGCAACAGGCAACTGATCCATGATGCGGGCATATCGGTCTGGCTGCGGGCGGATATCGAACTTTTGTGGCAGCGCGTGCGCCATAAAACAACCCGGCCTTTGCTGCGCACGTCCAATCCCCGAGAGACGCTGGTGATGCTTTCGGCGCAGCGTGAGGTGTTTTATTCGGGTGCCGATCTGGTTGTTGATAGCGCGGGCGATCTGAGTGTCGATCAGATGGCGCAGCGTGTTGCACAGGCTTTGGCCACCAGATCAGACGTTCTGGAAGAGGTGGCACTATGACGGTTGATGTAGTCGAGGTGAACCTTGGCCCACGCAGCTATGAGGTGCGTATTGGGCGCGGTCTGCTGTCGCGTGTTGCGGATGATATTGCCCCGCTTCTTAACCGCCCGAAAGTTGCGGTGATCACCGACGAAACCGTGGCTGCGGCCCATCTTGTGCGTTTGGCCGAACCGCTGCTGGCACAGGGCATTCTGATGACGGCGCTTGCATTGCCGCCGGGCGAAGCCACAAAAGGCTGGCAACAGGCCGAGCGGACGGTTGAATGGCTGCTGGAACAGAAGGTTGAACGCGGCGACGTGATTGTTGCATTTGGCGGTGGTGTTGTCGGCGATCTGGCTGGTTTTGCCGCCGCAATACTGCGCCGGGGTGTGCGCTTTGTGCAGATACCCACCACATTGTTGGCGCAGGTTGACAGTTCGGTTGGTGGAAAGACCGGTATCAACAGCCGACAGGGCAAAAACCTGATCGGTGCTTTCCATCAGCCAAGCCTTGTGTTGGCGGATATTGATGTTTTGGGCACCCTTACCCCCCGCGAATTCTTGTCAGGGTACGGCGAGGTGGTGAAATACGGCCTGCTTGGCGATGCCAACTTTTTTGAATGGTTGGAAAAACTTGGGCCCGCTCTTGCGGCAGGCGACCTGGACGCGCGCCAATATGCCGTGCGCAGGTCTGTCGAAATGAAAGCCGGCATCGTATCGCGCGATGAAACCGAACAGGGCGAACGAGCGCTGTTGAACCTTGGCCACACCTTTTGCCATGCGCTTGAAACGGCCACCGGATATTCCGACCGCCTGTTGCACGGTGAGGGCGTGGCCATCGGATGCGCCCTTGCCTTTGAACTTAGCCAACAGCTTGGCTTGTGCAGCCAAGAGGCCCCAAGCCGCGTGCGCGCGCATTTGCGGGCGATGGGTCTAAAAACGGATATCGCTGATATCGTCGGCGATCTGCCAGGTGCCGAGGCACTGCTGTCTTTGATGGCGCAGGATAAAAAAGCCGTACACGGCAAGTTGCGGTTTATCTTGGCGCGCGCCATCGGGGACGCATTTGTTGCGGAGGATGTTCCGTCGGACGCGGTTCTTTCCCTGATGAACCAAGCGCTTGCACGCCGCAATTAACGCCACTTGCGGACCTGCCTGTCTGTGAACTGGCTGGGGCGGGAGGGATCGACCCTCCGAATGTCGGTACCAAACACCGATGCCTTACCGCGTGGCGACGCCCCAACTGTGCGCGGGTATGTAGCGAAGCCCCACTGGCCCCGCAAGTGCCTTTTCGTGCTTTTCAGGTCTGCCCTTTGCCTAAGCGCCTAAGATTGGCCGTTCTTCACAGGGTGATAAACAGCTCGTGACATTTGTTTTGCGGATTTGCCGGTATCATCTTTGCAGAATCGGGGGGAATTTCATGAAATTCAAATTTACCATGCTCTGCTCTGCGCTGTTTTTTACCTGCCTGCCCGTTTTCGCTTTTGCCGCGGCAGAGGGCGAACGCGTTACGATAAAAGGCGAATTTATTGATACCTGGTGTTATTTTTCGGGCGTCATGGGGGGGCCGGATGCTGTGGTCGGATCATCACATCACACCTGCGCCATGTGGTGTTCGGCGGGGGGTGTGCCGGTGGGGCTGCTTGGCGAGGATGGCCAGGTCTATATGGTGCTGAAGATTGACGCTGATGATGGGTCAAACGGTGGCGATACGCAGCTTTCAATGGCGTCAGATACCGTAACTGCGGATGGCATGTTGTATCGCCGGGATGGGCTGAACTACATCGTTGTTTCAAAAATCGTAAAGAACGACGGCATCACCCGCCTGACACATGCCGATTACGGCGTCGTGCCCGATTTCGCCATTCCCGCGCCAAAATGAAAGGGACAAGCAGATGAACGTGTTGAAAACATTTATCTTTTCTGCGCTTTTTGCCGTGCCATACGCCGTTGCTGCGCAAGATTTCTCGGCGGGGTCGGAAGCCACATCCTGGAACCTTTACGCCGAACACCCCGCCCGGTTTGAGGCAAAAGTAGTCGATATCTTGTGTGAAATAACCGCCGACTGCCCGGCTGATTGTGGTGCTGGCAAGCGCCAGCTCGGGCTTTTGCGCATGGCCGACAACGCATTGGTTTATCCAAACAAAAATGGACAACCGGTGTTTTCGGGCGCTGCCAGTGACCTGCTGCCCTATTGCGGCGAATTGGTCGAGGTTGACGGTCTTATGCTGACCGATCCCGATATAGGGGCTGCCAATATCTATCAGCTGCAAAAGATTCGCGCCGTGGGAACGGCGGATTGGGTCAAAGCCAACAAATGGACAAAAGATTGGCAAGCAGCCAACCCGGATAACACAGGCAAAGACCCTTGGTTTCGCCGCGACCCGCGCGTCAATGCAAGGATCGCTGCGACCGGCTATCTGGGATTGGGTCTTGATGCAGATGCCGCTTTCATCGCTGAGGCGTTCAAGTGATCTTGCGCGGTCTGTGGCTTGTGATGACCTTTGGGGTTGCAACAGCCGCCTTGGCACATGACGGCAAAGTGCACCAGTCCAAGTCTGATTCCGACGCTCATGCGCAAATCAAAGTCCTGCCTGCGCTTGAAGGCTTGCCGTTGCCGTTTGATCTTGGCGGGGCGTTTACCTTGATTGATCAGACCGGCCAACCGCGCAGCGAAGCCGACCCAAAGGGTAACTTGCAATTGCTGTTCTTCGGATATGCGTCATGCCGCGAGATTTGTTCGGTTGCCTTGCCGCAAATGGCCGAAGTCGAACGGGGTCTTGCTGTGCGCGGTGTGGCGCTTACCCCGGTCTTGATCACCGTTGATCCGGTACGCGACACGGTCGCAACCCTGGGGCCAGCGTTACGCCAGCATAGCCCAAATTTTATCGGTCTGACCGGTGATCAGGCCGCCCTGCGCGCGGCCTACAACGCCTTTTCCATCGACAGCAGCCTTGTGTTTCAAGATGCAAAACACGGCGATGTTTTTGCGCATGGCAGTTTTCTTTATTTGCTGGATGCGAGGGGCGGTTTTCTAACCGTCATTCCGCCGATCCTGACGACCGATCGCGTGATTGACCTGATCGCAGGCTATGCACCAAAGGGCTAGGGTCACACAGCTGGGCATGCGTTGCCGTTTCGCTGCAACCGCGCTAACACGCGGGCATGAATGTAGATGTGATTGTTCTTGGCGCAGGGGCCGCTGGCATGATGGCCGCTGTGGAAGCGGGCAATCGTGGCCGGCGGGTGCTGATCATTGATCATGCAAAAGCACCGGGCGAGAAAATTCGTATCTCGGGCGGCGGGCGGTGCAATTTTACCAATCTCGGCATAGCGCCCGAACGATTTTTATCCCGCAATCCGCGTTTTGCGCTTTCCTCCCTGAAACGCTTTACACAATGGGATTTCATCGCCCGAATGGACGGCGCAAACATTGCTTGGCACGAAAAAACGCTCGGCCAATTGTTTTGTGATGGCCCGGCAACCCAGGTTATTTCGATGCTGACAAAATCCATGGCAGACGCAGGCGTGCAGATGTGGCTTGGCTGCGCATTGGGTGCCGTTGCCAAAACAGAAACCGGTTTTCAAATTGAAACGGCGCGTGGCCCCGTAACAGCACAGTCCGTGATTGTGGCGACAGGTGGCAAGTCCATCCCCAAGATGGGGGCAACCGCCTATGGCTATCATCTGGCCCAATCATTTGGCTTGCCCATCGTGCCAACCCGGCCAGCGCTGGTGCCACTGACCTTTGCCGAACAGGACCTGATGCATCTGAAACCGCTTGCTGGGCTGTCGGTTCAGGGGCGCGTAACCGCAGATAAAACCGGCTTTGATGAAGCGGTGCTGTTCACCCATCGCGGTTTGTCCGGCCCGGCAATTCTGCAGATTTCCAGCTACTGGCAAGAGGGGAATGCACTTTTGATTGACCTTGCAAAGGGTCAGGATTGCGCGACTTCGCTGCAAATCATCAAATCTGAAACGGGTCGCATCGCCTTGCGCACAGCCCTTGGTCGCATCGTTCCCGAACGCCTTGCGCGGCATATAGAGGCTGATCTTGCAATCGAGCTGCCGCTGGCTGAACTGTCCCGTGCCAGGCTTGCGCAGATCGCGGACCGTGTGCATCGCTGGCGGGTGGTTCCGGTGGGGTCCGAAGGCTATCGCACAGCCGAGGTCACCTTGGGTGGTGTCGATACTGACGCCCTTGATGCCCGCACGATGCAAGCAAAAGCAGTGCCGGGGCTTTATTTTATAGGTGAGGTTGTTGATGTAACGGGCTGGTTGGGCGGCTATAATTTTCAATGGGCCTGGTCGTCGGGCTGGGCTGCGGGGCAAGTGGCTTGATCCGATATCCAACATCGGGAGGTAAAAACGTCACCCGCAGATATTGCCCAAAATGTTTAGAAAAATCTGGCCACTTACACCCATAAAGGGTCTGCCTTTGCCAATTGATCAAACCGCATCAAGCTGTCGATCACGCCCGCCATCTGTGACAGCGGGATCATGTTTAGCCCGTCGGATGGTGCGGTGTCAGGGGCCTCATGCGTCTCGATGAAGACCCCCGCAATCCCCAAAGATACGGCAGCCCGCGCCATCACAGGGGCAAATTCGCGTTGCCCGCCGCTTGATCCACCCAGCCCGCCGGGTTGTTGCACGGAATGGGTCGCATCCATGATCACCGGATAGCCGGTGCGCATCATGATCGGCAAACTGCGCATGTCCGTCACCAACGCATTATAGCCAAAACTTGCGCCGCGTTCGGTCAGCAATATCTGTTCGTTGCCGGTAGAGGCCACTTTTGCCGCCACATTCGCCATATCCCATGGCGCCAGAAACTGACCCTTCTTGATATTGACCACCGCCCCGGTTTCCCCGGCAGCCAGCAGTAAATCAGTCTGACGGCACAGAAACGCCGGTATCTGGATCACATCCACCACCGCGCCCGCCTCGCGCGCTTGGCCCGCGTCATGCACATCCGTCAGCACCGGCAGGCCTGTGGCGCGGATCGTCTCCAGCACCTTTAGCCCCGCTTCCATGCCCAAACCGCGCCGCCCGCCAAGCGAGGTGCGGTTGGCTTTGTCATAGCTGGCCTTGAACACATATTGCGCGCCTGCGGTCTTGCAAACTTCGGCCATCGTGCCGGCAATCGTTTGCGCATGATCCAGGCTTTCCAGCTGGCATGGCCCTGCGATCACCAAAAGCGGCTGCGCATTGCCCACCCGCAGACCACCAAAAACAACATCTTTCATGCCTGCTCCTTACGCCGAGACCTGTTCGCGCAAGATTGCGGCGGTCATCGAAATCATCAGATATATCCCTGCAAAAATCAGCATCGAAACCATCGTGTTTTCAAATGCGCGCGGGTACGTTGGCTCATCTGGTGCAACCGGGCTTACCGACAGGGACAAATAGCGCACCTGCCGATTGGCCTCGATCCGCGATGTTTCCAGCGATTGCAACGACTGCGACAACAGCATTTGACGGATCTCGACATTTGCCTTGGCAACCAGCAGTTCACTTTGCACCTGCGCCAAAGACTGACCATCCTGGCTGTCTTCGGTCAGCTTTGATCGCAGCAAACTGATCTCGTCCTGCAACGCCTGAATGCGCCGTTTCAGCGGCTCCATTCTGGCTTGGTTCGGCTGCAGGTTCTGTTCCATTTCTGCCAAAGAAAGTCGATCCTTCGACAGCGACGTCTCGAGCGTTGAGACCTGCTGCGATATCAACGACGCTTCTGTCTCAGATGACAAAATCTTATACTTTTCTTGCAGTTCAAGCACATTTCGCTGGGCCGCAAGCATGCTGGCCTCGGCCTCGGCATAGCTTTCACGGGACCCCTGCATCTGGTCTTTGCGCAAACGCTCTGTCAGGTGATCAACCTGTTCCTCGGCATAGCCAATCAAAGCGCGTGAAAATGCGGCCGTCGTTTCAGGATCGGCCGCGATTATGTCCATTCTGATCAAGCCTTCGGTTGGATCATAGGCGATCTTCACGTTGCGCTTGTAAAGTTTGTACGCGGCCTCGTCGGTGGCATCTGGTTTTAGCCGTTGCAGGGCATCAATCTGCGGCTGCGTAAAATGCGCGCGAAAACCAAGATCATTGTCCAGCCGTTTCATTGCTTCGCGCGATTGCAAATAGCCCTGCACCGCAATTGAATCTTGCGAGGTTGCAAACTGGGTGCCGCTGAACAGCCCGCTCATCCCAACACCCTTGGCTTCGGCCTGTTGGATGACAAATTCAGATCGTGTTGAATACAGCGGCGTCGCGATCTTGTAATAATATATGCCTGCAAACAGCGTCGGCATGAACACAAAGAAGAACAGCCGCACACACATAACGGCAAGATTGCGCTTTCGCCGCCTTGCCATGTCGCGCTGAATTTTCATCACATCCGCAGCAAGGCTTTGCTCGGCACGCTGCCCGGTGGTTGGCACAGTCAGCGGCTTTGTGGTTTGCGGCAGTCGGATACCATCATCGGGCTGATTTTTTTGCAGCTCGCGCGATAGGGTTGGCGGTGTTTGCCCTTCGGACGCGACAAGTTCCAGCATGGAATTGCGTTGAAACGGGTCAATGCCTGCGGCGCGCAACAAACGAACCGCATCAAAATCAGACGTTGCAGGCAAGCCTTTTCGCATTGCCACGCGGCGCGCCAATCGCAATTGCCGGCCGGTCAATCCTTCACGCCTGATCGCATCAATTGCCGTCTCAGCCGCAGCATCGTGTGGGGGCGGGGCAGGGGTCGCCGCCCGCGCCGTTGGAAAGGGTTCAGGCCCAAACCCGTCATCCATCGGCAGCAACATATCGTCCATTGCGGGCAGCGGCGGCGGCGCGGGCCGCGCGGTTTCGGGGCGGCGAATTCGAAACCGGTTGGCTTTAACTTTGATAGTCATAAAGTCGCTTCGCCTCTTCCAGGGTTTCGAACATGTAGAGCTGCCCGTTTTTCAAAACAGCGGCCGAACGGCAAAACTTTTCCAGCGTTTGGGGGTGATGCGACACAATCACCACCGTCGCGTCTTTCAGACGATCCCGCAGCAAGGACCCGGCCTTGCGATTAAACTCGACATCGGTCGTCGCGGGCATGCCTTCGTCGATCAGATAGATATCAAATTCCAATGCCAGCATCAGGGAAAATGAAAACCGCGCTTTCATGCCCGCGCTGTAGATGGCAAGCGGCATATCGAAATATTCCTCTAACCCGCACAGCCAACGACAAAAGCTTTCGACATAGTCTGGGTCCAGTCCGTAAAGCCTGGCGATAAATCGGGCATTTTCGGTTGCGGTATGTTTGCTGACAACCCCGCCCATAAACCCCAGCGGGAATGAAATACGCGATGTGCGTGTCACCCGGCCTTCGTCGGGTTTTTCCAACCCGGCCATCATGTTGATGACGGTGGTCTTGCCCGTGCCATTGGCTGCCAAAATCCCCAATGAGTTGCCCAATTCCACGCGAAACGACGCCCGGTCCAGAATGACCTTGCGTTGTTTGCCCGTCCAGAAGGACTTGCTGACATTCTCAAACTCGATCATGCACGCCTCATGGCCTGCGCCTCACTGCCAGGGTTTTTCCCCGGATACCGGCATTGCATTAACGCCGGGTTTGTTTTCTAGCTTTCGTCACAGATTAGGACTGGCCATGCCACTAAGCATTTCCAATTTGGCAACAGTATGTCGAAACTGCGCCGGTTGACAACAATTTGAAAAATAAATCCGTCTGTTTCACCGCTTGAAGCGGCGGCGCGACAACACCAGTGCCGTCGGTGCCGCCAAAAGGCTTAGCGCAAAGCCTAACCTTGCCGCTTCTTGCATGGCACCACCTGGCAAGGCGCGGTCCAGCGCCAGAACCGGTACGGTGAAACCAATCCCCATGATCAAAGCGATCAGATACAGATCGCGGCGCACCAAACCATGCGGCAGATGCATTCCGGCCAAGCGTTCCAACACCACCCAAACGGCAACCAGACCCATAGGTTTGCCAATCCACATGGCCGCCAAAACCACAATTGTGGTGGGTGCAAAGGCTGCAAGATCAACACCACCAAAGGTAAATCCGAATAGAAACAAGATCGCGCCCAACGGCCGGATCAGAAAATGTGCCAAACGGTTCAACGGGTCGTGCAGCAAGGCTTCGGCCTCGGCAAACAAGCCAAAGGCGCGGTCGGCATGGGCAATGGCCGGTATGATCGGTAGCAACCCCAGGGCTGCCGGCAATCCAGATGCCGCGACCCCGATCCAGCCAATCACACCCGCGCTGATATAGGGCCACAGATAAAGCGTTTGTCGTTTGCGCCGCTCTGATGCAAATCCCGACGGGCTACGTCCGGCAAAAAACCATGCCGACACACTTGCAATCAACGGCAACGCCAACCAAAGCAGGCGCAGTGACACATTGGGGGCAGACAGCCCCAAGACCAAAAGCCCGATAATATCGGCCGAGATTGTCAGCAAAAGAAGGACATGCAGCGCCATATGGCCTGCACCAAACACCCAGCGCCCCATCAGGTAGCACAAGACAACATCCGATCCCAAAGGAACGGCCCATCCGGTGGCAAACTCTGCCTCTTCGGCAGTTTCAATCATACCCGACACCAGCAACCAGACAACGGCAGCCCCGATCATCGCGCCAACCGAAAGACCCATCGGCACCAAGGCGCGCCGCCCGCTTAGCGCGCCGCGTTCCAACACAAGGGATTCCCACAGCTCTTTGCCCACAAAAAACATGAAAAACGCCATCAAGCCGTCGCCAACGATTTTAAGTGGCGTCACGCTGGTGGTTTGATCCGCCATCCAGCGCGGCAAATCCAAATCTGCCAAACGCCATTCAATGACGTCGTAATAACTGGCAGGCAACAGATTTACCCATAGCGTCGCAAGCGCCATACCAGCCAGCAGCGCCCAAGCGAAATTTCGCACAAAGGGAGAGACACGGTACATCAAAGCTCCGAATGCGGGGCAGGGCAGTGCGTTCGTCTAGCTGCCAGATGCCTTGGGTGCAATGGGTTATGGGCAGACGGCACGACCCGGAAAAAACCAACGCACCTTGGTTAGGCTCGCGACAAGGGGGCACAGCATTTTTGACACCCACAACTTTGACGTTCAGCCAACACACCCTCTGCCACGAATCGCGGTTGTAGCATCGGGTTCAAAGATCGGCTTGATCCTGGGCGCGAAGTCACAAAAGCCGTCGTTTGCAGTGTTTCCAAATGTTTCAGAATACTGACGAATTTAATTAATTTTCACCCATAAACCGCTCTCATTCTGGGCTCTGGATTGAGCGTCGTCTCTGACTGCAATCTATAGTTGTAAATTGGACGTAAACGCAAAATACGCTCGCGCTACCTATACGCATTGCTATATGTTGAGGGTGGTAGGTATCGTATTATCGGGGTGATGATGATGAATTTTAGAACTAGGATCGCGGCTATTGTAGGCGCAATGTTCCTTGCAACATCGGCAAACGCGGCCACATGTGTGGTGAACCATGTGTCATTCACACTTGACGGTGCTTCTGATGCCCAATGTATGGCTGGTAATGATCTTGGACGGCACGGTATTGCTGAAAATGATCTGGACTTTTTCGGTCTGACCAATTGGATTGTTGGTGTGTCAACGGATCCGACTGCTGGCGATGGGTCGATCGAAGCTGAAGCGACTGGCCAGAACTCTGCGTCCGGGACTTGGGCGATTACCAGCTATTCCGGCATGGGTCCGCTGATGATCGTGCTCAAATCCGGTCACCAGTTTGGTGCATTCCTGCTTGGTGACTTGGCGTCGGCACTGTCCGGCACCTGGAACATCCAGCGTGAACGTTGCAATGTGAATGGTTGCACGACGCTTGGGAAAAACCTGTCGCACGGTTCGGTTTATTACAGCCCGGTGCCTTCGGCGGTGCCAGTGCCTGCAGCAGGGTTGATGTTGCTGGCTGGCTTGGCAGGCCTTGCTGCTTTGCGCCGCAAGCGTGCAGCGGTCTGATCTAAAACTTAGCTGATTGTAAATTAAAAGAGAGGGGCTTGCCCCTCTCTTTTGCATTTCTATCTGGCCAATCCCTTACTCCATCGGTTTGAAGTTCAGGCTTGCCCCTTCCTTGATGCCCGATGGCCACCGTGCCGTGATGGTTTTGGTGCGGGTGTAGAACCGGAAACTGTCTGGCCCATGTTGGTTCAAATCGCCGAACGAAGATTTCTTCCAGCCGCCAAAGGTATGATAGGCCAGTGGCACCGGAATTGGCACGTTGATCCCGATCATCCCCACATTGATCCGGTTGGCAAAATCGCGCGCCGTATCCCCATCGCGGGTGTAAATCGCGGTGCCATTGCCATATTCGTTGTCCATGGCGATTTTCAGCGCCTCTTCATAGGTCTTGGCGCGCACCGTGCTTAGAACGGGGCCGAAAATTTCTTTCTTGTAGATTTCCATATCGGTGGTCACATGATCAAACAGATGCGGACCGACAAAGAAGCCATCTTCATAGCCCTGCAACTTGAAGTCACGCCCGTCGATCACCAAATCCGCACCCGCAGCCACGCCCGACTCGACCAGCCGCAGGATATTGGCCTTGGCCGCCGCTGTGACCACAGGGCCATAATCTACGTCGTTGCCGCTGGTATAAGGGCCGACCTTTAACTTTTCGATCCGCGGGATCAGTTTTTCGATCAGCGCGTTTGCTGTGGCCTCGCCCACCGGCACCGCCACCGAAATCGCCATGCACCGCTCGCCTGCAGCCCCAAACCCCGCACCCACCAACGCATCTGCCGCCAGATCAAGATCGGCATCCGGCATGATGATCATATGGTTCTTGGCACCGCCAAAACACTGCACCCGCTTGCCGTTGGAACAACCACGGCCATAGATGTACTCCGCAATCGGGGTGGAGCCGACAAAGCCAATCGCAGCAACCGTTGGGTTGTCCAAGATTGCATCGACCGACACCTTATCGCCGTTGATCACTTGCATCACACCGTCTGGCAGACCCGCTTCTTTCATCAGGGCTGCCAGCATCAAGGGCACGGTCGGCGCGCGCTCAGACGGCTTCAGGATAAAGGCGTTGCCACAAGCCAGCGCAGGCCCCATTTTCCACATCGGAATCATCGCGGGAAAGTTGAACGGTGTGATGCCAGCGGCCACACCCAAAGGCTGGCGCATCGAATACATATCAATCCCCGGCCCGGCGCTATCAGTAAATTCGCCCTTCAACATCTGCGGCGCACCGATGCAATATTCGATCACCTCCAGCCCGCGCTGAATGTCGCCCTTGGCATCGGGAATGGTTTTGCCATGCTCGGACGACAGCGCCTCGGCCAGCGCATCCATATCGCGGTTCAAGAGGCGCACCATTTCCATCATCACGCGCGCGCGGCGCTGTGGGTTAGTGGCCCCCCATTTCACCTGTGCCTTTGCGGCGTCCGCCACTGCGGCATCCAATTCCGCAACCGACGCCAAAGCCACCCGGGCCTGCACGTCTCCTGTGGCCGGGTTGAACACATCGGCAAATTTGCCCGAGGTTCCCGCAACCAATTTCCCGTTGATCCAGTGACCGATCTCTTTCATCGCAACTCTCCCTTTTGGTGTGCCAATTCTACCCTTGCAAAAATGCTTGAAACAGAGGCAATATTTCAAAAGGGTTTTGCAAAAATGCAAGGGTATGCATGGACTGGGATGATCTTCGCGTCTTTCTGGCTGTCGCGCGCTCTGAGAGCCTGTCCGGTGCGGGCAAATCTCTCAAACTAGACCCAGCGACTGTGGGCCGCCGCATTGCACGGCTTGAGGACGCGGTTGGCGCGCGACTTTTCCTCAAATCTCCGCAAGGCTACACTCTGACAGATCAGGGCACTGGGTTGATCCCGCATGCCGAAAGCGCCGAGTCCGCCCTGGTCGGCGCGCGTGAGGCGCTGTCTGGCCCCGAAGGTTTGACCGGCCAAATTCGCATCGGCGCGCCGGATGGCTGTGCCAACTATCTGCTGCCACAAGTGCTGGCTGCGATCTGTGATGAAAATCCGGGGCTAGAGGTGCAGATCGTGGCCCTGCCGCGTGTCTTTAACCTGTCCAAACGCGAGGCGGATCTTGCTATCGCCGTATCGCGCCCCGAAGCGGGCCGCCTGACCGTGCAAAAATTGACCGACTACCAATTGCACCTTGCCGCCAGCCATAATTATCTTGCCCGCCACCCTGCAATCACAGACCTCGCGCAACTGCACGACCACCGCCTTATCGGCTATATCCCGGATATGATCTTTGACAAGGAACTTGACTACCTGTCCCAGATCGGTGCGGGGGCGGTGCCACTGGCGTCAAATTCAGTCTCGGTGCAGCTGAACTGGCTGCGCCACGGGGCAGGGATTGGCGTGGTGCATGATTTCGCGCTGCCGTCCGCGCCAGAACTGGTCAAGGTGTTGCCGCAAACCGTGCATCTGACCCGCGCGTTTTGGTTGATCCGCCACGCCGATGATGCGCGCGCAGTTCGCTTGAACCGGTTTGCAACCCGGCTTGCAGATGGCATCCGCACGGAAGTTCAAAGGCTTGAAGCTTTGTCTTGACAGAATTCCCATCCGGGCAGACCGTCAAGGAATGAGAGGGAGGCCACCATGCTTGTCAGCCAAATCCTGAAATCGAAATCCGATGAAGGGGTGATCACCGTGCCCCCGGGCACCACCGTCGGCAAAGCCGCGGAAACACTGTCCGCGCGCCGCATCGGGGCATTGATCGTTTCTCCCGATGGGCGCCGGGTGGCGGGGATTCTGTCAGAACGCGATGTCGTGCGCGAATTGGGCCGTCGTGGGCCCGGCTGCCTTACCGAATCCGTCGACAGCATCATGACCGCCAAAATCGTGTCCTGCACCCGCCACGACCGCACCGATGATGTGCTGCAGAAAATGACCGATGGCCGCTTTCGCCATATGCCCGTGATGGAAGGCGACCAGATGGTTGGCCTCATTTCCATCGGTGATGTGGTGAAAGCCCGGTTGATGGAACTGTCGGCCGACAAAGACGCGCTTGAAGGCATGATCAAAGGCTTCTGACACAGGTTTCAGCCTTGCATTGCGCTGCGCAATATTGTTGCGTGGCGCAAATGCTGGCTTTTGGGGGGCTCTATGCGCATCGGTCTTTATCCCGGCACCTTTGATCCGGTGACACTTGGGCATGTCGATATCATTCAGCGCGCCATGGCACTTGTGGACCGTTTGGTGATTGGCGTGGCCATCAACCGCGACAAGGGGCCTCTGTTTACCCTAGAGGAACGGGTCGCCATGGTCGAAGCGGAATGTGCCGCGATCATAGCAAAAACTGGCGGTGAGATTGTCGTTCACCCGTTTGAAAACCTTCTGATAGATTGCGCCCGCGATGTTGGGGCTACAATTATCGTGCGCGGCCTTCGTGCAGTTGCCGATTTTGAATACGAATTTCAGATGGTTGGCATGAACCGCGCGCTTGATGCGTCGATCGAGACGGTGTTCATGATGGCCGACGCCCGCCGTCAGGCAATTGCCTCAAAGCTGGTGAAGGAAATCGCGCGTCTTGGCGGTGACGTGTCAAAGTTTGTAACCCCCCCCGTCGCCGTAGCCCTGCGGGCCCGCTTTGCCGGGCATGCAAAGGGGGCCTAATTGGCCAAGGACTATAAATGCAAAGGGGGCCCAAATGGCCCCCGGGTCGTCGTTTGGATGGTGGAAAGTCAGCTTTAAGCGGCTTTGCCGTAAACAGCTTCGCGGGCAATACGTTCTGCATCACCACGGTAGATCCCAAGGTCTAATGCCACATCCAGCGGCATGTTTGCAATCTCATCGCGCGTTGTGCGGTACAGCGCGTAATTGCGTGCGGCCTCTTTCAGCATATCAATAACGTTAATCATCATAGTCTCCTTTTCATCCGCGAGTGTCTGCTTGTTCTTCTCGCTTGCGATAAACTTAGGAAACCTTGGCATGGGTCGCAACGCCCAATGCTGCGGTGCGGCTATGCAAAATTTGCATAGGTAATGCAGCAAAAAATGGCGCCCGAAAGCGCCATTTCTTTTGAAAGTAAACAATAATCAGATCAACTTGCCCATCGCCACGGCCGTATCAGCCATGCGATTAGAGAAGCCCCATTCGTTATCATACCACGCCAATATCCGCACCATCGTGCCGTCCATGACCTTGGTCTGGTCCATGTGAAAGATCGAAGAGTGCGGATCGTGGTTGAAATCAGAGCTGACATTGGGCTGATCGGTAAACGCCAAAATGCCTTTCAGCCGGCCATTGGCCGCGGTCCGGATCGCCTCATTAATTTCTTCCACCGTGGTTGCACGGCTTGCCTCGAACACCAGATCAACCACAGACACGTTCGGCGTCGGCACCCGAATGGCCACACCGTCAAGCTTGCCCTTCAATTCCGGCAGAACCAGACCCACGGCCTTTGCCGCCCCGGTTGATGTGGGTATCATCGACAAGGCCGCAGCACGGCCCCGGTACAAATCCTTGTGCATGGTGTCCAGCGTTGGTTGATCGCCGGTATAGCTGTGAATCGTGGTCATAAAGCCACGGGTGATGCCGAAGGCGCGGTACAACACCTGTGCCACGGGCGACAGACAGTTCGTGGTGCAGGACGCATTCGATACAATCACGTCGGCGGCTGTCAGCGTGTCATGGTTCACACCGTAAACAATCGTCTTATCTGCACCCGCCGAAGGGGCAGACACCAAAACCCGGCTGGCGCCGTTTTCAAGGTGAATTTGCGCCTTGTCTTTGTCAGTAAAGATGCCCGTGCATTCCAGAACAATATCAACATGCGCCCAAGGCAGGTCGGCAGGGTTCTTGATTGCGGACACTTCAATTGGCCCGCGACCGGCATCAATCGTTGTGGCGGTGGTTTTCACAACGCCCGGAAACCGGCCATGCACGGAGTCAAACCGCAGCAAATGCGCATTGGTTTCCACCGGGCCAAGATCGTTGATCGCGACCACCTCAATATCTGTGCGCCCGGATTCGATGATTGCGCGCAAGACGTTGCGCCCGATACGGCCAAAGCCGTTTATGGCCACTTTGACGGTCATGTTGCATTTCCCTCTTCAAAACATGTGTTAAACACTTTTCGGCCCGCCTTGAATTGACACACCACTCACCGCGTCAAATCGACCAGAAGCGACAAAATTTCAACCGGTTATTGCGGGGGTTAGCGCCAAAATTCCAAATACTCCACCAGATCGACCATTTTGCGCAGCAAGAACAGCATGGCCGCAGCGGCATTGAACGTCACATCCAGCAAAACCAAAACAACAATCAGCACAGCAAGATAAAGCGCAATCTGGTTTGTCACTTGGTTTTCCTTGCCAGATCGACCCGCAAACCTTGCCCGACCGTCACGATGCGCCATTTAATCCACCGCTAGATAGCCTGCCGCGTTGCGTAACGCCACCGTCTTTGTCATGAGACGAACAAGGCTGCAGCACGCGCCAAGCACAGGAGCCAGAGATGAGCGGATTACTAGCCCTTTTTGACGATGTCGCGGCAATTGCAAAAGTAGCGGCTACATCGGTGGATGATATTGCGGCTGCGGCGGCAAAAGCGGGCGCAAAGGCGGCAGGTGTGGTGATTGATGACGCCGCTGTGACGCCAAAATATGTCACCGGTTTTGAGCCTGATCGCGAATTGCCGATCATTTGGCGCATTGCTCTGGGCTCTTTGAAGAACAAGTTGATCGTGTTGCTGCCTGCGGCTTTGCTGCTGTCAAACTTTGCTCCAGGTTGGATCACGCCGCTTTTGATGATTGGGGGGGCCTATCTGTGTTTTGAAGGTGCCGAAAAGGTCTTTCATATCCTGTTTCCCCATGCCGATGCGGCGGTCGAGGCAGATTTTGACACCAAAGATCCCAAGCATCTGGAAGAGGAAAAAGTCGCAGGTGCGATCAAGACCGATTTCATTTTGTCGGCAGAGATTATGACAATCGCCTTGGCCGCCATCCCTGAAAGCACCTTCTGGATGGAAGCGATCACACTTGCCATCGTCGGCGCTGCGATCACAATTGCCGTCTATGGCACCGTGGCCCTGATCGTCAAAATGGATGACTTGGGTCTTTTGCTGGCCGCCCGTGGTCGTTTGGCGTCGACACGGGCTTTTGGGCGGGGGCTGGTGCGTGGCATGCCGGTCCTTTTGGGCCTTTTGTCAACTGTCGGCACAGCGGCAATGCTGTGGGTTGGCGGTTCGATCATCATTCACGGGATGGAAGACTTGGGCTGGCCGTGGCTGGGTCATCACATCCATGATTGGGCAGCGGCGGTTGGGCGTAGCGTGCCTGCGGCCAGTGGTTTTGTTGAATGGCTGGTGAAAGCTGGAATTGACGGGGTTCTTGGCCTTGCCCTTGGGTTGCTGCTGATTCCGGTCGCAACGCGGGTGGTCGGCCCGGCTTGGGCGATGATCTTTGGTGGCAGGAAATCCGCGCATTGATCGACGATCTTGCCACCCTGATTGGGCGCTGTCTGATCGCAGTGCTGTTTTTGGGCGGTGCCCTGCAAAAAGCATCTGACCCGGTTCCCGCCATGGCACTTCTGGCCGCACAGGGTTGGCCCGATTGGCTGATCTGGCCTGCCTTGATGTTCAATCTTGCCGCAGGTCTGGCGCTTTTGACAGGCGTTTGGCTGGTGCCCTTCGCCGCACTTTTGGCGGGCTATTGTGCAGTCACAAGCCTGTTTCATTACATCCCGACCGATCCTTGGCAGATGACGATTTTTGTCAAGAACTGGGCCATTGCGGGCGGCTGTCTGGTGCTTGCCGCGCATGGGGCAGGGCGCTTTACGTTGCGGCGCAAATGAAAACTGGCACCGCATAAGGGTGCCAGCTGACTTTCTTTCAAGGACCCCGAGCGCGCGCTAAAGCAACGATTTCACCTTCGCCGCAGTAGCCTCGGCGGTGATGCCAAATTCCTTATACAACCGCTCGGCCGGGGCCGATGCGCCAAAGCCGTGCATCCCGATAAAGCCAGACTTTTCGCGCCGGCCGCCTTCGCCAAACAGCCACCGGTCCCAGCCAAAGCGAATACCCGCTTCCACTGCCACCCGCACCGGCCCCGGCGGCAAAACCTTGCGCCGCCACGCCGCATCCTGGTCCTCGAACAATTCCCAACACGGCATCGACACAACACGCGTGCCAATTCCGTCCGCCTCCAGCAGGGCCCTCGCCTGCACCGCGATCTCAACTTCTGATCCCGTCGCCATCAAAATCGCCTGCCGCTTGCCCGTGGCTTCGGCCAGCACATAGCCGCCCTTGGCCACCATATTCTGGTTGGTATGGGTCTTGCGCAGGGCAGGCAGGTTCTGGCGGCTTAGCGCCATCACCGACGGTGTTGATTTGGCTGACAACGCCAGTTCCCACGCCTCTGCCGTTTCCACCAGATCGGCGGGGCGGAACACCCACGTATTCGGCGTGGCGCGCGAAATTGCCAGATGTTCCACCGGCTGGTGGGTCGGGCCATCTTCACCAAGGCCAATGGAATCATGCGTCATCACATAAACCACCGGCACCCCCATCAACGCCGACAGCCGCATCGCGGGCCGTGCGTAATCGGTGAAACACATGAAGGTGCCACCATAAGGGCGCACCCCGCCATGCAACACCATGCCGTTCATGGCGCTTGCC
>JANOFE010000161.1:0-28768 GCA_031413495.1 Pseudorhodobacter sp. | reverse complement strand
GGCGCGGCCTTCCGCCAATGCCGCCAGCGCGTCTGACACGCCCTCCAGCCCAATTTCCACTACATCGGCCCGCAATGGCGCGCTTGCATGCAACGCCATCAATTTCGCCATCTGCGCCCGCGACCCTACCGATGTGCCGGTAATGCTAACCCCGCTCCACGTCAGCCATTCCTGCACCAGTTGCACGGGGTCTGATACCATTGCCGCCGCCACAATCCGGCCCATTGGTTTGGTGGCTGCCACCATCGCATCCCATGTGTGCGGCGTCGGGGCAAAGTTGATCACAACCTGCGCACGGTTTGCCTCAACCCATGCCGCCGCCAACTCCGGCCCGGCTTTTGCCACTACCGCAGCCCCCATCCGCATAGCGGCATCAAGCTTGGCCGGGTCACTGTCCACCGCCACCACGCGCGCGCCGCGACGGGCAGCCAGTTGCACGGCATAAAGGCCAAGACCGCCGCAACCGAAAATGGCGCATGTCTCGCCGTGCTGCAAATCCGCCCGTTCAAGCGCGCCGAAAGCCGTAAGCCCCGCGCACATCAAAGGGGCTAGCGCGCCCGCATCACCACCCGGCAACTTCACTGCAAAAGCGGCCTGCGCCACCACGTATTCGGCGAACGTCCCCGGCACATGAAAGCCATGCGCGCGTTGTGCCGCGCAAAAAGATTCGTGCCCGCCAAGACACATCTCGCAAACGCCGCAAGTATCATGGATCCATGCCGCCCCGGCACGTTCACCCATCTGCCAACCCGCTACCCCAGACCCGATGCCAACGACCACGCCCACGCCTTCGTGGCCAAGAATAAACGGATCGGGTGCCACATCCGGCAGGCTTTCACCCTTCCAGATATGCACGTCGCTGTGGCACACGCCGCTTGCTTGCAGCTTGATCAAAATCTGCTCCGGCCCCGGCACGGGCAGAACGACATCAACCAACTGCAACGGCTGGCCGAACCCGGCCATCACCGCCGCCCGCATCATTTGCGTCATACTTGGGTCAAAGCCCCAGCGCGGTTTTCACGGCAGGCAGACCCGGCTCACCAGACAATGTGGTGATCCCGTCCAGCCATGCGTCCAGCTTTGCCGGATCGGCGGCAATCATCGCCATTGCCGCATCTTCGGCAGTCATGCCGTCACCCATAATTTTCTGCATGCCAAAGTTTTCGTAATCCAAATCGAACACCAGATTGCTGAAAAACTTCGCAGCATTTGGGCAGTCTGCGGCATATCCCTTGCGGCTGATGGTGCGCACGGTGGCACCGCCAAAATCCGGGCCATATTCCAGATCACCACCATCCAGATACACCAGATCGAAGTTCAGGTTCATCGGATGCGGCTCCCACCCCAGAAACGCCACCCATCCCTGTTTTCCGACGGCGCGTTCCACCTGCGTCAGCATGCCCGCCTCACTGGATTCGACCACTTCCCATTTGCCAAGCCCGTGCCGGTCAGCCGCGATCATATCCAGCAAAGGTTGGTTGCTGCCCGGTTCAATGCCATAGATTTTGCCGTCAAATTCCGCCGTATGAGCCGCCAGATCGGCGTAGCTTTTCACCCCGGCATCAGCCACATACTTTGGCACCGCCAGCGTGAATTTTGCGCCTTCAAGGTTCACGCCCAGAACCTCGACCGACCCGTCGTCGAAAAAGCCTTTGTATTGCACGTCTTGCACAGGCTGCCAGTTGCCCTGAAACACATCCATGTTGTTTTCTTTGAGCGAGATATACCCGACGTCCAACCCCAGCAGGGTTTGCGTCGGCGCATAGCCAAGGGCCGTCAAAATCACCTCGGCGGTGGTGTTGGTCAGGGCGATGTCGGTCCAGCCCAGATCAACCATCCGCACGGCGGCGCAACTTGGTGCGTCTGCGGCAAATGCAGGAACGGCGGTCATCGCGGTTGCCGCAAGACAGGCCATGGAAATAGTCATCTTGATACGCATATCGTTTCCCCCAAGGTTGCTTCAGGCAAGGGTCAACCGATACAAACTTTCTGTCAATATAATATTTTGTATAGGCATACAATTTATTGATCTGCTATTCAGACCTATGGCCACAAAACCCAAACGCACCCGCATCGAAGATATCCGTCGTGTTGAACTGGTGCAGGCCGCCTACCGTGTCTTCATGCAGCACGGTCTTGGCGGCATGACCACCGCTCGCATCTGCGCCGAGGCGGGCATGTCGCCCGGGATCCTCGCCTATTACTTCAAGGGCAAGGATGAGGTGCTGTTTGGCATGGTGCGCCATTCCAACCGCGTTTTGGTGCAAGATGTGGTGGCCCGGCTTGCCCGTGCCAAAACCCCTTGGCAACGGTTCGAGGCGATTGTAGAGGGCAACTTTCCGGGTGAAGCCTTTGATCGCAATACCGCCAACGCCTGGGTGTCCGTCTGTGCCGCAGCCCATACCAACGCAAACTACGCAAAGCTGCAAAGCATCTTTTACCGCAGACTGACATCCAATCTGGCATCGGTTTTTGTGCCAACCCTTTCGACAGAAAAGTTCACCACCCTGTCCTTTGCCACCAGCACAATGATTGACGGGCTATGGCTGCGCAAAGCCGCAGGCAGCCCGATTAGCCGTGCGCAATCGGTGACGCTTGTCCTGAACCAGATCCTGGCACAGCTGACGGCGGCAGAACGGCTGGCACTGCACAAGGCCATCCCCACGCCACATGCCCGGGTAAACTCTGCGTGACAGCCACGCCAAAGCTGGGGCTTTTTTGCACCATACAGCAATTGGCCGCTGTCCGGCACTGGCCCGAATCACCGATCTTGGAAAGCGTAGCTCATCAGATTTATAGGTTTAGCCATGTCAGTATCGCCTTTCCTGTCGCGCCGCCATTTTATCGGCACCACGATTGCAGCCACAACTCTGCTGGCGGCCCCGGCCCTTGCCAGCACCAAACCCAAAGATTGGGCGCTGACCGAGGCGCAACTTCCCACCGAAGTACGCATCAAAAACAAACTTCCACCGGGTGAAATTCATGTCGATCCGAACACCTATTCGCTGTATTTGACGCTGCCGAAGGGAAAAGCCATTCGCTATACCGTCGGGGTCGGGCGTGGCGATTTGTTCATTCCCGGCATTTTCCATGTCGGGGCCAAGAAAGAATGGCCCAGCTGGACACCAACCAAAGAAATGATCGCCCGCAGCCCCAGCCATTATGCGCAATACGCGGACGGCATGCCGGGCGGCCCGAACAACCCGCTGGGTGCCCGCGCGCTATATCTGTTTGATGATGTGCGCGGCGACACATTCCTGCGCATTCATGGCACGCCGGAACCCTGGACCATCGGGTCGGCGGTTTCCAATGGCTGTGTCCGGCTGGTGAATGACCATGTGACCCAGCTTTATGACACTGTGCCAATGGATACCCGCGTCGTGCTTTACGCAAAGAAAACGGCGGCCTGATCGGCTGACCAGTGACTCAATTGGCTAAATTATTCTTCGATGAATTGCTCAGCACAGCGAAGATATCACGGCACAAGTCTTGATACCTGCAATAATCTTGCGTGTATCGCCTTTGGTGGCGTGCATTTTGCCAGCACCTGTCACCAGACTTACGGTAGTATCTGATCAAGCAATTTAAGCAGGATCATCCCCATGCGTATCGTCATCCTTGGTGCAGGCGTTATCGGCGTCACCTCCGCTTGGTATCTGGCCAAGGCGGGGCATGACGTCACCGTAATCGACCGCCAACCTGCCCCGGCACTGGAAACCAGCTTTGCCAACGCGGGCGAGATCAGCCCCGGCTATGCCTCGCCCTGGGCCGCCCCCGGCATTCCGATGAAGGCGGTTAAGTGGCTGTTCATGAACCACCCACCGCTGATCATCAACGCAAAGCCCGATCTTGCCAAAATCGAATGGGTCACCCGGATGCTGCTGAATTGCACATCCAGCGCCTACGGCATCAACAAAAGCCGCATGGTGCGCTTGGCCGAATATTCCCGTGATTGCGTGATACAACTGCGCGCCGACACCGGCATTGCTTACGATGAACGCAGCCGCGGCACGCTGCAACTGTTCCGCACTGGGAAACAGGTCGATGCCGCCTACAAAGACATCAAGGTGCTAAAGGCCGATGGCGTGCCGTTTGAGGTGCTGGATGCCGATGGCTGCATAGCGTCCGAGCCTGGCCTTGCCCCAAACCGTGCCAAATTCACCGGAGGGTTGCGTTTGCCGGGGGATGAAACCGGCGATTGCTTCAAATTCACCAATATCCTTGCCGACATGGCACAGGCCGCAGGTGTCACCTTCCAATTCGGTACCCGCATCGACCGGTTGGAAAAAGACGGCGCAACCATCGCCGCCGTCCATACCTCTGTCGGCCGCATCACTGCTGACGCCTTCGTTCTGGCGCTTGGCAGCTATTCGCCCCAGATGGCGCGGCCCTTTGGCATGCGCCTGCCGGTCTATCCGGTCAAAGGCTATTCCATCACCGCGCCAATCGTGAACGAAATCAAAGCCCCGGTTTCCACCATCATGGACGAATCCTACAAAATCGCCATCACCCGGCTTGGCAACCGCATCCGCGTCGGCGGCATGGCGGAAATTTCCGGCTTCAACAACACCCTGCACGAACGGCGCAAATCCACCCTGCAGCATTCGGTCGAAGACCTGTTCGGCGGTGCCGCCGACCAATCAAAAGCCACATTCTGGAGCGGCCTGCGCCCGATGACCCCCGATGGAACCCCGATCCTTGGCGCATCCACCATCCCAAACCTTTGGCTCAACACCGGCCATGGCACCCTTGGTTGGACCATGGCCGCCGGATCAGGCCGCGTGCTGGCCGACCTGATTTCTGGCAGACAAGCCGATATCAAAACTGATGATCTCAGCTACGCGCGCTACCAATAACGCCCAATTTCATCTGTTCACAAATATCCCGCAGGGGGTACGGGGGATGCGAAATCCCCCGCCTGCCCGCCAAAAGCGCGTTACTTAGGCGCCTTCGCAAACCGCAGATAGGGGAGCTTGATATCCAGCGCGCCAAACCGCGCCTCTGCCGCCTCGTTGTTCAACGACAGCGCCACGATCACATCCTGCCCCGGCAGCCAGTTTGCTGGCGTTGCAAGCGGCACGCCGTCGGTGGCGCGCACCGCATCCAGCGCCCGCAAAATCTCGGCAAAGTTGCGGCCTACGGTCATCGGATAGCTCATCGTCAGCTTCACCTTTTTGTCAGGCCCCACGATGAACACCGTCCGCACGGTTTGCGAATGGGCGGGCGTGCGCCCTTCGGCTGGCAAATAGTAATCCGCCGCCAGCATGTCATAGGCCTTGGCCACCACCAGCGACGAATCGTCAATAATGGGGAAATCAGCGGCAGCACCGCCAAACGCCTCAATATCGCGTTTCCATTTTTCATGATCGGCCACCGAATCCACCGACACGCCAATCACCTTAGTGTTGCGCTTGGCCCATTCGGGCGCAAGCTGCGCCACCGCGCCAAATTCGGTCGTGCAAACGGGCGTAAAATCGCGCGGGTGCGAAAAGATAATGGCATAGCCATCGCCAACCCAATCGTGAAAATGGATGGTCCCGGCAGTGGACTCGGCGGTAAAATCGGGGGCAATATCATTGATGCGGATCGACATGGCAGTTCTCCGGTCAGGTGGCTCTTACCCATGTTAGATAATCCAATTGGAACGAAGTTTCATCCCCCTGCGTTATTGCGCCATGAAAAGAGAACTGCGTTCAGGTTCTGTCGCAAAACCGCAAACTTTTTCCTACAATTGCGCTAGCGTACTGCAATGACAGCCTGCGTTCTGGTGCCACTTGCACAGCAGAACTCACACTGCCACAATATGATCAAATTACTCCGGAGGCTTCCATGCAAGACAAACGCAGCTTTTACATCGACGGTGCATGGGTTGCACCCGCCACCCCGCGCGACCATGCAGTGATTGATCCGTCAACCGAAGAACCCTGCGCCACCATTTCGCTTGGCGATGCCGCCGATACCGATGCCGCCGTTGCCGCCGCAAAAGCCGCCTTTGCCACATGGTCCGTCACCCCCCGCGCCACCCGCCGTGCCTTCGTGGCCGCAATTCTGGACCAATACGAAGCGCGGGTTGAAGAAATGGCAAAAGCCATCAGTCTGGAAATGGGCGCACCGATGGATATGAGCCGCGACAGTCAGGCCCCCTGCCTGCCGTGGCATCTGAAAAACTTCCTCACCGCGTTTGATCAGATGGAATGGATCCGCCCACTGGGCCCCCATGCCCCGAATGATCGCATCGCATTGGAGCCTATCGGCGTGGTCGGATTGATTACGCCGTGGAACTGGCCGATGAACCAGGTCACGCTCAAGGTTATTCCCGCGCTGCTGGCGGGCTGCACCTGTGTCCTAAAGCCGTCGGAAGAATCGCCGCTGTCGTCGCTGTTATTCGCAGAATTCTGCCATGACGCGGGCCTGCCCCCCGGTGTGTTCAATCTGGTGAACGGCGATGGCACCGGTGTGGGCAACCAACTATCCGCACATCCCGATATTGAAATGATCTCTTTCACCGGGTCCACCGGTGCGGGCCGCGCCATTTCCATTGCTGCCGCACAAACCTTAAAGCGGGTCGCACTGGAACTGGGCGGCAAAGGGGCCAACCTGATTTTCGCCGATGCCGACGACCGCGCGGTGGAACGTGGCGTGCGCCATATGATGAACAATTCCGGCCAATCCTGTAATGCACCCTCCCGGATGCTGGTCGAACGCCCCGCCTATGACCGTGCGGTGGAAATCGCAGCCGAAGTTGCATCGTCGATCAAGGTCGGCCCCGCATCCGAACCCGGCAACCATATCGGCCCGGTGGTCAACCAACGCCAATGGAACCAAATTCAAGGCTTCATCCAAAAAGGCATTGATGAAGGCGCGCGCCTTGTTGCCGGCGGCTTGGGAAGGCCTGATGGTCTGAACCGTGGCTTCTATGTTCGCCCCACCGTTTTTGCCGATGTCACCCCCGGCATGACGATCGAGCGCGAAGAAATCTTTGGCCCGGTGCTGTCGATCATCCCCTTTGATACCGAGGCAGAGGCCGTCAAAATCGCCAATGATACCCCCTACGGCCTGACCAACTATGTCCAATCCAGCGATGGTGCCCGTCGCAACCGCCTCGCCCGCCGCTTGCGGTCTGGCATGGTGGAAATGAATGGCAAATCACGCGCCGCAGGGTCGCCCTTTGGCGGCATCAAAGCGTCGGGCCGCGCCCGCGAAGGCGGCCATTGGGGGATTGAGGAATTTCTGGAGGTCAAAGCCATTTCCGGCTGGGACAGCGATCAAGACATCGCCGCAGAATGACCCGTATTGCCGTCCTTGCCGATATCCACGGCAATGCCGATGCCTTGGCGGCAGTGTTGGTGGATGTGCTTGACCAATCGCCCGATGCGCTGGTCAACTTGGGCGATTGCTTTTCCGGCCCCTTGGATGCCGCCCGTACCGCGCATCTGTTGGCAGGTGCCGGGTTTGCAGCCTCCGTGCGCGGCAACCATGACCGTTGGCTATCTGACCCCAACGCCATGGATGATTGGGACAAGCGCGCCCTGCCTCATCTTTCCCCCGAAACGCTGGCATGGCTTGCCACCCTGCCCGCGACTGCCGTGGTGGATGACGCTTTCCTTTGCCACGCCACCCCAAAAGATGACCTGTCCTATTGGCTGGACTCCTATACCGCCGACGGCACCCCCCGCCGTGCACCCTTGGACAAGATCACCGCGCGTGCCAAAGACATTCCCCAATCTCTGATGCTGTGCGGTCATACCCATGTCGCCCGCGCGGTCAGGCTTGCCGATGGCCGGTTGGTGGTCAACCCCGGCTCGGTCGGTTGCCCCGGCTTCACCGACCATTCTGCGCCGTCGCCCCGCCATGTTTGCGCAGGCACACCTCATGCCGCCTATGCCATCCTCGACCGGCAAGGTGCCAATTGGACCGTCAGCCACCGCCTAGTGCCCTATGATACCAAATCCGCCGTCGCCCGTGCCCGAGCCGCCCAGTTCGATGATTGGGTGCAGGCCTTAGATACGGGCTGGATCATCTAGTCTTTTTTGCACATATCGCACCGCAATCGCGCCAAAAGTGCAAAAACCGCGTAAGCACGGATAATGCACAGCAAAAGCACGGATAAAACACATCGCTAAAACGGGCAAACCGCCGAAAATGTCACCCGCTCTTTTGTTTTTGGATGATGCAATGACAGGCTTTCCGCATGCAGCATCAGCCGCGGAAACGCCAAAGCCGCCCCGGTTGCATAGATCGGGTCGCCCAAAATCGGGTGGCCCATTTCCAACATATGCACGCGCAACTGATGACTTCGGCCCGTCAAAGGATGCAACCGAACCCGTGTCTGATCCCCTTCATAGCCCAGAACCTGCCAATCCGTCTGCGCAGAACGGCCATTTTCATGGTCGACATGCTGGCGCGGGCGGTTTGGCCAATCGGTACAAAGTGGCAGATCAACACGGCCCTGTTTGGGCATCAGGTGCCCCCAAAGCCTTGCAATATATGTCTTTTCTGACCGGCGCTTTTCAAATTCCTGCCCCAGAAACCCTTGCGCCACCTTTGATCGGGCAAAAATCATCACACCCGATGTGTCGCAATCCAAACGGTGCACCAGCAATGTCTCTGGGTGCATTGCGCGCAACCGAAGCTCTAGACAGTCGCTGCGGCCGACGGTTTTTCCCGGCACCGACAACAGTCCCGATGGTTTGTCCAACACGATGACTTGATCATCGGCATAGACAATAACCAAAGGGTCCATCGGCGGAGTATAGGTAAATTCAATCATACAATCTGGTGGCCAGCGACGATCAACGCATCATGCAGCGCCCGGATGTGGGCTGGCCCCACTTCACAGCAGCCCCCCACGATTGTTGCCCCTTGGGCCACCCAACCCATTGCAAATTCGGTATATTTTTCAGGCGTCAGATCGTGGCGATGGGTCAATGATGCCACTGTTGCAGCGTCTTCCAGAAAATTACCCGAAATATGGGTAAACCCATTGGCATAGGCACCGTAGGGCAGCCCAAACTTCGCCACCTCGGCCAGCGCCACCGCCATCGCCTCGGGCACCGAACAGTTCACCAGAACCGCCGCCGGACGGTATTGGTCAATGATCCGGCCAAGCAGAGCTATCGGTTCATCTGATCTTAAGACAGACCCATCATGGTCATTCACACTGACCGATAGCCAAACCGGTTTCCCCGCCGCCTGTGCCCCCTTCAGGGCACCTTCGGCCTGCAAAACCGACGCCATGGTTTCGATTAAAATCAGGTCAACATACGGGCCGATCAGGGCTGCAATCTCGGCATATTTTGGCGCAGCAACATCCAACGGCTGGGTCACTTCGGGGCGATAGGTGGCCACCAGCGGCCCCATTGACCCCGCAACGCGCCCGGATCCGTGCGCCGCCCGCGCGTCAGACGCTTGTGATACGGCACTTTGATGCAGGGTTTCAAATTGATCGTCAAGATCAAAGTGTTCCAACCTGTCGTGGTGGATCGCATAGGTATTGGTTGTGGCAATCGTGGCCCCAGCGGCAAAATAATCCGCATGAATATCGCGCACCATACCCGGATGATCCAGCATCACCCGCGTTGCCCAAAGCGGGGTCGGCACATCGCCGGACCGCGCCACCAATTCCTGCCCCATGCCGCCATCCAGAAGGGTTATCTGCGCCATTTTCCGTCTCCGCTTTTGCGGGCACAATCCACTTTGCGCCGGATAAGTTCAAGCCGCGTCGCGGAATACATCGGCAAGGATCGCGGTCAGACGCGTCTCGTCCACTTCGGTAAAGGCGGCGGGGGTGTCGCTGTCCAAATCCAGCACCCCCAACAGCACGCCCTTGCCATTCCAGACGGGCAAAACCAATTCCGACTTTGTGGTCGATGCGCAGGCGATGTGCCCCTCGAACGCTTCCACATCCGGCACGATCAGGGACTTTCCGCTGCGCGCCACCGCCCCGCAAACGCCGCGCGAAAACGGGATCACAAGGCAACCATGCCCACCTTGATAGGGACCGATTTTCAAAAGGTCCGGCCCCACAACACGGTAAAATCCGGTCCAGTCAGACAGCGGGTGGGTATTGTGCAGCTCGCACGCCACGGTGGCCATCAGCGCCACCGTATCGGTTTCACCGTGGCACAGGGCGGCAATGGTGGTGGCCAGTTCGTTATAATCCACCCTATCAATACCCCAATGCGCAGCCGTCTTTGCGGGGGTCAGATGCCCCCTGCAAAACGCCGCTATCGTCGATCAAAATCGCCTGCGCCCCGCCAATCGGCCCATCCGGGATGTGCACATCATGGCCCATCTCGGCAAGTTTGGCACGAACGTCAGGGCCATAACCACGCTCCACCAGCATGCCGTCTTCGCCTGAAAACGACCGTGGCGCATCAATTGCGGCCTGCGGATGCAGCCCGAAATCCACCATATTGGTGACAAACCGGGCGTGGCCATTGGGCTGATATGCCCCGCCCATCACGCCAAATGGCATGGTCACCCGGCCATTCTTGCGCAGCATGCCCGGAATGATGGTGTGCATCGGGCGCTTGCCACCTGCCGCCTCGTTCGGATGACCCGCCTCGACCGTGAAGCCGGCCCCGCGATTTTGAAAATTGATCCCAAATTTTGCGCTGGCAAGCCCCCCACCAAAGCTGTGGAACACCGAATATATCAGTGACACCGCCATGCGGTCTTTGTCGACCACGGTCAGGTAAATCGTGTCACGATGCACAGCCTCGGTCAGTGGTGCTGCGGCTTGCATGGCGCGTGCGGGATTTATCAATGCAGCCATAGCCTTGGCAGTTTCGGGGGCCAGCATATGGGCCAGCCGCGTGGTATGATCGGCATCTGCCAGAAACCGGTTGCGCGCGTCATAGGCCAACTTTGCAGCCTCTGCTTCGATATGGGCGCGGTGTGCGCCAAAGGGATCAAGTGCTGCCAGATCAAATTCGGCAAGAATGTTCAGCAGCAAAATCGCCGTGGCACCTTGGCCATTTGGCGGATGTTCCAGCAATTCGGTGCCTTTGTAGATGCCGGAAACCGGATCGGTATAATCACAGGCAACGGCGGCGAAATCATCCATCTGGTGGGTGCCGCCCATGGCTTGCAGGGACGCGACCATATCTTCGGCAACCTCGCCCTCATAAAACCCGGCCCGCCCAAGGGTTGCCACTTTGCGCAGAACGTCTGCCTGACCCGGCGCACGAAACATTTGTCCCGGTGCCGGGGCGCGACCCTGCAACAAATAAAACCGCCGCGCATCGCCCTGCAGATCACCTGCGGCCTCTGCCCAATCGAACGCCGTGCGCGGGGCAACCGGCACACCTTCGTCGGCATAGTGAATGGCGGGGGCGAGCGTTCGTGCCAGATCAAAGCGTCCCCAATCAGCAGAAAGCCTGCAAAACGCATCCATCGCGCCGGGCAGGGTTACCGCCTCGACCCCGTTTATTGGAACGGCGGTCAACCCCCGCGCGCGCAAGGAATGCGCTGACAAGCCTTTGGGGGCGCGGCCTGACCCGTTCAGCGCGATCACCCGCTCTTCGCCGGCTGGTTTCACCAAAACGAAACAATCGCCGCCGATCCCGGTCATCTGTGGCTCGCAGATTCCCAGCAAAACTGCGCCTGCTATGGCGGCATCAACGGCGTTGCCGCCTGCTTGCAGGGTGTCAATTGCAACCTTAGCTGCCAAGGGGTGTGAGGTGGCGCACATGCCATTGCCGGCGAACACGGCCGAACGGCCAGGAAGTTGGAAATCACGCATTTAGCTGCCTCTTGTTAAGCGGCAAACCGTAGGGCGCGGACCAGGGATTTGGAAGCACAGAGTATCTCGACGCCACAATCTGGGTGGGGGCTACTTTAATCGCGGCGCCGAGAGAAGCTTTGTGCAGCTACTCAGTCAATGTGCCACCAACCTGCGGCTGTATTTAGGGAAAATCGCGGCGATTCAGTGACTATTCGCCGAGATCGGAAACAATAGCGCAGACTTAAACGTCACTGTTCGATATTTAACTTAAAGCTCAGATGGTTACGGGCGTCTATTCGCCTATAGGTCAGGTCTTCCGTCAGTGTCCGAATCAAATACCAGCCAAATCCGCCTTCTGGCAAATCGTCATGCTCACCAATAATTTGCGCCAAACCAGCCGGTAATTCGCCTTCTGGCATTGGCATGCCCGCATCAAAAACATCACAAGAAAGTCTGCTGCCGGTTTGATGCAACTGCAATTCTATCTGGCCATCGTCCGTGCCATACGCATGCTCGACAATGTTGTTCAAAGCTTCGGCCAACACCAATTCCGCTGTGCCGCGCGCGTCCTTTGATAAGCCGGACATGATCGAATGATCTAACACCTCCCGCAACGCGCGCCGCACGGCCAGTGGTGTGCTGGTGATCTGAAAAACCGCGCCAGTGCCAGTGGCGTAAGGGGTATCAGACGGCGCTGGGAAAGCCATTGGGAACACTATCGTGAATGGTGAACACCGTATCCATGCGCGTCAGGCGAAATACCTTGGCAACCGTGGGTGTCAGCGCCGCAAGTTCAAGCCGCCTGCCCGGCCCAAGCAATTTCATCACGGCCACCACAGCACCCAAACCAGAACTGTCAAGAAATGCCACACGTGACAGATCCAGCATCACCCTTGATTGTGGATTTTGGCAAATGCTTCGCATCTGTTCCTTGAATTGGATAGCACCTGCGGCATCTATCCGGTCTTCCATCGCACGCACGATCAAAAGATCATCCTGCGTTTCTGTCGCCAAATCCATTTACACCCTCCCTCGGGTCTGATCAGGGAAAGCCTAAGGGCAGAGTGTTAGCAAAAGGTAACCAAAGATCGGTGTGTTCAGGTTTAATTCAGCTGAAACTGCAACGGGTAGCGGCCATTTTCATAGTCGCCGAAAAGATCGCCCAAATCAGGGTGGTCCACCGGGCCCGCCAAGTCATCTGGCACAAGATTTTGCTCAGACACGTAGGCTACATAGTAACTTTGGTCGTTTTCGGCCAGCAAATGGTAAAACGGCTGGTCCCTGCGCGGACGGCTATCTTCGGGGATGGCGTCATACCAGGCTTCGGTGTTCGAAAACATCGCATCCACATCAAACACCACGCCCCGGAACGGATGTTTCTTGTGGCGCAGAATTTGACCCAGATGATACTTGGCCGCCGTCTTGAACATAATACAATACCCCTACAAGACCCATAATAATCCTTGTAGGCATCGCATGTCTACCAAACAGGTTAATAATTAGGGAAACAGTCTGTGAACCTCATCACGACAGTCATGCAGATTGTGGCACCCGTTTGCATCCTTGCGGGCATCGGATTTGCATGGGCAAAATTCGGGTATGAATACCGGATGGAGTTTGTAACACGCCTGTCGATGACGCTGGGTGTGCCCTGCCTGATCTTCACCGCGTTGATGAAAACCAAGATTGATCCGGCTGCCTTAACATCGGTGCTGTTGGCATCTGTGGTGGCTTATGGCGGGTTGACGGTTATTTTTTGGGCGCTTGTGGTCGGTCTGAAACTGGATCGGCGCACCTGGCTCGCCCCGCTGATTTTTGGCAATACCGGCAATCTGGGTCTGCCGTTGGCGCTGTTTGCCTTTGGTGAGGCGGGGCTTGGTTTTGCCGTGGTGATCTTTGCGGTCATGGTGGTGTGGAGCTTTACCTTCGGCATTTGGCTGGTGTCGGGCGGGGGGTCGCTTTTTCGGGTGATCAAGGAACCCGCAATGGCCGCCACTTTGTTTGGGGCGCTGTTTCTTTGGCAGGGTTGGACCACGCCCCTTTGGTTGACCAATTCGCTTGATCTGATTGGTCAGATGGCGATCCCGTTGATGCTGATCACATTGGGTGTTGCTATCGCGCGCCTCGGCGTTGGTCAATTCGGGCGGGCATTCTGGCTGTCACTCGGCCGCGCTGCTGTGTGCCTTGGCGTGGCGGTGGGGACAGGCTGGGCGTTTGGGCTGCAACCCATAGCCCTTGCCGTTCTGATCTTGCAGATTACCACACCGGTGGCAGTCACGTCTTACCTGTTGGCCGAAAAATACGGGGCCGATGCAGATGCGGTGGCGGGCCTTGTCATCGTCTCCACCGTGATGTCGATCGTCACACTTCCGCTTACTCTTGCTTTTCTGATCTGAAACTGCCGCCTTGCCCATTTCCCCCGCACTGATTTTGCCGTAAGGTATCGGCAAAACAAAACGTACGAGGGGCATATGAGCAGAACCTTACGTGCGGCGATCCTGTTGTCGTTCCTTGCATCGTGTGGGGGTGGCAATTTTTCGGCGCCGCGCAATCTTGATAACGCCTGCGCTATTGTGGATGAACGTCCGCAGTATTTTCGTGCGATGCAGGATACCGAACGCAAGTGGGGCGTTCCGGTGCCAGTGTTGATGGCGATCATTCATCAGGAATCGAAATTCGTCGGCAACGCGCGCACCCCGCATCGGTTTGCGCTGGGCATCATTCCGATGGGGCGGCAATCATCGGCCTATGGCTATAGTCAGGCGCTGGATGGCACGTGGGATGAATACCGCGATGATCAGAACCGCGGCGGCGCGCGACGGGACCGGATTGATGACGCCACCGATTTCATGGGCTGGTATATGACCGAGACCCGCGAAAAGCTGGGGCTTTCTTTGGGCGATGCGCAAAGCCAGTACCTTGCCTATCATGAGGGCCGCACCGGATACGCGCGGGGCAGCCACAATGATAAGCCCTGGCTGATCGAGGTCGCCGCGCGGGTTGGGGCGCGGGCGTCAAGCTATAGCGAACAACTGGTCAGCTGCCGTTAATTCCGTTTTTCCGCCTCGAATGTAATGCTGAACAGGGAAGCCGGGAATTTGGCCCCTTTCACCATCTCACCCAGAATAACCGTGGTTTGATTGCCGACATCGTCGGTGATCACCCACTGGCGAAGTTCAACCGGATCGGCGGTAAAAACCAGCTCGATTGACCCGTACTCCGGGTTTTCGGGATCCTGCGCCTTGACGCGGGTTGACGTGCCGTCTTCAGAATGGCCGACCACCATTTTCGCGCGGGCAAGGTCGATGTTTTCGGCGAGGATCAGGTTCAGTGGCGTCCGTTTCAGCGGGTATTGTTCGGGCGGTTGGTTGGATTTCGCGTCAAATATCGCGACCTGGCTTCCCCCGGCGAGGACGAGGGATTTGTCGGGCGGGGCATATTCAAACCGGGCGCGGCCGGGGCGTTGGATGAACAGCTTTCCGGTGGCAATCGATCCGTCGGCGTTGATCTGGGTAAACTCGGCCTCGGCCGTGGAAAGGCTGTTCAGATAGGCGGACAGGTCTTTCAGCGGGATTTTGTCGGCCATCGCGGGGAAGGCGAGCGCGAGGATCAGGGTCGGGGCAAGCAAGGCGGATTTGATGTTCATGGAGGGAATATAAGGGGGATGAGGGCGGGTTGCATCCCCCCGGTGGGTCACGATGCGGAGAGTTGCCGAGGGGAGGGTAACACGCGTGTTATGGATGGTTAGTGCTTTGATATTATGGGATATTTTCGATATTGCTA
The DNA here is from genome assembly GCA_031413495.1 of Pseudorhodobacter sp. Taxonomy (GTDB): domain Bacteria; phylum Pseudomonadota; class Alphaproteobacteria; order Rhodobacterales; family Rhodobacteraceae; genus JACMNW01. Next base: position 13,257 of record JANOFE010000161.1, on the reverse strand, counting down.
AGGTGTTGTCAAGGATTTGGGTGGCGATATGCCACTGTGGCTTGGAAAACTTGTTGGGTGGGGCGTTGTAAGCCTAAGCTGTTGAAAATACTTTGTTTGGTAATAATTTATTTGAAATTGTGGATTGCGTTACCAAAATGAATAATGTCAATGGTTTAATGGTGTAGATGTGTGGTGATGCAATCTGGCGTGTTAGGCTGAGTGGTTAGCGCCCACCCCACAGGATGCTTGATTAACTATCTGAAAATGCTATGTTTGGTAATGAAGCATCATAAATTGAGAGTTTTGTTACCAAAATGATGAATTACAATGAGTTGGATGCAAGAACGATCCGGGAAAGGGTCGATATGTCCCAACTGTGGGGAGCATGGATCGCGGCTGACGATTTGCGGCGGCATAGCTTTCGCGGATCACTTGGCTGGGAGGAACGCAGCGGCCACGAGTATCTTTATAGCCGCAAGCGGGGTGTTGTGAAATCATTGGGCCGACGCAGCCCGGAGACTGAAAGAATACACGCAGCCTTCCACAGGGGGCGTGATGCCAATAAGGCAAGGCTGGCCTCTCTATCCGCCGAGATGGAAAGGCAGGCAGCTGTCCTGCGATCCCTGAACGCTGGGCGATTGCCTGTCATGGCGGCGCGCGCGCTGCGGGCTTTGCGCCTACATGACAAGGGCGCCATGATCCGGGTGATCGGCACCAACGCACTTTATGCCTATGAAAGCCTCGCCGGAGTGGTGTTCAACGCGGCCTCAACTGCCACGGGGGATGTGGATATCTTGGTCGATGACCGCAATCAGCTGCGATTGTTGACCGAAGCCGATGAACAGATTGGTTTGACGCGCCTGATGCAAAAGGCTGTTGATGCGAGTTTTCAGTCGCGCGGCACGATGGATTTCCGGCTGACCAATGACAAAGGCTATATGATTGAATTTATGCGACCCGAGCAGACGCCCATCCACCGCGTGATGCCGGGGGCGGCACGGTCGGAGGCGGGCGATATTCGCCCTGCCCCAATTGTAGGGCTGCAATGGTTGGTCAACGCACCGGTGGTTGAGGTTGTTGTGATTGATGCGCGCGGCTTCCCTACCCCAATGCGCTGTCCTGACCCACGTTATTGGGCGGTACATAAGCTGTGGCTATCCCTGCGAGACGATCGGGATCCGCAGAAGAAAATCAGAGACAAGCAGCAGTCGGATATGGTGTTGCAATTGTTGGCCGAGAACCTGCCGCAGTTCTCGGTGGATGAAGCGTTTCGGCATGGATTGCCGAAGGAATTGGCGAAGCAGATAAGGGTGCCGGTGGCAGAGAGGTCTATTCAGCCTGCGTGGTGAAATCCAACGCGGAAGCTGCGGCCATTGGCGCACGAACCCGCGCTGGACTGCAAACCCTGTGGGCATGACTGTGTTAAAACTGAGGGGTAGGTGGTAATTACGGCCAGACTTTCTGCGCGGGATAAGACGTGAAATGACCAGCTATCAACCCAGCCCCCTCAAAGGCATAGCGCTGATCATCCTCGCCACGCTGGCCTTTGCGGCAGCGGATGTGTTGACCAAGCACTTGACGACACTTCATCCGGTAACGGTTGTGGTGGCGGTGCGGTATCTGGTCAATCTGGCGCTAATGACGGTGGTTTTGTATCCCCGGATGGGGGCCAATCTTTGGCGGGTCAAACGGCAGGGGTTGGTGTTGGCGCGTGGGCTTTGCCTTGCATTTGCATCGCTGACCATGGGCCTCGCGCTGCGGTTGATGCCGGTGGGGGAGACTGTGGCGATTGTCTATCTGTCGCCGTTTGCCGTGATGCTGCTCGCGGTGCCTTTGTTGGGGGAAAAGGTGCGCCCGCGTGCATGGCTTTGGGCGGGCATGGGGTTTGCGGGGGTGTTGTTGATCTTGCGGCCCGGTGCCGGGTTAGACCCGATTGGGGTGATATTTGCTTTGATGAATGCAGCCCTTGCCACCACCTATCACCTGCTGACGAGGCTGCTTGCGGGCAGTGAAAACACCGTCGCATTGCTGTTTCAGACGGCGCTGGTGGGGTCGGTGTTCTTTTGTTTGGGCGCGCTGGGATCGTTGGATCAGTTGCACATGACAGCGGGGGATTTTGGTGGCATGGCCCTGCTGGGCGTGCTGGCGACGCTGGGACATTATCTGTTCACCGCCGCTTACCGCGAAGCCCCGGCCTCAACGCTGGCCCCGGTGAATTACCTGCATCTGGTCTGGGCGGCCGTGTTGGGCTGGGTGGTCTTCGGGCATTTCCCGGATGGGATCAGCCTGACGGGAATGGCGCTGGTCTGTGCGTCAGGCGTGGCGATTGCGCTGGGCGTGAAAAGGGCGGGGTGAAGGGGTGGCATGTCGCGTCGCAGGTAATGCCCCAGAGGCCTTGCTGGCCAAAGCGCGCGAATAGAGCCAGATCACCAGACTTTCCGCCAAGCTGCACTAGCCTTTCGTATACAAGCTTCACTTGACTTAGCCCCGTTAACCTGTGCGTATCTTTGGTATGCGGGCAGCGCTGATGTTGCTGTGACCTTCATAACTTCCCTCGCTTATGGCCAAAGGTGAACGGTATGAACGGTGCGGCAATTCATCTCAATTTTCGCCACGATTTTCAATCTGACATTGATGCAATCGGTCGCAGCACGCAAATACCTGTGTTTCTGGAAATGCTGTTGCTGGCGACAGGCATGGGCTTTGCAGCGGTGGCGAGGGTCACCGAATCGCGCTGGGTGACGTGTCGGGCGCTTGACAGGATTTCATTTGGATTGGCGCCCGGTGATGAGTTGGATGTTGAAAGCACCCTGTGCCATGAGGTCAGGCTGTTCGACGCCGAGATTGTGATCGACGATGTTCATGCTGACCCGGTTTACTGTGATCACAAAACACCCGCCAAATATGGGTTTCGCAGCTATGTGTCAGTACCGATCAGGCGCGCAGACGGATCATTCTTTGGCACGCTTTGCGCAATAGACCCCCAACCGAGGCTGCTGAAAGACGACCGCATCCTGGCTATGATTCGGCTGGTTGCAAGGCTGATCGGTGAAGGGCTTGTTGGCGATGAAAACCTACTTCGGACACAGAAATCCCTGACCAATGAACTTAGGCTGTCCGGTGTGCAGGACCAATTCATAGCTATTCTGGCGCATGATCTGCGCGGGCCGGTTTCTGCGCTGGATGCGGGTCTGCGGATTTTGGAACGCCGGGGTCACCGCGTGGCGACGGGTGAGATTGCGGCGCTGATGAAAGGGTCTGTACGCAGAATGGCGGCCTTGATCGAAAACCTGCTGGATCAAGCCAGAACGCGGCTAGGCGGTGGTATTATCATTGAGCGTGACGCAAGCGAAAGGCTGGAACCGGCACTGCGCCAGATTGTTGCCGAATTGAATGCCGTCACGCCAGACAATCCGATAGATGTCACGATCGATCTGCCATGCTTGATCAACTGCGACAGACCGAGAATCGCGCAGCTTCTGTCCAATCTTTTGGGGAATGCGGCGAAACACGGGGCTTTTGGTCAGACTATCAAGTTGGTGGCAAGACTTGACGGCACCACGCTGGTGATGTCGGTGACCAACATGGGCAAAAAAATTCCATTTGCGCTGCGTAAATCGTTGTTTGAGCCGTTTGAGCGCGGCGATGACCGTCCGCATGGCGAGGGACTTGGTCTTGGTCTGTATATCGCATCTGAAATCGCAAAAGGGCATGGCGGCACACTGGATGTGGCGTCGGATGATGCGCTGACGGTGTTCACGTTTCGCATGCCAAACGCAGTTTGAAGGGCTGCGCAGGACAGGCGAGCCCGGCGTTGCCGGCACCGCTCACCCACTCCTCAATGCTCCGGCAGCAAAATCTCGCGTTTGCCGACATGGTTGGCCGTGGTGATGACGTGGTTTTCCTCCATCTGTTCCACCAGTTTTGCGGCCTTGTTATAGCCGATGCCAAGCTTGCGCTGGATGTAGCTGGTGGAGCATTTGCGGTCTTTGGCAACGATGGCGACGGCTTGGTCATAAAGGCTGTCGTCGGAGCCGTCGCCACCGATGCCGAGGACCGCGTCAATATCGTCTGATTTGTCGTCATCCATGCCTTCAACCACGCCGGACATATAGACCGGCGGCCCGTAGGATTTCAGGTGGTTGACGATTTCTTCGACTTCCTCATCGCTCACGAACGGCCCGTGGATGCGAGTGATTTTTGCGCCGCCGGCCATATAGAGCATGTCGCCCATGCCGAGGAGTTGTTCGGCACCTTGTTCACCAAGGATCGTGCGGGAGTCGATCTTGCTGGTGACCTGAAACGAAATCCGCGTTGGGAAGTTGGCTTTGATAGTGCCAGTGATCACGTCGACCGAGGGCCGCTGGGTGGCCATGATCAGGTGGATGCCGGAGGCGCGGGCCATTTGGGCGAGGCGCTGAATGCAGGCTTCGATTTCTTTGCCAGCGACCATCATCAGATCGGCCATCTCATCTACCACCACCACGATATAGGGGATGGTGACGGGCTGATATTCATCGGTTTCAAACACAGGCTCGCCGGTGTCTTCGTCAAACCCGGTCTGGATGGTGCGTTTGAACATCTCATCGCGGGCCAAGGCTTCACGCACGCGGCCGTTGTAGCCTTCGATGTTGCGCACGCCGAGTTTCGACATGCGGCGATAGCGGTCTTCCATTTCACCCACCACCCATTTCAGGGCGACGACGGCTTTTTTGGGGTCGGTCACGACGGGGGAAAGCAGGTGCGGGATGCCGTCGTAGACGCTGAGTTCCAGCATCTTTGGGTCGATCATGATCAGGCGGCATTCTTCTGGCGTCAGCTTATACAGCAGCGACAGGATCATGGTGTTGATGGCGACGGATTTACCGGAACCGGTGGTGCCCGCGATCAAAAGGTGGGGCATTTTGGCGAGGTTGGCCACAATAGGCTCGCCGCCGATGTCTTTGCCCAGCGCCAAGGGCAGGCGCATGGTGCTATCGCCGAAATCGCGGGCGGAGATGATTTCGCGCAGGACCACTTTTTCGCGGGTGGCGTTGGGGAGTTCTATGCCGATTACGGTACGGCCGGGGACGGTGGAGACGCGGGCGCTTAACGCCGACATTGAACGCGCGATATCATCGGCAAGACCGATCACGCGGGAGGCTTTCAGGCCCGGCGCGGGTTCAAGTTCATACATGGTGACAACCGGGCCGGGGCGGACCGAGGTAATCTCACCCTTCACGCCGTAATCATCCAGCACCGATTCCAACATGCGGGCGTTTTCTTCCAGCGCCTCGTCCGACAGGGTATGGCGCTGCACGGTAGAGGGGGCCGACAGCAGGTTCAGCGGCGGCAGATCGTAGGTTTGCGGGGCATCCTCAAAGCGCAGGCTTGGCTGTGCCTCGGACTGGGCTTGGCGTGATGGCAGGGTTTTACGTGCCCCATGCTGTACCATCGCGCGGCGGGGGTCTGGCCCTGCGATTGCGGTGTCTTGATAGCCGCTAAGATGCGCATCAACGGCGGCGTCATCACCCCATTCGTCGTCAATTTCATCTTCCCAGACCTGCGGGGTGGCGAGGTGGCCTGCCACGCTGGTGACTTGCGGTGCGCTGGCGCTGCGCATCACCGGGGGTTCGCGGCGATTGATCGGGGCATCGGTTTGGCCCCGCGCGCGGATCACGTCAGATATGCGGTCGCGGATGCGGTCTGCGGTGGGCGGGCTGGCGTTAAGGGCATGGGCGGACAGGGCCGGTTCCAGAAGTTCGGCTTCCGGATCGGCAATCGCGCGGCGCATGCGGGACAGAAGGCCGGTTTTTGGCGGTATCGCATCTGCGTTGCGGGCATCGGCGCGCATCGCGGCGGGGGCACCCCAAGTGCCTGTGGCGGCTCCGCTTACACGCGGATCACGCGCTGTCGCTTCGGCCATGGCGCGGCGGGCGGCCTTGCGGTCAGCCAGCACTTGGGCGGTCGTGGCGGCACCGGTGCCGAGCAGTTCCATGATTTTGGAATAGGTGACGATCAGGCCCACCAGCATGAAGCGGCGGATTGCGGCGAGTTCGGGCAGGCTGAATCCGGTGACGAACAGGGTCATGCCAAGAAGGCCTGCGCCCACGATCAGCGACAGCAGTTTCAGGCCAATGCCTGCCTGTACCGGGATCAAACCCAACATTGCGCCAAGGATGGTATCGCCAAACAGACCGCCGAGGCCAAAGGAATGTGCCCAATCGGTGCCGGGCACCAAGGTGGCGGCGTAGATCGACGCCAGTGCCACGGCGATGACGGCAAACACGATGCGGCCAAGTGCGCGGTCTGATCCGCGGTGCAGAATGAATCGAATGCCCCATGCGGCAAGGATCAGCGGGATCAGCCACGCCCCTTTGCCGCCGATGATGATCAGGGTTGATGCAACAGCCGCGCCAAAGCGGCCCATCATGTTTTGCGCGGCCTCGTCTGTGGCGACCATCCAACCCGGATCTTCAGGGGAATAGCTGCCAAGCATCATCCAGAATACAAGTGCCGCCACCACCAGACCGACGCCCAGCAATTCACGCCCCCGCCGTTCCAGCATTGCCGATACATTCTGATCCAAAAGCGGATCGCGCTGCCGTGCCTGATACGATGCCATTTAACCCTGTCCCTTAACCGTAAAGGCAATCACGAAGCCGTAAAAGCCCGCGCTGCATTTCATCTTTTGGGGCCACAAGTGCGACCCGAATGTAACCTTTGCCGGGGTTCCCCGTGGCGGTATCCCGCGAAAGGTAAGCACCCGGCAGAACTTTGACGCCCGTTTGCGTCCATAATTTTATGGTTGCCGCCTCGCCGTCATCGACGGGCAGCCACAGGAAAAAGCCGCCGTCTGGCGGGGCGTAACCCTGCATACCGCCAAAAATTTCGTCCGCGATGCGGAATTTTTCTTGGTAGAGGGCTTGGTTTTCTATGACATGGCGTTCGTCGCCCCATGCGGCGGCGGCAACCTTTTGCAAAGGTAGCGGTAAAGGCGCGCCTGCGAATGTGCGCAACTTGCGCATGGCGGCGATGGATTGCGGGCCACCTGCGACAAAGCCAGACCGCAGGCCGGGCAGGTTGGAGCGTTTGGACAGCGAATGGAAGGCGAGAACGCGTTCCGGATCGACGCCCATTTCAGCGGCGACTTCTAGCACGCCAACCGGGGGGGCTTCACGCCAAATTTCGGAATAGCATTCGTCGGCCATGACGCGGAAATCGTGCTTTTCTGCCAAGGTCAGCAGGGTGCGCCAATAGTCACGGCTGGCAATCGCCCCCTGCGGGTTGGCGGGGGAGCAGAGGTAGACCACGGCGGTGCGATCCAGCAAAGCGGGATCGAGGCTTTCGAAATCCGGCAAATGCCCGGTGGCGGCGGTGGCGTTGATATAGACCGGTTCGGCCCCGACGGTCAGCGCGGCGACGGCATAGACCTGATAGAACGGGTTTGGCATCAGCACGGCGGGTTGTTGACCGTTTTTCTTTTCCGGACACAGCGCCACGCAGGCGTTGAACAGCCCTTCGCGGGTACCGTTCAGCGCCATGATGCGATCTTCGGTTAAGGTCACACCGTAACGACGGGTGACCCATGCGGTGATGGCGGATAGCAGTTCCGGCGTGCCTTCGTTGATCGGGTAGCTGGCGAAACCGTTCAAATTTTCTTGGATGATCGGGCCGACAAAATCCGGCATAGGGTGGCGCGGCTCGCCGATGGTCATCTGAATAACCTCGCCGCCCGGCACATGCGCATCCAGCAGCGTCCGCAAACGCGGAAACGCATAGTCGGGCAGGTTCGAAAACCGCTCTGGTAGTGCCATTCATGCCTCATGTTCCGGGGTCATACCGCCCCGTTCTTGGCTACGTTATCGCCAGAATGGAGGTTGGTCCAGAAAAACGCTGACAGGGGAAGTGTTTGGCGGGTGGACCTGTGGCTTTTTCGCCGGGGCCTAACCTAGAGCCCGCTCTGCCGCCGCCCCCAGACGCAGCAAGCGTTCTTCGGCCCCCGGTGCGGCCATGAAACTGATGCCACAAGACGGCTGGCCCGTTGGAAGTGTCAGCGCGCAAAGACCGAACAGGTTGGCGATGCGCGTATTGCGCATGGCGAGCAGATTTTCGGTGACGTAATAGGCGTCGTCGGTCATCAGGCGGTTCGCGTCTGGCGGCGGAATGGGGGTGGTGGGCAGGATGACGGCGTCATATCCGGCGGTGCGTTTCAGCCAAATGGCGCGCAGTTCTTCCAATCGCCGCCAGCCAGCAACGTAATCTGCGGCGGTAATGGTGCCTCCGATTCGGAAACGCTCCAGAATGCGGGGGAACATCTTGTCGGGGGCGGCTTCGATTGTTTTGGACCAGAGACCGTAGGCTTCGGCGGTGAACAGCGGCCCCGCAAGGGAAAGCGCCTCGGCCACCTCGGGGATGCGGCCGCGTTCAATCTTTGCCCCTTTTGCAGAAAGGCGCTGAACGGCCTGTTCAAAACCTTTGGCAGGGGCATCACGGATATCGTCTAAGGCGACGGTTTCAAGTAAAAGCAGGCGGGTGCCTGCAATGTTGGCCCCGGTAAGATCTGCGGCTTTTCCACCTTCAAGTGCGGCCAGCAGCAGGGCGCAATCTTCAACAGACCGGGCGATGGGGCCGACCGTATCGAACCGCTCGCACAGCGGCAAAACACCGCGCAAGGACATGCGGCCAGCGGTTGTTTTGAGGCCCACGAGATCGTTCCACGCGGCGGGGATGCGGACGGAACCGCCAGTATCCGACGCTATGGCCGCAGGGGCAAGACCGAAGGCGACGGATGCGGCAGCGCCGGAAGATGACCCGCCGGGAACCGCCTTTGGATCATTCACATTCGGGGGCGTGGCGGTGACGGGGTTCAGGCCAAGGCCGGAGAAGGCAAGTTCCGACATATGGGTTTTGCCAAGACACACAAGGCCTTGGGCGGTGGCGGTAGTCAGCACCTCCGCATCGCGGGCGGGGGTGCGGCCTTTCAGCAAAGCTGATCCTGCCTCGGTCGGCGCGCCAGCGGTATCGAACAGGTCTTTCCACGACAAAGGTACGCCGTCCAACAACCCGATGCGGTTGCCAAGTTTCTGGCGGCCAGCGGAGGCCATGGCCATCGACCGTGCACGGCGCGGCGTGGTGCGGGTGTAGATGCGGTTTGCATGTTCATGGCCGGCGATGGCATCAAGATAAGCCTCAGTCAGTTCCACCGGGTTGATTTTGCCAGCCCCGATGCCCCGGCCAAGATCGCCCACCGTCATCCAAAGCCAGTTGTCTGCCATGTCATTCTCCCGTTCCTTGGCAAGGGTAGCGGCAAGGCGGCGCATGGACAATCCCGCGTGGTGCGCCATAGTTGACAGATGGATTATGACACCGATATTTTAATTGCGGGCGGCGGGTTGAACGGGCCCGCCCTGGCCTTGGCCTTGGCGCAGGGTGGCTTTCGCGTCACCGTGGTGGATGCGCGGCCTGCGCAGGCGCGGGCGGATCAGGGCTTTGACGGGCGCACCTATTCGCTGGCGATTGCGTCAAAGCGGTTGCTGACGGTGCTGGGGATTTGGGCAGAGGTTGGCGACAAGACGCAGCCGATCTTTCAGATCAAGGCCAGTGATGGGCGAGCAGGCATGGGGCCATCACCGTTTTTCCTGAACTTTGATCACGGCGAAATTGAAGAAGGCCCGATGGGGTTTATGCTGGAGGACCGGCATCTTTACGCGGCGTTTCTGGCAGCGATGCAGGCAGAGCCGCGCATCACCCTGATGTCCGGGGAAAGTGTTGTCGCACAAGAAGCGGCAACGGGCGGGATTTCTGTAACGCTGGCGTCGGGGGCACGTATCTCGGCGCGGGTTCTGGTCGGCTGTGATGGGCGGGGGTCTGGCACGGCGACGCGGGCAGGCATCAAACGGGTCGGCTGGGGATACCGGCAAACGGCACTGGTGACGGCGGTGGCGCATACGCGGCCCCACAACGGTATTGCGCATCAGTTTTTCATGCCTGCCGGGCCGCTGGCAATTTTGCCGCTGCATGGTGGATACCGATCTTCGATTGTCTGGAGCGAAGGTGAAGTGGCGGCGGCGGCCATTCAAGCGCTGCCGGATGCAGACTATCTGGATGCATTGCGCCCCCGGTTTGGCGATTTTCTGGGCGAGATTTCACTGGTGGGGGATCGGTTCACCTACCCGCTGTCGCTAAGTCTGGCGCAGAGTTTTGTGGCCCCCCGGCTGGCCTTGGTGGGCGATGCGGCACACGGAGTGCATCCGATTGCCGGGCAAGGCTTGAACCTTGGGTTGCGGGATGTGGCGGCGCTGGCGCAGGTGTTGATTGAAGCCGCGCGGCGGGGCGAAGATATTGGCGCGTCGGATGTGCTAGAGCGGTATCAACGCTGGCGGCGGTTTGATACGACGGCGCTGGCGTTGGGGATGGATAGTATGAACCGGCTGTTTTCAAACGACAATCCGGTGTTGCGGGCGGGTCGCGATTTGGGCCTTGGGATTGTGAATGCGATCCCCGGATTGCGGCGCAGGTTCATTCGGCAGGCAGCAGGGCTTTCGGGGGATTTGCCGAAATTGTTAGCAGGACAGGCGATTTAGCTACTTTCGCTGTTTCGCGTGTCAAACGGCAAAACCGGTATCCACTTTTGCCTGACACGCCTTAGTCGACCTGACGTGCTTCACTGATCAACATGATGGGAATGCCATCCCGAATGGGAAACGCCAACCCAGAGCTGCGGGACACCAGTTCCTGACGGTCAGCATCGTAATTCAGCAAACCTTGGGTCAGGGGGCAGACCAGCGCCTCCAGCATGCGGCGGTCGGCTGCGGTTTGATCGGTCATTGCATCACCGCGGGGCAGTTTGGTCGGTCATTGCATCACCTCATCGCCGGTACCGCCGCGCAGGGAAAATTCGAACAGGGTCACCAGCGTTTCGCGGCGGGTTTCCAGCGACGGCGCTTCCAGCAGGGCTTGTTTATCCTCTGGTTCGAACGGGCAGAGCATCGACAGGGAATTGATCAGCAATTCAGCATCCGCTTCTTTCAGGCTGCCCCAATCGGTGGACAATTCCATGGCCTGAAAATAACGGCCCAAGGTCGCGAGAAACGGCGCGCGGTCAAACCCTTTGTCTTCTTCGCATGCCCCCAAATCGCGGGCAAATGGTGTCCAATCCACAGTGCAGCGGCGGTAGGGCGTGAAGCCGGTGATTTCTTGCAGCACGCGAAACCGCGATATGCCCGACAGGGTGACCATATAGCGACCATCCTCGGTTTCCGAAAACCCGGTCAGGCGGCCAGCGCAACCAATCGAATGCAGGCGCTTTTCCGTGCTACCCGGCACTTCGCGCGGTTGCACCATGCCAATCAGGCGGTGCTTGGTTTTCATCGCGTCTTCCAGCATTTGCAAATAGCGCGGCTCGAAGATGTGCAATGGCAGTTTGGCACGCGGCAACAGCAGCGCACCCGACAGCGGAAAGACGGGAATGGTTTCGGGAAGGTCGATGTTTTTCATGATATCCCTAACCTAGGGCTGATCCCGCATCAGGCAAATATCATTGACGAAAGTTTGCGACGACCCTTCAGCACGATTGGGTCTTGCGGTTTCAACGCCTCGAATATGGTGAACAGTTGCGCCTTGGCGGCACCGTCGTTCCAATCGCGATCTTTGCGGAACAGTTCGAGCAAGGCATCAACGGCCTCGTCCACTTTTCCTTCGGCGTGCAAAGCAAGCGCCAGATCAAAGCGGGCTTGCAGATTGTCAGGGTCGGCTTCCACCGCACCGCGCAATTCATCTTCTGGCCCGGCACTTGCGGCCTGACGCGCGAGTTCGATCTGCGCGCGCACCGCCTCTAATTCCTTGGTCTTTGTCATAGTTGTCGGTGCGGCATCCACCAAGGCCTGCGCCTGATCAATTTCACCCATGGCCAGATGGGCGCGGGCAAGGCCACCATATGCGGCAGCATTTTCAGGTTCTTCACCCAAGATTGCCGCAAATGTTTCGGCGGCATCGGCAAATGCCCCTTCATCCAGCATGGCTTCGGCGGCTTCTAGCGCCTCGCCTAGCCCGCCATCACCGGCAAGGGCGGCGACACGGTCGATGAACGCCTTGATCTCGGACCCCGGCACAGCGCCTTGAAAGCCATCAACGGGTTGGCCCTTCCAGAAGGCATAAACCATGGGGATCGATTGAATGCGCAATTGGCCTGCGATGCGTTGATTTTGGTCGATGTCGATTTTGACCATGCGCACTTTGCCGCCAGCAGCTTTGACCCCAGCCTCCAATGCTGGACCAAGGGTTTTGCAGGGCCCACACCAAGGTGCCCAGAAATCAACGATCACCGGCACGGTCTGGCTTAGTTCGATCACATCGGCCAGAAAGCTGGCCTCAGTACCGTCCTTGATCAAGTCGCCCGCAGGCACCGCAGGACTTGCCGCTGTAGTTTCACCAAAACCGATCATCGCAATCCTCATCTGGCTGTCTTTTGCCACTATATGAGGGGTGGGCGCGAAAAGGCCAAGAGGCAAGGCACGGCTTTCAATTTCATCTTGGCCTAAATATCCCCGCGCGGCGCGCATCCAGCAGCGTTACCCATACTTGCGGATCAAATCAAAGCGCTGTTTGCGGCAAACAGCCTGTTAACCCGGCAGGTAACACCAGATGCGCGCCAGCTGCGTAAAGCTTCGCCACCAAACCCGGCCCACCACGCAGGGTAACACTGTAGGGGCCGATTGCGGTGATGGCAGCGCCGTCCGGCAAATGGGCCAGAATCGCAGGCGTGGGCATCAGCACCAGTGCCTGCGGAGCATCGCCGGACAGACGCATGACAATTGCGAGTATCGCAATCCATGCGGCGGCAACTACGGGCAGGGCCAACAGGATGCGACGGGCGTCAGTAGTCATGGATATGTTCGATTTGGGCCGTTGCATCGGAGTTGCGCAAAATATTGGCAAGTTCGGACACTTTGACCAGCAACAGATGGCGGTAGCCTGCGTTGCCTTGGCGGGCAAAGCGGTGCAGTGCGCCCAGATCATCGGGGGTATCAGTGATGGCGGTGTAGAGGATGTCGTTATTGCCCGCGATTTCGACAAAATTGGCCCCCTGTGCGGCCAGTTGTTTGGCGAGTTCTGTGAAGGCGCGGTAGCGCGGGGTTTCAATCTCAAGGCCCGCTGGACGCTGCGCTATGACCTGAACGCCTGCCATTTGCGCCAAAGCATCTGGCGCGATGTCTTTGACGATCACCCGCATGGTCAGAGCGTCCGCCCCGACGCCGGCAACCGCGGCCTCGATCATGCGGGCGTAGGCCGCCT
>JANOFE010000160.1:0-27202 GCA_031413495.1 Pseudorhodobacter sp. | reverse complement strand
AAGAAGATCTGGAAGGCATAATAGCCGCCGCCCAGAAACTAGATTGTCGCATCAGAACAGGCAAACAGCGCAATTGCTGCAAGCCCAATCAGTGCACCGTGCAGGTTTGACTGTTGCGGTGCCATATTTGCCCTTCAGGTGAAATCAAGCGGGGGCAAAGTTCAGCCCCACACTGCGCTATAGGCTGGCGTCCAGCGCGGCCAAAATCGCATCTCCCATGCCGGTGGTCGATATTGGCGTGCCGCCATTGGGGCCCATCAGATCGGCGGTGCGGGCGCCATTGGCCAGCACGGTTTCAATCGCCGTTTCCACCCGCGTGGCCTCATCCCCCATATCAAAGGAATAGCGCAGTGCCATCGCAAAGCTAAGGATGCAGGCAATCGGGTTGGCAAGCCCCTTGCCGGTGATATCGGGCGCAGACCCGTGCACGGGTTCATACATCGCCTTTGGCCGCCCGTTGGCCATCGGCACCCCAAGGCTGGCGGATGGCAGCATGCCAAGCGACCCGGTCAGCATGGCGGCGGCATCAGACAGCAGATCGCCAAACAAATTGTCGGTTACAATCACGTCAAACTGCTTGGGATTGCGCACCAATTGCATCGCGCCATTGTCTGCGTACATGTGGGAAAGCTGCACATCGGGGTATTCGTTTTCGTGAACCCAAGTCACTTCTTCGCGCCACAGAATACCCGATTCCATGACATTGGCCTTTTCCATCGAACAGACGCGATTGCTGCGTTTGCGGGCCAGTTCAAACGCTGACCTCGCGACGCGGCGGATTTCATTGGTGGTATAACGCTGGGTGTTGATGCCCACACGGCCGCCTTCGTTATCAGGGAAAATCCCGCGCGGTTCGCCAAAGTAAACGCCAGAGGTCAGTTCGCGCACGATCATGATGTCGAGGCCTGCCACGATATCTTTTTTCAGCGACGAGAAATCCGCCAAGGCATCAAAGCATTGCGCCGGGCGCAGGTTGGCGAACAGGTCCATTTCTTTGCGCAGGCGCAACAGGCCGCGTTCCGGTTTTACCGAAAAATCCAGTACGTCATATTTCGGCCCGCCAACGGCCCCCAAAAGCACGGCATCCACCGCCTGTGCGCGTGCCATAGTATCATCATGCAAAGGCGTGCCATGCGCGTCATAAGCGCAGCCGCCAACCAGATCTTCGGTAACATCAAAGGTCACGCCGCGCTTGGTGCCAAACCACGCAATGATGCGTTTCACTTCGGCCATAACCTCGGGGCCGATGCCGTCACCAGCAAGGATAAGGAGGGATAGATTGGCCAAGATGCACCTCTGGGGTTAAAGCTTAAAATCCATGTTGCCCGATAGCGTATCAGGCAACAGTGGATACCGGTTTTGTCGGCAGACACGCGTAAAAACAGCAGGCTATGGCCTGTCTGGCGATGTTTGCCAAAGACAAACAGGCATTAGCCAATGGCTGGGGTGGGGTCAAGGTGGGGCAAGGCTTTGAAGGCGGCCGCCAGATGGTCAAACACCCGTCTGATCCGGGGGGTCTGACGCAGCGCTTCGGCCGCCGTCAACCAAACGGGCAGTGGCGGCAGATTGACGAACGGGGCCACGCGTTCCACGGCAGGGTCCGCATCGCCAATCAGGCACTGCATGCCGCCGATGCCGCAACCAGACCGAACAAGGTTCCAGTACACCACCTGATCATCGCAGCGCATTGGAAAGTCTTCGCGCCGCCGTTCTATGCCAAACCCCCGCAACATACGCAGCATCACATCAGACCGATCAAATCCGACCAGATCAAGCGCCAGCACCGCTTCTGGGGTGGCAGGCCGCCCCACCCGATTGAGGTAGGTTTTGGCGGCATAAAGCCCCAGCGGCAGGTCCATCAAATGCTGCGTGATCAGGTCCAGTTGCGTGGGCCGGTACATGCGCACTGCAATATCGGCTTCGCGAAACAGCAGGTTTTCCGTGGTGTCGCTGGGCACCAGCTCGATATGGATCTGCGGCTCGCACACGCGCAGATCGGCCAGAATCGGCGGCAAAATGTAGGTGGCCATGATCTGGCTTGCCGTGATCCGCACGGTGCCGGAAATATCCGCGTCCCGCCCCGCAGCCGTCAGGGACAGCGCCTGTGCCGCCACATTCATCGCGGTTGCGTGCGGCAACAGCGCCATACCCGACACCGACAGGGCCAGCCCCCGCGCCGTTCGGTTGAACAGCGTCAGGTTTAACGCCGCCTCAATCTCGGCAATATGGCGGCCAAGTGTGGGCTGGCTAAGCCCCAATGTCCTTGCACCGCCAGACAGCGACCCTGCCTCAGCCACGGCAAGAAAAGAGCGTAGCAATGTCCAGTCGGGGGCATTTTCCATTCATTATTGAATATCTGACCCCAGAATTTATGCAATACCTAGTCTATTTATGAATTTGTAAGACGGGCGGCAGCAGCAAGGAGATTTGCTATGCCCCAAACCGTTCTTATTCTCGGCGCATCTGGCCTGTTTGGCACCCACGCCGCAGCCGCCTTCGATGACGCAGGCTGGAGCGTGCGCAAGTATCAGCGCGGCACCGATATGGCCCGCGCTGCAATGGGCGCTGATCTGATCATCAATGCCCTGAACCCACCCAACTATCACAATTGGGCAGAGCTTATTCCGCAAATCACGGCCGAGGTGATTGCTGCGGCAAAAGCCAGTGGGGCCACTGTGCTGGTTGCCGGCAATGTCTATCCCTATGGCACCGCGCCCAGCCCTTGGGGGCCAGATACCCCGCATCACCCAAACACCCGCAAAGGCCGTATTCGCGCAACGATGGAGGCCAGTTATGCGCAGGCGGCCCGGTCTGGCCAACGGACCATCATCCTGCGCGGGGGTGATTTCATTGCGCCAAAAAGCCCGCGTTCGTTTTGGAACATGATCGTTCTCAAACCGCTTGCCAAAGGGCGTATTACCTCGTTTGGCGATGCGACCGTGCGCCGCGCCTATGCCTATCTGCCTGATATGGCGCGTGCCGCCGTGGCCCTTGCCGAGATTCGGGCAAGCCTGCCCGCTTTTGCCGATGTGCCGCTGCCCGGCCTGACAATCAGCATGGCCGACCTTGCCGCCGAAATCACTGCCCAAACCGGTAAGCCAATTTTGGTCAAGCAGTTCAACTGGCTACAAATCCGGCTTCTTGCCCCGTTTTGGGAACTTGCCCGCGAATTGATGGAGATGCGCTATTTGTTTGACATGCCGCATAGCCTTGCGCCTGAACCGCTGGCGCGTATTCTGCCGGACTTCAAAACCACACCGCTGCGCCAGATCGTTGCCGAACATCTGCCGGGCACTGAAGCAGGATGATGTTTAAAGAAACCATCATCCTGCTTTAGCGTCAAAGTGGTCGCGTGATTGATCAGGAAAACCGGATTCCACTTTTCCTGATCACCCTCTAAGGCCAGGTAACATCAACCCAAACCGGATAGTGCCGTGATGCCGTGGCAAGGGCGCTGGCCAGAGGATCGCTTGGGATGGGCCAGAGAACACCTGCCCCTGTTACGGTCAGGTCAGCCGATGGCAATACGTAATCCACCCGCAACCCGCCGGGGCCGCCCTCGGCGCTAAAATCAGCGGTATCAAGGGCGGGGTCGCCGGAATGAGGGGCCTCGACGCGCCCAGATGTGCCGCGGGGGGACAGATTTTGAAGCTTTGGATGCGCCAGTAAGCCAAGCATAGCGGCCGAAAGCCCATCCCCATCGACGGGATCAAGGTTTGCATCCCCCAACAGAACAAACGGCGCATCCGGTGCAGGTATCGGCAATTCCCCATCCAACAGGGCCGCCCAGAAGGTGGCCTCATCGTGATTGCGCCGCCCATTGCGATCTTCGGGGCCGTCAAAGACAGGTGGCGTTGCATACCATGCCAGCAAGTGCAGGGTCGCCCCCCCCGGAAGGTCAATTGGCACGTCCCAATGCCCCGTTGTCGACAGACGTTGAACGGCCTGCGCATCTGGGGTCATGCCGTCAAATAACAGCGCGCCGGGTAAATCCTTCCACAGGACATTGGAAAAATCCCTGACATCGGCGGTGCCGATCGGCAGACGCGACAGCACAGCCATGCCGCCCTCACCCGAAAAGCGGCCGTAACCTTGGGCATCGCCGGGCCCACCCAGATAGCCGTCGGCATCCAGATCAAGCGCGGTGGCAAGGCCGGTGTTTGGGCGTGCAGAAAACCGGTAAGGGTAGGGTGCATCCGCCGCTGACAAAAGATTGGCAAAAGCGGTCAGCGCCACAAGATCAAGATCGTAATCAAAGCCTGTCAGCAAAACAACATCGGCCTGCAGCGACACAATCACCTGCACCACGGCGGCAATCTGGGGGTCCTGGCCTTTTTGTATATCGCGCAGCAAAAGACCGGGTCCAGCGCGGTTTAACTCGACATTATAGGTCGCAATGCGCAGGGTTTCAGCGGCAACAGGGACTGCCAGCAACCAGACAAAGACGGCACCTAGACAGCGACGAATTCGCTTCGTTCGATGACACTGCTTGCGCGGCGTTTTTCGCGGATCATGTCGGCGATACGCCCCATGGCTATGCCCCGCATGAACAGACTTGCCGGAAGAAACGCCCATGCTGCCATTGTCCAGATCAAGGTTTGCGGGGAAGTCAGGGTCAGGGGTTCAAACCCGGCCGAGGCGGCTTTGACGACTGCAGGAATAACGAAGGGCAGCAAAAACCCCAAAGCAATGTTAATGCGCGCGTCCCGGTCAAGCCGATCAACCACATCGCCGCCAGCTGTGGGGTCAAACGTGGGCAGATTGACCCAAACATTGAACGCCTCATCCCGCTTTGGCCAACTGCCTGCTTTCAGCAAGACCACGAAAACAGCCAGCGAAATCAGCGAAATCAGGTAGGCCATGCCCGCCCCGGTGCGCACCATCACCACCTGTTCAGGCAGCGCAGTCGAGGCCATCATCAATGTGGCCAGCCGCACAGGACTGTAGGGAAAATCCATCGCCTCGCCGATCAGGCCACCAACGGCTGACATCAGTTCCGTCAGGGTAGACGGGTCTGTGATGCCGCGCTCAATCACGCCAAGCGTAAAGACTGTCGCAAACAGCATCAAAAAACGCACCCGATTAAAGGGCGGCGCATCGCGAAATTCGATCAGGCCGGGATAGGTGGTGTTATATTCCACAAGCGTCAAAAGGCCCGCGAACAGCGCGACCAAAGCAACCATCTGTTTGGTATCGGTGCCGACATCTGGCAAAAGCACGGACGGGGTGGCAACAAGCACCATCACCAGGAACGCCCGTACAGCTGCTCCAGTTAGCCGCGAAACCACTGCTTTCCCACCCTCAAATTGGTCGAACATGGTGCTTTGCCATGCCCTTTGCCCAACGTTATTCCGCACTTTGTGGCGGATTGCCTCAATCTTGCCCAAATTTTGCCTTCTTTCGATATCCACCGCAATCCTTACTCAATCAAACGAGAACTTTGTGGCGGATATGCGGAGAATGTGTCGCTGGATTGCATCAAGACTAAGAATAAAAAAGGCCGCCCGGTGGGGCGGCGCAAGATGTTGTGGCTGGTAGGGTGGTCAGACCCAAGACCGCAGCTTTGCCGCCTGTTTTTCAAATGTGTCGATTGCAGAGACTTTTTCAAGCGTCAGGCCAATATCATCAAGGCCATTGATCAGACAATGCTTGCGAAAGGCATCCACCTCGAAGGCAAACTGCTTGCCATCCGACGCCGTAACCACCTGACTTTCCAGATCAATGGTGATGCGCGCATTTGCGCCTTTTTCGGCATCTGCCATAAGAACATCAACAATATCTTTTGGCAGCACGATGGGTAGGATGCCGTTCTTGAAGCAGTTGTTGTAAAAGATGTCCGCAAAGCTGGTGGAAATCACGCAGCGGATGCCAAAATCCAGAAGCGCCCAAGGGGCGTGTTCGCGTGAGGAGCCGCAGCCGAAGTTATCGCCAGCCACCAGAATTTCGGCGTGGCGATAGGCGGGTTGGTTCAGCACGAAGCCCGGAATTTCGACACCGTCCTGGGTAAAGCGCATTTCGTCAAACAGGTTCTTGCCAAGACCAGACCGCTGGATCGTTTTCAGAAATTGTTTGGGAATGATCATATCTGTGTCGATATTCACCAACGGCATCGGGGCCGCAATTCCGGTAAGCTTTATGAAGGATTCCATGGTCAGCCTTTTGTGGTTGGCCATGTTCATAAGGCCGACTGCGCCCCAGTGCAACCGCAGGGGCCGGTCTGGCGTTGGCAAACCGGCAAAAAAGATAAGGGCGCAGAATGCTGCGCCCTTTGTTCGTCAGATTGGTTTGTTCAGGACTTGCGACGACGGGCGCGCGCTGCTGCAAGGGCACCAAGGCCGGTCAATACCATCCATCCCGCCGCTGGCAGTGGCACAGGCGATGGGGGCGGATCAACCGGATCAACCGGATCAACCGACCCGACAAGCGTGAATCGTGCGCGCAAAATGGCCTCGTTGGCGTCATCTTCTGTTGTCCAGAACTCAGTGAACGCTTGGCCATTTTGGATAAATCCGGTGATTTCCAGAATATACAGAAAACCGTTCACTTCGAAGGCTTCTTGCTGACCTGTATTGTCCAGAATCTTCACACGGTCTGCACAGCCATTGACGTTCACACCGGCGTCGTTAGCACCACCGTTTTTGCAAAGGCCATTTGTTTCACCACGGTTCAGCGTTTCGTCATGGTCAAAATTGAAAGCTGCCGTCAGCGCGCGGTTGACGCCGCCAATGACCATATTGACCACAAGACCGAGACCCGCGCCAGCGATAGACGTGCCAGCATTAATAACGAAATTGTTGTGCGTGAACGTTCCGAGGTTGAAATCGGTGTCAGATTCTATCTGACCCGAGGCTGCACCTACAAAAGAATATCCACTTTGCTTGCCGGTTAAGCTGGTGACATGCGGCGTTCCCCAGCTGACGCTGCCGGAACCCAATCCAGTTACAAATGTTGGATTTTGATTGGGACCGGAAAACAGACCTGTCCAGTTACCTTTTACGTTTGACACATCAAGCGTTGCCGCGATTGAGGCGCTTTGAATGCTAAACGCCATCAGCGCCGAGGCGGCCAGAGTAAATACCGTGCTAAACTTACTACGCATAAAATTCTCCATACACTTTGCTTTGCTTGGGGCTACGCACCCATGACACACGTCTGAATTTGCTTTTTTGACCCAAGACCGAAGCCGACACTTGATTGGTCGGGAACTGCTCGTCTTTCGCTCATGGGTCACAAATGCAGACGATACTTTTCTACGTGCATGAAAATACTGAGTTTAGTCTTGCCGCTCAATAGATAAGGCAAAACTGTGGCAAATTGTGCCAGAATGAGGCTTTGCCGCACCTATTCATCTTAAACGCGCCACAATCTTGCCATCATGGGCTGTGGCGAAAAACAGCTTACAACCAAAAATTGTGTAGACACGTCAAATTATGCTTCGACATGTCTACAAAAAACGAATCACATCAGGTCGCGCACATCGGTCAGATGCCCGGTGATCGCCGCCGCCGCCGCCATGACCGGTGACAGCAAATGTGTGCGTCCGCCGCGCCCCTGTCGCCCCTCAAAATTGCGGTTCGAGGTGGCAGCACACCGCTCGCCCGGAGCAAGCTGATCGGGGTTCATGGCCAAGCACATCGAACAACCCGCAAGCCGCCATTCGAACCCCGCGTCGATGAAAATTTGCGCCAGACCTTCCGCTTCTGCCTGCGCCCGCACAAGGCCTGATCCCGGCACCACCATGGCGCGCAAACCGTCCTTCTTTTTCTTGCCCTTCAGGATTGCCGCCGCCGCGCGCAAATCCTCGATCCGGCCATTGGTGCAAGACCCGATGAACACGGTATCAATCTTGATGTCCGACAGTTTTTGCCCCGGCGTCAGGCCCATATAGTCAAGTGACCTTTGAACGGCCTCAACCTTGCCGCCGGTGAAATCTGACGGGCTGGGCACCACGCCGGTAATTGGCAAAACATCTTCGGGCGAGGTGCCCCAAGTAACCACGGGTGCGATGTCTTCGCCGCGAATGGTAACCACCTTGTCGAAATGCGCACCAGCGTCTGTAACCAGCGTTTTCCAATAGGCCAGCGCCATATCCCATTCGGCGCCTTTGGGCGCATGTGGGCGGCCCATGCAATAGGCAAACGTCACTTCATCTGGTGCAATCAACCCTGCCCGCGCGCCACCCTCAATGGCCATGTTGCAGACGGTCATGCGGCCTTCCATCGACAATTCGCGAATGGCTTGTCCACAATATTCAATGACATAGCCGGTGCCGCCCGCGGTGCCGGTTTCACCAATCACCGACAGGGTGATGTCCTTGGCAGTGACGCCGGGGCGCAACGATCCGGTGATTTCCACCTTCATGTTCTTGCCCTTGCGCTGGATCAGGGTTTGCGTGGCCAACACATGTTCTACCTCAGACGTGCCGATGCCATGCGCCAACGCGCCGAACGCGCCGTGGGTGGCGGTATGACTATCGCCGCACACAACCGTCATGCCGGGCAGCGTCCAACCCTGTTCCGGGCCGACGATATGCACGATGCCTTGGCGCACGTCCGACACGGGGTAGTAATGAATGCCAAAGTCTTTCGCGTTCTTATCCAGCGCGTCCACTTGGATGCGGCTGTCCTCGGTCATTGTCGCGGCATTGGCGCGGTCCAAGGTTGTCGGCACATTGTGGTCTGGCACAGCGATGGTCTTTTCGGGCGCGCGCACTTTGCGGCCTGTCATGCGCAACCCTTCAAAGGCTTGTGGGCTGGTCACTTCATGCACCAGATGCCGGTCGATATACAAAAGGCAGGTGCCATCATCGGCCTCATGCACCAGATGGTCATTCCAGATTTTATCGTAAAGCGTTGTCGGAGCGGCGGTCATGGCTTTTATCCCGTGATGGCTGATTGAAAACTGAAGCGTGGCCGACAAAAGTGGATACCGGTTTTGTCGAAAGACGCGCGAAAAACTAAAGGGGTTTGCGCAGTCGCAACTGCCTATAGGTGCGCCAGCACAGACCGGGCCGCACCATAGAAACGCCACGGCATCCGCGCGTGATCATCCATGTTGAAAAAGCGTATCATAGCGCGGCTTTTACGCGCCTTTCAGGGGGCTTTCAAGCGATAGGCATTGCTTCATGTGGGTCTGTTGGAAAACTGGCTCCGCTAAGTTTAGGGGCCGATCCCGTTCCATGGCCCGGAATCAAGGGCAAAGCCCGCCGGGCCGCGCCCTCCCTCCCCCTTGGGAGGGCGCATTGCAACACCTCAACCCGAACAAATACCGGAGAGGCGGCGCCATAAAGTGCCTACATCCAAAGTTGATGCGCCCACCCGACGGAGGGCGCGACCCTCTATTGTGCCCAAGCAACGCCGCAGCACTCATGCCACCACATGCACCGCCGTCTCCCATTCCGCGCATTTCGCCATCAACCCGTCCGGCAAAGCCCGGTCGGTAAACACTGCATCCATCTGCGCCAGCGACGCCAGCCGCACCGGCGCGGGCCTGTCCAGCTTTGATCCATCCATCACCAGAAACACCTGACGCGCCTGCCGCAGAATGGCCTTGGATACCCGCACTTCCGCCATGTCAAAATCCAGCAAATCGCCGTCCCGGTCCAGCGCCGACGCGCCGATCACCGCGAAATCGACCTTGAATTGCGCCATAAACTCGGCCGTCAAATCACCGACCAACCCACCATCAGACCGCCGCAAGGCACCCCCCGCCACCATCACATCGCAACTGTCATTCGCCACCAGAATATTCGCCACATTTATATTGTTTGTCACCACGGTGATATTGCGATGCCCCAGCAGTTCGCGCGCTACCGCTTCGGTCGTGGTGCCGATGTTCAGGATCATCGACGAATTATCGGGGATCATCTGCGCGCAGGCCCGCGCTATCGCGGCTTTTCCTGCGTCATTCATCCGCCGACGGGTTTCATAGCCGATATTGCTGACCCCAGTGCGCATCATGGCACCACCATGTACGCGGTCCAGCATACCGGCATCGGCAAGGTCGGTCAGATCGCGCCTGATCGTCTGCAAGGTTACACCAAACCGCAGCGCCAAATCTTCCACCACCACCCGGCCATCGGTGCGGGCAATCTCCAATATCTCGCTTTGCCGAAAGCTTAGGGCCACGTCGCTCTCCATGTTGTGCCGACCTTAAACCGACGCGAGGCTGCCGCCTACCCTGCCAATACCAATTCTGTGACCAATGCGCGAATATGTTCGTTTTGTATATTATCGCGCTTTTACGAAAATAAAATTGACAAAACCGTTAAAAAACCGGCAGTATCCGGCCAAATTCTTGGAGCTAGGTTATGGCGCAAACGGGCACGGTTGATCTGTTCATCATCGGCGGCGGTATCAACGGCTGCGGTATCGCTCGGGATGCAGCAGGGCGTGGGTTGTCGGTGACGCTGGCCGAACAGGGCGATCTGGCGCAGGCCACATCTTCGGCCTCGACCAAACTGTTTCATGGCGGGTTGCGCTACCTCGAATATTTCGAATTCGGGCTGGTGCGCAAAGCGCTGGAGGAACGCGAAACCCTGCTGGTCGCGATGCCGCATATATCCTGGCCCATGCGGTTCGTGCTGCCTTACCATCCCGATATGCGGTTTGAAGGCGATACGCCGACGGGGAAATTGCTTTCCACATTCATGCCGTGGATGAAGGGGCGACGCCCTGCGTGGCTGATCCGGCTCGGCCTGTTTCTGTATGACACTTTGGGCGGCCGCAAGATTTTGCCAGCCACCCGGACGCTGGACTTGCGCAATGATCCGGCGGGACAGGCGCTGAACCCAAAGTTCCAAAAGGCCTACGAATATTCCGATTGCTGGGTCGAAGATTCGCGGCTTGTCGCGTTGAATGCGCGGGATGCGGAAATTCGGGGTGCAAAAATCTTGACGCAGTCGCGCGTTGTGTCAGCCACGCGCGTGGGCGATTTGTGGGAAATTATCACCGAAACTGCTGCGGGCCAAACCGTGCATTCCGCGCGTGCGCTGGTCAATGCAGGTGGGCCGTGGGTGGAAGAAGTGATCCGCAATGTCACCCGGATCAATTCAACAGAAGGCGTGCGCTTGGTGCGCGGGTCGCACATTGTGACAAAGAAACTTTACGATCACGACCGCTGCTATTTCTTTCAGGGCGAGGATGGCCGGATTATTTTTGCCATTCCTTATGAGCAGGATTTTACACTGATCGGAACCACGGATCAGGATCACAAGGGCAAACCGTCTGAGGCGGTTTGCACGCCCGAAGAACGTGATTACCTCTGCGCATTTGCATCGAAATACTTCGCCAAACCCGTCACCGCCGATGATGTGGTCTGGACCTATTCCGGTGTGCGGCCCCTGTACAACGACGGCGCAAAATCGGCCACCGCAGCGACGCGCGACTATGTGTTGTCGCTGGATACCGCAGGTGCGCCGTTGCTGAACGTGTTTGGCGGCAAGATCACCACCTACCGCCGTCTTGCCGAAGGCGCGTTTGAAAAACTGCGCCCCTTCTTCCCAAAGTCTACCCCGGATTGGACCGCCCGCGTGTCTTTGCCCGGTGGTGATTTTCCGCACGGCGATGTGGGGCTGCTGACGGCGCGCCTGAAGGCGGCGCATCCCTTTCTGACCGACTATTGGGCGGGTCGCTTGATACGCGCTTACGGATCAGAGGCGGGTCAGGTTCTGGGCGGGGCCACATCCGAAGCGGCTTTGGGCCGCGATTTTGGCGCGACCCTGACCGAGGCCGAGGTGCGCTGGCTGATGACCCGCGAATATGCCCGCCATGCCGCAGATGTGGTTTGGCGGCGCTCCAAACTAGGTTTGCGGATGACCGCAGATCAGGTTGAGGCATTGGAAGACTTCATGCAAACTGCGGGCAAATCAGAGGCCGCGCTATGACCCATATCCTTGCCATCGACCAAGGCACCACGTCATCGCGCGCGATCATTTTTGATGCGGGTCTGCGGGTGAAGGCATCCGCGCAGGAGGAATTTCCGCAACATTACCCCGCGTCTGGTTGGGTGGAACATGACGTGTCTGATCTGTGGTCAACCGTAGCAGGCACGGCAAGGGCGACTATTGAAAAGGCGGGTCTGAATGCCCGCGACATTGCCGCGATTGGTATTACCAACCAACGAGAGACGACGGTGGTCTGGGACCGTGCTACTGGCGAGCCGTTGTATGACGCGATCGTCTGGCAGGATCGGCGCACGTCCGACATTTGTGCAGCGTTGAAGGACGCTGGCCACGAGCCGCTGATCACGGCGCGCACGGGGTTGCTACTGGACCCGTATTTTTCGGGTACAAAGTTGAAATGGATCCTCGATCATACCAAATCGCGGGATCGCGCCAAGCGGGGCGAGTTGGCTTTTGGAACCGTTGACAGCTACCTGATCTGGAAACTGACCGGCGGCCGCGTTCATGCCACTGATGCCACGAACGCCGCGCGGACCATGCTTTACAACATCCGCAAAGGTGAATGGGACGTTGAGATTTGCGGGCTGTTGGATATTCCGATGGCGATGCTGCCCGAGGTGCGCGATTGCGCCGCCGATTTCGGCGTCACCCGCGCCGATTTATTCGGGCGTGAAATCCCGATCCTTGGGGTGGCGGGGGATCAACAGGCGGCCACCGTGGGGCAGGCCTGTTTCCAGCCGGGGATGATGAAATCAACCTACGGCACCGGGTGTTTTGCGCTGCTGAACACTGGCACCGAAATGGTGGCGTCGAAAAACCGGCTGCTGACAACGATTGCCTACCAGCTGAACGGTAAGCCCACTTACGCGCTGGAAGGATCAATCTTCATCGCCGGGGCCGTGGTGCAATGGCTGCGCGATGGGTTGAAAATCATACGCGCGGCATCTGAAACCCAAGCGCTGGCGGATGCCGCTGATCCCACGCAAGACGTGATCCTTGTGCCCGCTTTTACAGGCCTAGGCGCGCCCTATTGGCGGCCCGATTGCCGGGGTGCGGTCTACGGCCTTACCCGCAATTCCGGCCCGGCAGAGCTTGCCCGTGCCGCACTGGAAAGCGTCGGCTTCCAGACCCGCGATCTGCTGGAGGCGATGCGCGCCGATTGGGGGGCGGCGGCGGATGGTATTCTGCGGGTTGATGGTGGCATGACCGCATCAGATTGGGCGATGCAGTTTTTGTCGGATATTCTGGGTGCCCCAGTGGACCGACCCGTTGTGACCGAAACCACCGCTTTGGGGGCCGCATTTCTGGCAGGCATGCAGGCGGGCATCTGCCCCGGCCCGGACGAATTTGCGAAAAACTGGGCGCTGGAGCGTCGGTTTACTCCTGCGATGGATGAAGGTCTGCGCGCGACGAAATATGCGCGTTGGGGTCGGGCGGTGGCGGCGACGATGACGGTTTGATGCTCGTCTGTTTTCGAACCTAAAAGAAACTCTGCGGGGCAGAGTTTCTCGGTTCGTTGCCAATAAGGCGGGACGCCGTTTGGCAAGGGACGTGGAATCGCACATTGACGGATGGAAATCAGGACGCGCCTGTCTGGCTGGTGCGTGATAACGCGCCTGCCGGGGCAGGCAGGCGCGTCCTGATTTGATTGAAATCAAATCCGGCAGATAACAGAAAAGCGAGCGCCTCGCGGCACAATTAAATAATCCGCAGCACATCCTTGCCCACCGCCAGCACATAGCCGCGCCGGGCAATGGTTTTCACCAGCAATTCGCTGACCAATTGGTTGCCCAGCGCATCGCGCAAACGCTTGATCCGTGTCGCCCCGGCGGCCTCGTCGCAATCGGCGGCGTCGCGGCCGGAAATCACGCCCTCAATCTGCGCGCCTGTCATCACATCGTCGTCCATCCGCGCCTCGGCCAGCACCGACAGCGTTTCCAACGCAGCCTCGGTCAGCGCAAATTCCATGTCGTTGATGTAAACCGCCCGGCTTTCGCGGCTGATCAACATCGAAGCCACCTGTATGCCCGACCGCTGAATCGCGGAAATCCGGCGGTTTTGTGAGATGATGGTCACCAAAAACACCAAAGCCGAAAGCAAAAGCGCTGTCGAGAACACCAGCAAAACAAAGATCACAGAACGGTAGCTGTTCAGCACTTCGGAAAACGCGGTACCCGATTGCGCCAAAATTTCCAAAAGCTTAATCTCAGCCCCGGCGCGCAGATCGTTATTTTCAATGAAAATCCGTTCCACACGGGCGTTAAACGCATTGCCATCAGGCAGGTTCACAAACAAGAACACCGCCGCCCCAAGCAAGATCAGCACGATTGCCGCAATACCGCCCGCCACCACGCGGTTGCCCGCGCGCAAACTGTCAGTAGCGGAGGAAATTGTCCCCTGCACTTGCTTTCCTTTCATCCAGACCCTCAGGCCCGAATGTGGACATAACATTCAGCAAGGTCCAGCCCGCATCGGCAAGGCGCGGCACAAGTTCGCTTGAGGCGGACGCAGGATCACAAGACGCATCTGACACTTCGGCCACACCGTAATGCAGGCGCAAGGGATCATCCTTCTTGGCTTTGTAATCGGCATAGCATTCGGCAGAGGCCTGCGATGCAGCCATCACCGCAAAGGCAAGAAGGGCAAAGAACGGGGCTTTCATCATCGGCTCCTGACTGATGTCTTTATAATGCGCATCTGGGGTTTGATATTCAATGACAATGGGCAGCCCGGACGATGTTATCGCATAGCAACCCGGCGATATTGCCTGTCGGCTGGGGCGCGGCCCAAGGTTTGGTCATGAAGTTCGGCGAGGGAGTTTAACCCAAGCCGCAAACGCCACACCCCGACGGGAGCCCGCAATGACCATATCCATGACCCTTGCTGAAACAGCCTATGTCAGCCGTACCCTGCGCCCGACAACCAAAAAGCCCGCCCACAGCCGTTTCATGGCCATCTTAATTGCCGGCGTGACCGCTTTTGCAATGATCATCGCATCCGGCCTGCCTGCGCGGGCAGAGCGCAACAACAATGACGCCCTAAAAGCATTGGCCGCCATTGCCGCCATCGCGTTGATTGCCAAAGCTGTCAAAGACAACAAGCGCCGTCACGCACCGCCAGTACCCGTGCAACTGCCCCGCGTGCCCGGCATCTGTGCGATAGAAATCGGGTCCGGCACGGGGTCTTTCACCGGGTTTTCGGAACGCTGCCTGCGCGAAGAAGGCTTCAACTATCGCCTGCCCCAAGGCTGCGCCACCAACATCCGTATCTATGGGCGCTTGGATAAATTCTATCCCGACCAATGCCTGCGTGATGCGGGGTTCGATACCCGCGGTCATTGATTTTCGAAATACGGCCAGCGGCGTGACGCCAAGGCCAGACGTCCCAGGCGCGGGTGCCCAGTTTTGGGTCTGCGCCTCACCTGGGGGTGGAAGGGTGAGCAGCTTTCACCCCCAATTTTTTCCTTTCGCTTTGACGGGGCATCGGCTTTTGTACCGCGATGTTAAAGCGCAGCTTCCCTGATTATCAGTTTGAAAATCTGGCCTTCCAAAGGGGTGCCCTGCGCGTGGTTGGAATAGACGAGGTGGGCCGTGGCCCCTTGGCTGGGCCGGTGACTGCCGCTGCTGTCTGGTTAAACCCCGATGCCATTCCCGAAGGTTTGAACGATTCAAAAGTGCTGACCGAGGCTCGTCGATTGGCGCTGTCATGCGTTTTGCGCAAAGTGGCCGATATCAGCATTGCCCATGCAAGTGTTGACGAGATAGATCAACTGAACATCCTGCGGGCGAGCCATCTGGCAATGATCCGTGCCATTCAGGGCCTGCAAAACCCGCCCGATTTCGCTTTGATCGACGGAAATATCATCCCTACGGGCATGCCATGCCGGGCCGAAGCCATAGTAAGAGGCGATATGCGCAGCCTGTCCATTGCGGCGGCGTCTATCGTGGCCAAGGTGGCGCGCGATGCAATCATGGTGGATTTGGCGCAACAGCACCCCGGCTATGGATGGGAAACCAACGCGGGTTACCCGACTGCGGCACATAGGGACGCGTTGCTTAAACTTGGTGTAACCCCTCACCATAGGCGTTCGTTTGCGCCAGTCTACAAGATGTTGTAGCAAGCATAATTCGTAACCTATTGATTCAATAAAGAATTTGACGGCGAATCAAGGATGACTCATCTTTGGCCTTAACAAATCGGCACCAAAGCCGGGGATAGGGCAGATATGACGAGCAAAGTTAAGGCGGCGGTGCTTCCGCTGAACCAGATTCTGGGTGGCGACTGTATAGAGGTGATGGACAGCCTGCCCGCAGGGTCGGTTGATCTGATCTTTGCCGACCCGCCCTATAACTTGCAGCTGAAGGGCGATCTGCACAGGCCCGACAATTCGTTGGTTGATGCGGTCGATGATCACTGGGATCAGTTTTCCAGTTTTGAGGCTTATGATCGGTTTACAAAGGCCTGGCTTGCGGCGGCGAAACGGCTGTTAAAGCCGAATGGCGCGATTTGGGTGATTGGCAGCTATCACAACATTTTCCGCGTTGGGGCGGCGTTGCAGGATCAGGGGTTCTGGCTGCTGAATGACGTGGTCTGGCGCAAATCCAACCCGATGCCGAATTTCCGCGGCAAACGCTTGACCAACGCCCATGAGACGCTGATCTGGGCCGGGCGGGATGAGACGTCGAAATACACCTTCAATTATGAGGCGCTGAAGGCTTTGAATGACGGCGTTCAGATGCGGTCGGATTGGGTGCTGCCGATTTGTACCGGGCATGAACGGCTGAAAGATGCGGCGGGGGATAAGGCGCATCCGACGCAGAAGCCGGAAAGTTTGCTGCACCGGGTGATGATCGCGACGACAAATCCCGGCGATGTGGTGCTGGATCCGTTCTTTGGAACCGGCACGACGGGGGCGGTGGCGAAGATGTTGGGGCGGGATTTCATCGGGATCGAGCGCGAGGAAAGCTATCGCAAGGTTGCGGCGGATCGGCTTTCAAGGGTGCGGAAGTTTGACGCGTCGGCTTTGGAAATCACCGGATCGAAACGAAACGAGCCGCGGGTTCCGTTCGGGCAGGTTGTGGAGCGGGGGATGCTGCGGCCGGGGGAGGCGCTGTTTTCCATCGGCAACCGTTTCAAGGTGACGGTCCGCGCGGATGGGACGTTGATCGGGAATGATGTGAAGGGATCCATTCATCAGGTGGGGGCCCATCTGGAAGGCGCGCCGTCTTGTAATGGGTGGACTTATTGGCACTTCAAACGGGACGGGAAGATGGTTCCGATTGATATCCTGCGCCAACAAATCCGGGCCGAGATGGAGGCCGATCAGGCTGGCCGGCCGAACTAGAGTCCGCACTGAATTCCGACCGCCTATATTCTGGAATATCTGGAATATACCTGCCCCATCCTGTTTTCAGGATGGGGCTTTTTTGGTTGGTATCACGCGTGTTACGGGGGGTAAGGTGTTGATATTGTTGGGGTGTGGGTGTGGTGTTAAGGGAAAATTAAGGGATTCAAATTAGATTCATGAAGATCTGATACCTAGATCACCCGCAAGTTATTGCGATTGACCGCTCGGAGCCCTTCACTGACATTCGACCGCAGCGCATTGAGATCGGCCCCTTCGCAATCGGAGCAAAATGTTCGGCCCTAAGCGGACGTTGGTGAAATTCGCACTGTAGTTCGGTGTCGCTCGACGGTGTCTCTACGGTTGTTGGTCAATATGCTCGCGTGAACCCGCCGTCGTGCAAGATGTTCGTTCCGGTCATGTGATCGCTGAAAGGTCCGAGAAGGGTCGCAATGGCGTTTGCAGCTTCCTCTGTGGTTCCGTATTTTCCAAGCGGCACGTTTTCCGTTTCGCTTGAGAGACGATCCTCGTAGGTCATTCCATTGGTTTCAGAACGCTTCTTGATCGCGGCCTGATACCAAGGTGACAAGGTGCCACCGAGCGATAGCGTGTTAAGATGGATGCCGCGGGGACCGAGTGCGAAAGCCAAAGTCTTTGCCTGCCCTACCCAAGCCGTACGAATGACATTCGCCGTTGCGTAATGGCTAAGGACCTGGGCCGAGGATATGCCGGAAACCAAAACGATCTTGCTTCTTTTATCCTCAGCGGGATTGGGGTGCATGTGCGCTATTGCCGTTTTTAAAACCTCCAACGGCCCAATGAAGCTTGTCTCGAACAATTCCCTCCAAACGGCGGAGTCAGGCATAGGCTCGGCCGACCCGTGCGGCTGTGGTGGCATGATAACGGCGTGATTGAGGGCGGAGCCAACGGTCGTGAGCAGTTCCGCCAGCTTGATCGCTTCAGCAGGTCGGGACATGTCGAGCGACAATACGTGATGAATGTCAGGGTCGGTCAAGTCCCGCCGCAGCGCTTCAAGCGCATCCCGTTTCCGCGCGAGCAAAATTAGGCGATGCCCTGCTGCGGCAAGCTGCTGCGAAAGGGTTGCCCCTATCCCACCTGTAGCCGCGGTAACCAATGTTAACAGTGCGCTCATGGGTCAAGGATGCCTCAAGATCAGAAAGTTGTCACTTAGCGATTTCAAGCCGAGTCCAAACCGGCCATTTTGCTGGAGGACGAGTGACCGCTTTCCGCCCACCGCGTCGAAGATGCCGTAATTTCGAACGAAAACTGCGCGCGTGCTGCGAATGACCGAAAGGTCCGCGTAGCGGACCTTCGTCTGAGGGACAAGAATCTTATAGCTTCACAAAAGAACCAGCAAGAACGTCTATCGCTTCTTTCACCCCCTCCCGGATTTGATTTCAATCAAATCAGGCCGCGCCTGCCTGCCCCCGGCAGGCGCGTTTCACGCACCCGCCAGACAGGCGCGGCCTGATTTCCCCGGCGTTGGTGTGGGTTGATGGGGCGTTTGCCCGACGGCTTGCGCCTTTGGGCAACTGACCGGGTGATTGTCCACTGGACAATCTCCTTTTCGGTCAGGGTGTGGGGGGCAAATGCTGCGCTTTTTCTTGTCCCGGCGGAGGCCGGGGTCTCGATGTGGGGGATTAAAGGGGTCGAGGCCCCGGCCTTCGCCGGGGCGAGAGGCGGCGTTGGCGGCCTCACCCCACCGCGTTCGTGCCCTTATTATACGCCTTCCAGTCCGTGATGTCGGGGTAGTTCTGTTTCCGCCACGCGCGCACGCGTTTGTTCATCACGCGCTTCCACAAAGGCGGCACCATGGCGAGGGCGGTCATCATGGGGTAGCCGTAGGGGAGTTGGGGGGCGGCGTCCTCGGCGTGGGATTGCAGCAGGGGGAAGCGGCGGTCGGGTTTGTAGTGGTGGTCGGAATGGCGTTGCAGGTTGATCAGCAGCCAATTGGATGCTTTGTGTGCGGCATTCCACGAATGGCGGGGCAGGACGTGTTCGTATTTGCCATTGCCCAGATGGCGGCGGGTCAGGCCGTAGTGTTCGACGTAGTCCACCAGTTCCAGCTGCCAGACGGCGATGAAGGCTTGGAAGGTAAACAGGGCGATGCCGCTCCAGCCGCCCAATAGGCCTGCGAGGGTAAGCATGGCGATTTGGAGTGCTGCGTAGCGCCAGAAGGGGTTTGATCGGTGCGTGGGGGGCAGGTTTTTGCGGGCTAGCATTGCGGCCTCGGCATGCCATGCGGACCTTGCACATTGCCACAGGACGCGGGGGAAATAGCGGTGGAAGCCTTCGTTATACCTTGCAGTGACGGCGTCTTTGGGGGTGCCGATATGGACGTGGTGGACGCGCAAATGCTCGGACCGGAAGTGGGAGTAGAGGACGGAGGCCATCAGCAGATCGCCCAGCCAACGCTCGGCCTTTGATTTTTGGTGCATGAGTTCATGGGCATAGGTGATGCCGATGGTGCCGGAGACGACGCCCATGCCGAAGAAGATGCCTAAGCGTTCAAGCGTGCCAAGGTGGGGGGCGCGGGTGGTGTAATAGATGAGGCCGAACAGAAGGGCGGCTTGCAGGGGGAACCAGACTAGCGTGATGGCGCGGTACCAGAACAGATCGGCGTCGGGGGTTTGCGGATCAGCGTTATCACGTGTTTGGCCGATGATTGCGTCGAGGACGGAAAACAGGCCCCATGTGGCAAGCGGCAGGGCTATGATGGCTATGCCGCCGAAATAGGCGCTGGCGATGCCGGTGGGCAGCAGGCCGAGGGACAGCCAGAACGGCAGGGCATTGGTCAGGCTGGTGTCCGGTGCTTGCATTATACCCTCGTTTAGCGCGAAGTTTAACGCAAATGGTGGATCGCTCAACCCGGGATCGTTGTGACGCTTGGTCACGGGTGCGGGGTGGTTCTGACGGGCCAGGGGAGAGGGACATGACGGCGGGCAGCGAACTTAGCATATCGCGGATCATCAAGGCCCCGCGCAGTGCCGTGTGGCGGGCGTGGGCGGAGGCTTTGCAGTTTGAGAAATGGTGGATACCGGCGCCGATGGTCTGCCGGGTGGTGCGGATGGATCTGCGGCCGGGCGGTGGGTTTGAGACGCTGATGCGGGAAAGTGACGGTGAATTTCAGCCGCATGTTGAGGGGTGTTTTCTGGATGTGGTGGCGGGGGAGCGGATTGTGTTTACGACGGTTCTGAAGGAGGGCTGGCAGCCGTGTGAGGCTTGGCTGGCGATGACGGGTATTGTGACGATGGAGGACGAGGGCGCGCACACAAGGTATGTGGCGCGGGCGCTGCACCGTGGGCCGGAGGAAGCGCAGCGTCACGCGGATATGGGGTTTGCAGAAGGATGGGGGATGGCGATTGATCAGCTGGAGGCGGTGGCGGGGAGGCTGTGACGGTTTGGCGACTAAATGCGCGGCTAGCTTTTTGGACGCGGGCTTTGGTTGAAACCATCGCAGACCTTCGCCCCGGCATCTGGATGGACCTTTACACGATTTTCACTAGGAATGGCTTATCACAAAGGCTT
Source organism: Pseudorhodobacter sp. (assembly GCA_031413495.1). Classification (GTDB taxonomy): domain Bacteria; phylum Pseudomonadota; class Alphaproteobacteria; order Rhodobacterales; family Rhodobacteraceae; genus JACMNW01. The sequence goes on along the minus strand of JANOFE010000160.1, from coordinate 6,407 downwards.
CGCCACAACCAAGAGTTAAGCTTTCAAGACTGCGCGACATTGGTTGGTCGCTTTGGGATCCGATTTGCCTTTTGGGTTTCTCAGGCGACTGGCAAGATGATGAAAACAAGCCATTCGCGGATGAATACGATAGTTATTTGATTTCTGCCGCTTCTCAGGTGCGAAATGGCGCTCTAAAGGACGAGGTTGTCAAATACCTTATCCAGATCGAAACTCAGCACATGGGGCTGGGAGAGGGTCGCAACGTCCGAGAGCGTGCAGAAGCAGTAATGGACGCTATTATCGAAGATGAAGCGATTTGGACTTGGCCAGACGAGCAGGGACGGTTCGGCTGAACGAACAACATGTTGGTCGGCACCGTGAAATTTCACGCCCTGTCTCATACAGCCGCCGCCAGATCATAAGCCTTGCGCATGACTGTTGGCAGGTCTGTGGGGCGGACGTTCGTAAAGCTGCCGCGTTCGGGGATTTCGGCCGTTTCGGCCACCATCACATTTAGGATCAGGTGGAAATGGGTGAAGGTGTGGCGGACCTCGCCCAAGTGGTTCCAATCGGCTTGCATGGGCGCTGGGCCGCCTACGCCATCCCAGTTGGTGCCGGGGAAGCCCAGCATGCCGCCAAGGAGGCCGCGTTCGGGGCGGGTTTCCAGTAGCCAGGCACCATCTGGGCGGCGGGCGAGCCATAGGGTGCCAATCCTCGTGGGTTTGGTGGGTTTTGGGGTTTTGCGGGGGAGTGTGGATTGGGTGCCATTGCTGCGCGCCTCGCAGGGCGACATCCAAGGGCAAATGCCGCAAGCGGGGTTGCGGGGGGTGCAGATGGTTGCACCAAGGTCCATCACCGCTTGGGCGTAATCGCCGGGTCTTTTGCGGGGGGTCAGGGTGGCGGCGAGCGTTGTAAGTGCTGCTTTGGCGGTGGGGAGCGGGGTTTGCACGTTATAGAGGCGGGCCAAGACGCGTTCGACGTTGCCGTCGACCACGGTGGCTTGTTCATCATAGGCGATGCTGGCGATGGCGGCGGCGGTGTAGGGGCCGATGCCGGGGAGGGTTTGCAGGGTGGCGGCGGTGCCCGGAAATTGGCCATTATGGTGCGCAACAACTGCGCGGGCGCAGGCGAGCAGGTTGCGCGCACGGGCGTAATAGCCAAGGCCCGCCCATTCGCCCATGACATCGGCATCTGGGGCGGCGGCAAGCGCGTGCACCGTGGGCCAACGGGCGGTAAAGCGGTGAAAATAGGCGCGCACGGCGGCGACAGTGGTTTGTTGCAACATCACTTCGGATAGCCAGACGCGGTAGGGATCTGGGGTCACCCCTTTTGCGCGATCAGACGGCGATATGCGCCACGGCATGATGCGGGCGGATGTGTCATACCAAGCCAGCAGCACTGTCGAGAGGTCGGCATCACGCAATCTTTATTCCCCCGGATCGGCCATTCCACTGGATTGCGAGGCATTGGCCCTGATATAGGTAGCGCTACGTTTCGGAAAGGAACAGATGTCGCGCCCGCCCGCCCCCCCCTCTGCCGCCACGCCACAACCGATGCGCCGCATGCGCGGGTTTGAAGCTGCCGCAGGGTTGGTCCGTGACCCCATTCGTGCGGCGGGAGAAAAGCGTGGTTTTGCGGTGGCGCGGCTGCTGACCCATTGGGCAGAGATTGTCGGCGACGATCTGGCAGGGTGCACGCGCCCTGTGAAGGTGGGCTATAGCCGCGACGGCATGGGGGCGACGCTGACCTTGCTGACATCCGGCCCGATGGCCCCGATGGTGGAAATGCAGAAAGACAGCATCCGGGCACGCGTGAATGCCTGTTACGGCTATTCCGCGATTTCGCGGATTTTGTTGACACAAACGGCGGCAAGCGGGTTTGCCGAGGGGCAGGCAGAGTTTCGGCCAGCGCCAATAATCGCAAAGCCGGCTGCGGACCCTGCGGTTTTGGCAAAGGCCGCCGAGACGGCTGGTGGGGTACAAGATACCGGTCTTCGTGCCGCACTTGCCTTGCTGGCGCAGAATGTTTTAACGCGAACGAAATGATGAAAAGGGTGATGCGATGATTGGTAAAATTGGGTTGGCAATCGTGCTGGCGTTTGCAGTGATGCTGCCGGTGTCTGTGGCGCGCGCGCAGGAAGCAGCCGCTCCGGCAGTGGCAGAGGCAATTGTGGTGCCCGATATGATCATCGGCAACAAAGATGCCAAAGTGACGCTGATGGAATACGCAAGCTTTACCTGCCCGCATTGCGCGCGGTTTCATACCGAGGTGTTCAAGCCGCTGAAGGCAGATTACATCGACACTGGCAAGATCAAGTTCGTTTACCGCGAGGTGTACTTTGATCGCTACGGTCTTTGGGCGGCGATGGTTGCCCGCTGTGGTGGCGAGATGCGGTATTTCGGGATTTCAGATATTCTGCTGTCTACCCAAGAAGAATGGGCGGCCACCGATGATGCAGCGGTTGTGGTGGAAAACCTGAAAAAGATCGGCCGCACGGCGGGCATGGATGATGCCACAATCGGGGCCTGCCTTGATAATACCGCGATGGCGCAGGCGATGGTGACGGCCTATCAGACCAATTCTGCCGCCGATCAGGTAGAAGGCACACCGACGTTGATCATCAACGGCGTGAAGCACGCGAACATGAACTATGATGAGTTGAAGGTTATTCTGGACGCTGAACTGGCGAAGTAAGCAAGGTCTTGGGTGGACGGAAACAGTTGAGAAAACGTTACGGGCATGGCCGCGTGTCCCGGACCGATCTGAAAACTCTGCGGGGCAGAGTTTTTCGGTCCGTTGTTCATAAGGCGGGACGCCGTTGAACAAGGGATGTGGTGCAGTAAACCGATGCTGGTAAATCGGGGCGTGATTGCCCGGGTAGGTGCGCGGCACGCGCGCCTGCCCCGGGCGGGCAGTCGCGACACGATTTGACGCGTGTCAAATCGCGCAAACATGAGGTCGTTTCGTTCAAAATTTATCGAGATCAAAGCCCCAGCTTTGCCAATTTCCCGTCCAACGGAGCCCAGTCTTGCAAATGCAAGCGCACCGGCAGCGTCAGAACCTTGGCCCGATAAACGTCAGGCAGTCGGATTGCATCTTTTTCAGTGGTGACCAGCTGTGCGTTCAGGGATTTTGCCTGTGCCTCCAGCCGCATCATCAGCTGGGTGGAAAGGGGCTGGTGATCGTCCAGCGGTACCGTGGCGGCCAAAACCGCCCCTTCGGCGCGCAGGGTGGCAAAGAATTTTTCAGGATGACCAATGCCCGCGAAGGCCAGAGTGCGCAGGTTTCGCCAATCCATGCCCATCTTCAGAGGGGCAAGATGGCCTGTCAGATGCGGCAGGGTGATGTGCTTGCGCCATTCGGTGGCGAACCGGGCCTGATCATTGTCTGCGCCGATGGACAGCAGCAGATCCGCCCGCGCGAGGCCCACCTTCACAGGTTCACGCAGGGGCCCTGCTGGTATGCAGCGGCCATTGCCAAAGCCGTATCCGGCATCCACCACGATGATCGACAGGGATTTGGTGACAGCGGGGTTTTGAAAGCCATCATCCAGCAGAATGGCGGTGGCCCCGGCGGCTTCGGCGGCCTTCACACCTGCGGCACGATCACGGGCGACCCATGTTGGCGCGAAGGCGGCCAATAAAAGCGGCTCGTCGCCCACATCGGCAGCGGTGTGATGCTTGGGGTCAACCTGAACCGGGCCAGCAAGCCGCCCGCCATACCCGCGTGAGACGACATGCACGGATGCCACGCCGCGCTGTGCCAAATGACCGATCAACGCGATGGTGGTGGGGGTTTTGCCAGTGCCGCCGGCATTCAGATTGCCCACACATATGACCGGACCTTTGGCCGTATAGCCCGGCCTTTGCACCCGGCGGGCAGTGGTCATCGCATAGCAAGCCGCCAAAGGACCAAGAGCGCGCGTGGCCCACGTGGGCCGATCCGGCGGGCTGTTCCAAAATGCCGGGGGGCGGGGCATCAGATATCGCCGTCGATAAGGCGACGGATCAGGGTGATAACGCGGTCTGTGACCTCTGCCCCGTCTGACGCCACACCCCAGGCGGCATTGGCAAGCCGTGCGGCGCGGTCGGGGGCCAGAAGTTCTGACAGGGCATCGGCAAGTTCACCTGCCGACCCGACAGACCGCAAGGCGCGGCCTGCTGCCAGCCGGTCAAAGGCCAGGTCGAACGCGCCGGATTTTGGCCCGCAGATCAGCGCAGAGCCAAGGGCAGCGCCCTCGAGCGGGTTGCGAAGACAGCCATCCCCCAACAGGCTGCCCCCAAGAAAGGTGATCGGGGCAAGTCGATACCAAAGACCCAATTCGGCGGGGCTATCTGCGATCAGCACCTCTATCTCGGGCTCTGGTTCCTGATCAGCGGCGCGCTGGGCGACGTTCCAGCCCTGTTCGCGTTCCATCTTTTGCGCCAAAGCTTCGGCTTGATGCGGCTCTTGCGGTGCCACGATCAGCAACAGACGGTGCGACAGGCGCAGGGCGGCGCGGTGGGCGGCAATGATGGCGTCTTGTTCCGCCTCGGCCACACCGGCAACCAGCCAGACAGGACGGGTGGACAACACTTCGGCCATTGCCACGCGTTCAGCCTCGGTATGGGGGAGCACGGCGCTTAGGTCGTCCATCCGCCCCGCAACTTCGACCGATTTTGGGACAGCACCGGCCTTGCGAAAGCTGCGGGCGGCGGGTTCATCCAGCGCCAGAATATGGGGGATACGCTGCAAAAGGCTGCGGGCAAGGCCGGGATACCAGCCTTCACGTTCGCGCAGCAAATAGGGCATGCGCGCCTGCACCATGATCACGGGGGTGGATTGGCTTTCGATTTCGTTCAGCAAGGCGGGGCGCAGTTCGCCGTCGGCAAGTATGGCAAGTTCGGGGCGCCAATGCAGAAGGAAAGCTTTGGCATCGGCGGGGCTGTCTTGCGGGGTTTGGTCTTGCAAAACACCGTCGGGCAGAATGAGCGGGCTTTGGCAGGTGATCAGCACAGACAAGCCGTCATCATGGGCCAATCGGCGGGCCAATTCCAGCATTGGGGATGCGGCATTGGAATCTGGCACATGCAACCACAGCAACCGCCCGGATGGGCGCGCGGGGCGCGGCGGCGACGGGGCCGTGTCGCGCCGATTGGCAAGGTTGTAAAGCGTCAGGCCAAGCGAATATGCCATCGGATTTGCCGCTTATTCCCCATGATCCGGTATGCCGGACTCTGGGCTTTCGGCGTCGCGCAGGCGGTGGATATTGGCGATGAAATAACGGGTGTGAGCGTCGTCAACTGTACGTTGCGCCTCGGCCTTCCAGGCGGCAAAAGCGGTGGCATAGTCTGGAAACAGGCCCACGACATGCAGGGCGGAGACATCTTTGAACACGTTTTTCGCGGGCGATACCAATTCGCCCCCAAAGACAAGGTGCAGGCGTTGGGTCATGGGAAGAATCCTAGCTGGAATATTGGCGCACCGTAAAGGAAGGGTGGCGCGGGTCAAGCATGTGGCATTTGCGCCAGCCGTTATGCAATCGGGCCTCTATACAAGGGGGGCGTTTTGGCTGTATGCACCCGCACGGCCCAAGGATTCCGGGGTGTCTGGCAGGGAGGCCACGACGCTAAAAGGGAAAGAAGGTGCCGGCCAAACCTGGCACCACTGGCGCGATATGCGCCCCCTATATGGGCTAAAATTGATGAACGAATTTGGAATCGCCGCGCCATTGGCAGCGGCGCTGGTTGCTAAGGGCTATTCGGCCCTGACACCTGTGCAAGAGGCAATGCTGGGCGATGATGTTGCCGGGCGTGATTTGCTGGTATCCGCACAGACCGGGTCTGGCAAAACTGTGGCCTTTGGCATCGCCATTGCGGATGAGCTGTTGCGCGGCGCGGATCGGTTGCTGTTTGCCGATGTGCCGATGGCGCTGATCGTGGCGCCGACGCGGGAATTGGCGCTGCAGGTGGCGCGGGAACTGGATTGGCTTTACGGCGAATCTGGCGCGCTGATTGCGACTTGCGTTGGCGGCATGGATTACCGCACCGAAAAGCGGGCGCTTGACCGGGGGGCGCATATTGTTGTCGGCACGCCGGGGCGTTTGCGCGACCATATTGAACGGCGGTCGCTTGATCTGTCTGGTCTGCGCGCGGCGGTGTTGGATGAAGCGGACGAAATGCTGGATCTGGGCTTCCGTGAGGATCTGGAATTTATCCTGCAGGCCGCACCGGAAGATCGGCGCACCTTGATGTTTTCGGCGACTGTGCCGAAAGCGATTGCCGAACTTGCCAAGGATTTCCAGCGCAATGCGCTGCGGATTCAGACGGCGGGCGAGGCGCGTCAGCATGTGGATATCGAATACCGCGCGCTGAGTGTGACCGTGCGTGACCGCGAGCATGCGATTTTCAACCTGCTGCGGTTTTATGAAGCGCGGTCAGCGATTG
>JANOFE010000159.1:0-13196 GCA_031413495.1 Pseudorhodobacter sp. | reverse complement strand
AAAAGCCATGCCGATCAGATTGTACGCCAAATTCAGCAGCTTTTTGCACGGGATCAAAGGCAAAATATCGCGCTATAGGCGCGCCTATTTCTTGTCGACAAATAAAATACAAAAGATATAGTGAATCTGACAAAAGATTCGCGCCTGCGTTTCAATGCCTTGTGTAACCGCTAGAGGCAGATAGCGCATATGGAGAACGCTATGAAATCAAAAAATTTTTCAGGTGTCATTCCTGCCCTGATGACCCCGTGCAAGCCTGACCGCACCCCCGATTTTGACGCTCTGGTGCGCAAGGGCGAATACCTGGTCGCGGCGGGCATGTCTGCGGTGGTCTATTGTGGGTCCATGGGGGATTGGCCGCTTTTGACCGATGTGCAGCGCATGGAAGGCGTGGAGCGGTTGGTCAAAGCCGGGATCAAGGTGATCGTTGGCACAGGTGCCGTGAACACGGCCACCGCCGTGGCGCACGCGGCGCATGCCGCAAAGGTTGGGGCGCAGGGTTTGATGGTGATCCCGCGGGTGTTGTCGCGGGGCCCGTCGATGGCCGCGCAGCGCAACCATTTCAAGGCAATCCTTGCCGCAGCCCCCGATCTACCAGCTGTCATTTATAACAGCCCGTTCTACGGATTCGCCACGCGCGCCGATCTGTTCTTTGAACTGCGGGCGGAACATCCAAACTTGGTGGGGTTCAAAGAATTCGGCGGCAAGGCCGACATGCGCTATGCCGCAGAATTTATCACATCTGGCGATGACGATGTGGTCTTGATGATCGGTGTTGATACCGGTGTTTTCGATGGATTTGTAAACTGTGGCGCGACAGGCGCAATTACCGGCATCGGCTGCGTACTGCCACATGAGGTAGTCACCCTGTGCAACCTAAGCCGTGCGGCGGCGGCAGGCGATGTAGAGGCACGTCTGCGGGCGCAAGAGCTGGAATCTGCCCTGTCTGTGCTGTCGTCATTTGACGAAGGAGCCGATCTGGTGCTTTATTTCAAGTATCTGCTGCTGCTGAAGGGCGAAGCGGAATACGCGCTGCACTTTAATGCGACTGACGAATTGACCCCCAGCCAGCGTGGCTATGCCGAAGCGCAGTTCACACTGTTCAATGCTTGGTATGCCGGGTGGAGCGGGCAGCCGGGTGCGGTTGCGAAGTACAAAGCCTGATATCAAAGCCGCTGTTCAACACGCTCAAAAAATGTGATGCGCTTTTGTATACTCTATGTATTTTCAGTTGATTTGAGCCGATTGAAAGAGAATAGTAACACCCACGTGACTCGAGATTTCAAACTCAGGGAGCAAGACATGAAAACCACATTTTTTACCATTGGCCTGTTGGCCGCCACAGCCCTTAGCTCTGCGGCATATGCCGACAAGCTTGACGATATTATTTCATCCGGCGTTCTGCGCTGTGCGGTTGTGCTGGATTTCCCGCCAATGGGATCGCGCGACGCCGATAACAACCCAATCGGCTTTGACGTTGATTATTGTAACGATTTGGCCGCTGCACTTGGGGTCACGGCTGAAATCGTTGAAACCCCGTTCCCGGAACGTATTCCCGCACTGATGTCGGGCCGCGTTGATGTGGGGGTTGCGTCAACGTCTGATACGTTGGAGCGCGCGAAAACAGTGGGAATGTCGATCCCGTACTTTGCGTTCGAGATGGCTGTAACATCCAACGACAAAGCAGGGATTACGTCTTTTGACACGATGAAGGGTAAAGTGGTTGGCGCAACTGCGGGCACCTATGAAGCCATCGCTTTGGAAGCGCAGGTTAAGGAATGGGGCAGTGGCGAATTCCGGCCGTATCAAACCCAGGCTGATGTATTTCTGGCGCTGACCCAAGGCCAGATTGATGCCACCGTCTCTACGTCGACCGTCGCACAAGCCAACATCAAAACCGGCAATTTTCCCGGCATCACCGTTGTGGGGCTGGCGCCATTTGATACCGACTATGTGGCGCTGTTTACGCTGCGCGAAGAATATGGTTTCATCAACTACCTGAACCTGTTCGTGAACCAGCAAGTGCGCACCGGTCGCTATGCCGAATTGTATACCACGTGGATTGGCGGCGTCGAATTGCCAAACCTGACCGTCGACGGAGTTTACCGTTGATCTGATCATCCCGTCGGTGGCGCAAGCCAGTCTGTGCCACCGATACCTTCTGGCGTGAAGTGAGACGGCGATGTTGAACTATACGTTCCACTGGAACCAAGCCATCAAAGCACTGCCGCAAATGCTTGAAGGTGCGTTGGTCACGCTGGAAATAGCGATTTTGTCGATGGCGATCGGTTTGATCTGTGCCATCGGATTGGTTTTATGCCGCCAGTCGGGAAACCGTATCTTAGGTGGGTTTGCGACTGTCTGGGTCGAAGTGGCCCGCAACACCCCTGCGTTATTTCAGATTTATATGGCACATTTTGGATTGGGCAATTTCGGCATCCATCTAAGCCCGTACACCGCGCTGCTGGCGGGTATCACGTTTAACAATGCAGGCTATCTGGCAGAGAATTTTCGCGGTGCGCTGAAAGCCATTCCTGAAACGCAACCCCGCGCCGCAAGGTCGTTGGGGCTGACGTCATTGCAGGCGTTCCGCTATGTTGTGGTGCCACAAATGTTGCGTGTGGCGTTTTTGCCGATGACCAACCAGATGGTCTGGGCAATTTTGATGACCTCGCTTGGCGTGACCGTCGGCATGAACATGGATCTTGCCGGTGTGACACAAGAACTAAATGCGCGGTCGTTTCGCACGTTCGAATTTTTCGCATTCGCTGCGGTGATCTTTTACCTGTTGACCAAAGCCGTAACGCTTGCCGCACGGGTCATCGCCGCGCGTCTGTTTCGGTATTGAACGGGATGTTTGAAACCGCACTGACCTTCAACGATCTTTTGTTCCTTGCAAAGGGCGCGGGCATGACGCTTGCCGTCACCGCCGTTTCGGTTGCGGCAGGCACCGTGATGGGGGTAATCTTTGGCGTGATACGGGCGCAGTTTGGCCCTTACTGGTCTGCGCCGCTGACGTTCGTATTGGATATTTTCCGGTCGGTTCCGCTGTTGATCCAGCTGGTTTTGGCCAATGCGTTCCAAGCAATCGCCAAGTTCGGCTGGGAGCCTTTCACCACATCCTGCGTGGTGCTGTCGCTTTATACCGCCGCCTATTGCACCGAAATCGTGCGCGGCGGGATAGATGCGGTGCCGATGACAACCCGCCGGGCAGCACGGTCGCTTGGGCTGACCTGGGCACAGGATATGGGCTATATCGTGGCCCCACTGGCAACACGGGTGTCGTTGCCTGCGTGGATCGGGTTGACTTTGGGCGTAATGAAAGATTCCGCGCTTGTGCTGTGGCTTGGTCTGACAGAGCTGTTAAAATCGTCGCAAATCCTTGTCACCCGGCTGCAGGAGCCACTGTTCATCTTGGTGATCTGCGGCGCGATATATTTTCTGATCAGCTTTCCCATCGCCCGTTATGGCGGGTATCTTGAAAGACGGTGGTCGCCCGATGATTGAGATTGAAAACCTTCGCAAATCCTTTGGCCCGCTGGAAGTGCTGAAAGGCATCAACCTGACCGTCGCCAATGGCGAAGTTGTCACCATCATCGGCGGGTCGGGGTCGGGTAAGTCAACGCTGTTGGCCTGTATCAATGGGCTGGAGGCGATCAATGCTGGCAGCATAAAGATTGATGGCGTCGAGGTGCATGCAAAGGCCACCAATATCAACAAGCTGCGCCAGAATGTCGGCATTGTGTTTCAGCAGTGGAATGCGTTTCCGCACCTGACGGTGCTGGAAAACGTCATGCTGGCACCGCGCAAAGTGTTGGGCATGGCCAAACTTGAGGCCGAAGAAATTGCCACCAAACATCTGGTCCACGTCGGACTGGGCGATAAAATTGGTGTCTATCCATCACGGCTGTCAGGCGGCCAGCAACAGCGCATGGCCATCGCCCGCGCGCTGGCCATGCAGCCCAAATACATGCTGTTTGATGAAGTAACGTCGGCGCTTGATCCGCAGTTGGTGGGCGAGGTTCTGGACACGCTAAAAATGCTGGCGACCGAAGGCATGACGATGATCTGCGTCACCCACGAGATGGCGTTTGCACGCGACGTGTCGAACCGGGTGGCGTTCTTTCATCAGGGCGTCGTGGCCGAAATTGGCAGTGCCGAGCAAATTTTTGGGAGCCCCCAAAACCCGGAAACGCAAAAATTCCTTTCGGGCATCAGGTAGGGATGCCAGTGCAACCTATTATAACGAGCGCATGGGCAAAGCTGTTTCGGCGCGTGATTGGTTGCAAGCAACCTGAAGGTGCCGCCCCCGCGTATACCCGTCATGCGCAGCGATTGTACCCGCCGGCCCCCTTTTTCCCACAAAGGTTTTGACCATGGCAAGCCACACTTTCATGTGCATCGACGGCCATACCTGCGGCAATCCGGTGCGGCTGGTATCGGGGGGCGGTCCACTGTTGCGCGGGGCCACGATGCTGGAGCGGCGGGCACATTTTCTAGCCGAGTTTGACTGGATCCGCACCGGCCTGATGTTCGAGCCGCGCGGCCACGACATGATGTCGGGCAGTATCCTTTATCCGCTGACCCGGCCTGACTGCGAAGCGGGCATTTTGTTTATCGAAACTTCGGGCTGTTTGCCGATGTGCGGCCACGGCACCATCGGGACCATCACCATGGCCATCGAAAACGGTCTGATCACCCCGCGCGTGCCCGGCCAGTTGTCGATCGACACGCCGGCGGGCAAAGTAGATATCACCTACCGCCAGGAAGGCCGCTTTGTAGAAGAAGTCCGCCTGACCAACGTGCCAAGTTTTCTGCACGCCGAAGGGCTGAGTGCCAAAGTCGAAGGCTTGGGCGAGATTGTGGTGGACGTGGCTTATGGCGGAAATTTCTTTGCCATTGTGGAGCCGCAAAAGAACTTCCGCGATATGGCCGATTTTAGTGCGGGCGCGCTGATCGGGTTTTCGCCAAAGCTGCGCGCGGCTTTGAACGCGAAATACGATTTTTCTCACCCCGAACACGCCGCAATCAATGGGCTGTCGCATATTCTATGGACGGGCAAACCCATCAGCCCCACAGCCCACGCCCGCAACGCCGTATTTTATGGCGATAAGGCGATAGACAGGTCCCCCTGCGGAACCGGCACCTCGGCGCGCATGGCGCAATTGGCGGCCAAGGGCAAACTGGCAGTCGGTGATGATTTCATCCACGAATCCATCATCGGGTCGTTGTTTCAGGGCCGGGTCGAGGCGGCAACGACAGTGGCCGGGCGCGCGGCGATCATCCCATCAGTTGCGGGCTGGGCGAGGATGACGGGCTATAGCACCATCTTTATCGACGACCGTGATCCCTTTGCACATGGATTTGTAGTGACATGACCCAAAACACCAACCCAATCGCTCGCAGTATCCTTGGTGGCACAGCCAATGGCGCGATCATCGCCACCGCCGAGGCACTAAGTTTTTGGGGCGGAGTTGATCCTGCAACCGGTCTTATCATTGACGTGCATCACCCACTGTTAGGCCGCTGCATCACGGGTGCCATCCTGCTGATGCCGTCAAGCCGCGGGTCTTGCACCGGGTCGGGCGTGCTGCTTGATCTGTCACTGACAGGTCGCGGCCCTGCGGCCCTGATCTTTAGCGAAGACGAAGATGTTCTGACCCTTGGCGCACTGATCGCGGCTGAAATGTTCGGGCAAAGTCTGCCAGTGCTGCGCCTATCGGCAGAGGCTTTTCGCGCCCTGTCAGCGGCGAAATCCGCGCGCATTGATGCGACGTCAATCACGGCAGATGATCTGATTATTCCGATCACGCCACCCGCTTTGGCCGCGCTTGACCTGACGCCTTCCGACCGCGCGATGCTTGTGGGCAACAGTGGCGAGGCTGTGCAACAAGCCATGCGCATCATTTGTGCGATGGCCGCCAATCAAGGTGCTACGCGGCTGATCGACGTTGCCCAGGCCCATATTGACGGCTGCATTTATGCCAGCCCGGCCAATCTGACATTTGCTGAAAAGATGGCTGACATGGGGGCATCGGTTTGCGTGCCCACCACGATGAATGCCATTTCGGTGGACCGTGCAAACTGGCAAACGCAAGGGGTTCCGCCATCGTTCGGCCTGCCTGCAGCGCGGCTGGCCGATGCGTATGTGCGTATGGGCTGCAAGCCCAGTTTCACCTGCTCGCCCTATCTGCTGGAAACCGCCCCTTCCATGGGCGAAAACATTGCTTGGGCAGAATCGAACGCGGTAATTTTTGCCAATACCGTATTGGGCGCGCGGACCGCCAAGCATCCGGATTTTCTGGATTTGTGCATCGCGCTGACCGGCCGCGCGCCGCTGGCCGGGGTGTATCTGGACAGCCCCCGCAAAGCCCGCAGCATTGTTGATGTTGATCTGCCAGATGGCATAGATGATGCTTTTTGGCCCCTAATCGGTTATCTCGCAGGCCACCGCGCGCCTGATTGTATTCCCTTGCTGCGCGGTCTGGCCGCGGCCAATCCCAGCCGCGATGATCTTAAGGCTCTATGTGCTGCTTTTGGAACTACATCGGCGGCTCCCATGCTGCATATCGAAGGGGTAACGCCCGAAGCGAACGGCGCCGCTAACCCCGACGCCAGCCACGCCACAGTCACCCGCGATGATATGCGCGACGCGTGGCAATTGCTGAATGCGGGTCCCGAGGCAGTGGAACTGGTTGCGCTGGGGAGCCCACATTATTCGTTATCCGAATGCGAACAGCTTGCGACAAGGCTTGCAGGCAGGCAGCGCCACGCTGACACCCAAGTCATCATCACCGCAGGCCATCAGGTGATCGCTGCCGCACAGGCCAACGGCACGCTGAACTTGCTGGACAAAAGCGGCGTGCAGGTTCTTCCCGACATTTGCTGGTGTTCCATATCTGAACCGGTCTTCCCGCCGCAAACGCGCGCCTTGATGACCAATTCTGGCAAATACGCCCATTATGGCCCTGCTCTTAGCAACCGCGCGGTGCGGTTTGGCAGTCTGGCAGACTGTGTCGAAGCCGCGTTGACGGGCCAAGTGGCGGTCAGGTTGCCAAAATGGCTGGCGTGACGGACATCCATCGTCGCAGCAGAACCGTGCAACGTGCAGTCCAAAGACAAAAGATACACCCGCCACACGGTGGCGTGGCAACATCGCGGCTCTGCCGGTAAAATCCTCGCCCGTCGCGGCTGGCTGCATGAGGCCGCACACGTAGTTCGCACGATATCAGATCAGGTATTTGCCCAGCCGCCGTCGATCACATGCGCAACTCCGGTGGTATAGGCGCTTTCGTCACTGGCCAGATACACCACAAGTGCGGCAATCTCTTCGTGGCGGCCAAGACGACCAATCGGTTGGCGGGCGATAAACGCGGCTTTCGCGGCATCATAATCGCCAGAGTCCCGCAGCCGTTGTTCAAGTGACGGGCTTTCCACCGTGCCCGGACAAATCGCGTTGGCGCGGATGCCGCGCGTTATGAAATCGGCGGCGATGGATTTGGTCAGCCCTATTACCCCGGCTTTGGTGGCACCATAAACAAAGCGGTTCGGTGCCGCGATCACCGATGACGCCACCGAGGCCATGTTGATGACCGACCCTGCCCCCTGCCCCAGCATGCCCGGCAGAAACGCCCGGCACATCCGATACATCGCGGTCATATTCAGGCTAACGCTAAACGCCCATTGATCTTCGTCACAGTCCAGAATGCTGCCTGCAGCCACAAACCCCGCGCAGTTAAACAGCACATTGACAGGCCCCACCACCGCGATCGCCGCCGCAATCGAAGCCGCGTCACGCACATCCAGCACGAGGGTTCGCAGGCCGTCAGCCTCCAATTCGGCCAAAGCGGCCGCGTTCACGTCGGTGGCAATCACCGCAGCCCCTTCACGCGCCATCGCAAGGGCCGAGGCCCGCCCGATGCCCTGCCCCGCCGCCGTTACCAGCGCAGTTTTTCCGGTAAGTCTGCCCATTTTATTCCCATTCTATTCATGTTTTCAGGTGCGGCTTAGCCGACAGACAGATTGGCCCGACTTGCGCGATCTTTTTGCCGGAACAAATGTGTCAGATCAGGATGAATTTTGAACCAGCAACGGCGGCCCGGTTGATGGCGTCAAAATCCCACGCAATGCCAAGGCCGGGGGCGTCGGACGGGATGGCATGGCCATTCTCAATCCGCATCGGCTCGGTGGTCAGGCTATCAATCTGCGGGATGTATTCGACCCAGCGCGCATTGGGCACCGCGGCACACAGCGAGACATGCAGTTCCATCAGGAAATGCGGGCAAACGGGCACGTTGAACGTCTCGGCCAGATGCGCGACCTTAAGCCATGGGGTGATGCCGCCGATCCGCGCCACATCGACCTGCACGATGGAACATGCGCCGCGTTGCAGATATTCGCGGAAATGCTGGGGCGAATACAGGCTTTCGCCGACCGCCACCGGCAGGGTCGTGCATTCGGACAGGCGCTGATGGCCGGACAGGTCGTCAGCGGGAAGCGGTTCCTCCAGCCAGGCGATATCGAGGGGCGTCAGACAGCGGGCCCGCCTGATCGCCTCATCGACGGTAAAGCGTTGGTTGGCATCGGTCATAATCTCGTACGCGGGGCCGACAGCATCGCGCACCGCCGACAAACGCGCCACGTCTTCGGATACATGAGGGCGGCCGATTTTGATCTTTGATCCGCCAAAACCCAATGCCTTGGCGCGCAGGGCATCCTCGACCAGTTCGGACGCGTCTATATGCAGCCAGCCGCCTTCAGTGGTGTAAAGCGGGATACGCTGCTGCGCACCACCTGCCATCCGGTGCAGGGGTTCGTTTGCGCGGCGGCATTTCAGATCCCACAGCGCCGTATCAATCGCCGCCAGCGCCAACGAAGTGATGGCTCCCACCGATGTCGCATGGGTCAGAAACATCAGGTCGCGCCATATCCGCTCGATCTCGGACGCTTCACGCCCGATCAGGGCTGGCGCAAGAGTGTGCTGTAACAAGGCCATGATCGCAGGGCCACCGGTGCCGATAGTATAGCTGTAACCCGTGCCTACCAAGCCATCGGCATCGGTTATCCTTAGGATCGGGGTTTCCTGACAGACAAACGACTGGATGGCATCGGTGCGCTTTACTGCTGGCACCAGATTGACCATCAAGGCCTCGACGCGGGTAATCTTTGCCATATGCCCTCCTCAGGCCGCAGCTTTGCCGTGAATGAAGCCCATGATCGCTTTGGACACGGCGTCATAGTTGCGGTCGTTTTCCACGCAACCCTTGATGCGGTAGCCGTCCATCACCAAAATTCGATCAGCCACATCCACCATTTCTGGCATGTCCGAGGTGATCAGCAGCACCGCCGTGCCCTGCCCTGCCAATTCGTGGATCAAATCATGCAGATAGGCTTTGGTCTTGATGTCGATGCCGACGGACGGCTCATCGATGATCAGCAGCTTCACCCCTGCCGCGAGCCATTTGGCCACCGAAACCTTTTGCTGATTTCCGCCCGACAGATTGCCGATGGTCTGATAGACCGAGGGGGTCTTCAACTCCAGCCGCTGTAAAACCGGCCTGACTTTGGCTTTGATCGTGCTGTCGCGCAAAAAACCTATGCGGTTGGCAAGTTTGCGCCACAGGGTGATACCACTGTTGGCCAACACCGAATGCTGCAGGATCAAGCCCTCTTGCTTGCGGTCCTCAGAGACATAGCCGATGCTATGCTGGTGCAAGGCTTGTGCCACCGAAGTGATGTGAACGGGCTTGCCCGCAACCTTGACCTCACCACCCAGTTGCTTTGACAGACCCAGAATGGCCCGGGCCAGTTCGCTGCGCCCGGCACCGACAAGGCCGTAAAGACCAACGATTTCGCCCGGTCGCACCGACAGGCTGATATCGCGGTGGCCTGCGCCCGAAGCGTATCCGGTCAATTCCAAATAGGGGGGCACGTCTGGCTGTGCGCGTGGCGCGCGTTTGGTAATCCGTTCCGCGCGGCCGATCATCATCTGCACTACATCCCCGCGACCAAGTTT
This sequence comes from Pseudorhodobacter sp., assembly GCA_031413495.1. Classification (GTDB taxonomy): domain Bacteria; phylum Pseudomonadota; class Alphaproteobacteria; order Rhodobacterales; family Rhodobacteraceae; genus JACMNW01. The sequence goes on along the minus strand of JANOFE010000159.1, from coordinate 3,181 downwards.
GGTCAAATCGGCAGAGTCGCAGGCATTGACGCCGTCGCGCAGCACCGTCACGCGGTCGCAGATGTCGAACACCTCTTCCAGTTTGTGGCTGACAAAGCCGATCGCCACCCCGTCATCGCGCAACCGGCGCAGAATACGGAACAGCACCGTGGATTCGTTTGGGGTCAGCGATGCCGTCGGCTCATCCAGCAGCAAGACACGCGATTGCAGCGACAAGGCCTTGCCGATTTCAACCAGTTGCATCTGCGCTACTGACAGCCGCGATACGATCGTGCGGGGGTCAACCGCCAGGTCAAGCAATTTGAGCCAGGTTTCAGCCTCGCGGTGGATCGCGGTGTAATCGACACGCGACAAGGCGTGCGCGCCCAACCGATCAAGCATGATGTTTTCGCCCACCGAAAACCGCGTCACGAGGTTGCGTTCTTGGTGCACGACGCCAAGCCCGCCTGCCGCCGCCTGCCGCAGATTGGCAAAGCGCACGGGCTTGCCATTCATTGTGACGCTGCCGGTATCAGGTGGGTATATTCCGGTGATGACTTTGATCAGAGTTGATTTGCCCGCACCATTTTCGCCCAAAAGCGCGTGCACCGACCCTGCCCCAATTGTCATTGAAACATTGTTCAGCGCCTTCACGCCGGGAAAGGATTTGCTGACGTTCGAGACCTGCAACGCGGTCATGCGCCTGTTCCCCGTGCCTGAAGCCTTGCTACGCGCATCTCGCGCAGCCGGTTGATCGCGACCGCCCAAAGGATAAGCGCGCCAAGTACAATCTGCACCACGAACGGGTCGATGTTGAACATCACCAGCCCTTGGGTGATGATGGCGATAATCACGACGCCAAAGAAGGTGCCGCCGACCGACACCCGCCCTCCGCTAAGGACGGCCCCACCGATGACGGGGGCTGCAAAGGACGAAATCAGCCAGTCATCGCCAATGGACGGGTGGCCGATTTGCAGCTTGGCCACCAGCATGACCCCCGCCACTGCTGCCAGAAGGCCGGACAGGGCGTGCGCCCAGATGATCGTGGCCGCGGGGTCGATGCCTGACATTTCGGCGGCATGAGGGTTGGAGCCCATGGCAAGAATATGCCGCCCAATCCGCATCCGGTTGAACAAATACCACATGCCAAAACTGCAGATCAGCATCGGCAGCACCAGCCACGGCAGCGGCCCCAGCACCGATCCGGTGCCAAATGCCTTGACGCTTTCAGGCACGCCGTAGAACGGCTGCGCTTCAGTTATGCCAAGGTTGATGCCCTTGAAGATCTGCAATCCGGCCAAGGTAATGATGAAGGCGGAAATCGCGGTCCGCGCAATGATGTAACCGCCTGCCATGCCTGCCAGCACGCCGATGCCAAGCGCCATGCCCAAGGCCAGCGGCACAGGCACGCCGAACCGTTCCATCAAGCCGACGAAACTGATCGCGACAAGCCCGCCGATTGACCCCAATGCAAGGTTCATCTGGCCGATACCGATGATCACCAATTGCCCAAGGGCGATGACCATGTTTACAGAAATCGCCGACAGCAGCACGAAGATGTTGAAGGGCGATAGAAACGCGGGCTGCAACAGGCTGATGCCAATCACCGCGGCAAGGCTGACAATGCCCGGGCCGATCCAGTCGTTATCGAACGCGCGCGTCAGGCGGCTGTCTGTGTTGGCATGGACAGCCATCAGATCATTCCTTTGGTTTTAAGAAACTGCTGCCGGGCGCGGTCGGCCAACACGGCGACCAGCAGCATTGCGCCAAGGCTGGCCAAAATCCAGAATTCCCCGACCCGCATCAACAGCAGGCCCGATGTCATCACGTTGACAAAACCCGCCCCGAGCAGCGTGCCGATTACCGACACCCGTCCGCCCGACAAAAGGGTGCCGCCCAGCACCGGGGCCAAGAATGCGGGAAGCAACCAGTCTTGCCCAAGGTGCCCGGCCATTGACGGCACGGATGCCCCGGTGCGCGCGGTCACCATCAACCCGGCTATGGCGGCCAAAGCGCCTGTAAGCATGTGGCAAGCCATGATGACACGCCCGGTGCGGATCCCCGAAAGCTCTGCCGCGCGGGGGTTTGCACCGGCGGCCAGCATTTGGCGGCCCAAGGTTGTCACCTTGTAGAACGTCGTCAGACACAGACACATCGCTATGGAAATCAGCAAAAGCGGCGAAATGGTCTTGAAGAATTTCATTTTGCCAAAGGCCTGCACCTCGGGCGGCAGGCCGTTATAGGCGTTGGCCTTGGTCAGGAAAATCATCACGCCGAAAAAGATGCTCATGCTGGCAAGCGTGATGATGAAACTGTGGACGCCCGACTTGACCACGGTGAAGCCATTGATGAAGCCAAGGCTTGCGCCGAACACCACTGCAACAGGAATTGCAAGCAAGATTGGCAGCCCAAGGATTTGCACTAGCCAACCGAAAGCCATCGCGCAACAGACCCCAATCGCACCAACTGAAAGATCCAACCCGCCGGTGACAATCACCGCCATCATCGCAAGCCCAATCATGGTGTCGATGCCAATCTGGCGGCCAATGGTGAACAGACTGAAGGGCGATGTGAAGCCTTCAAGCGTCAAAGAGAAAACCAGCAGAGTGACCGCAATCAGCACCGCAAGGCCAAATTCGTTGCTTAGAAGCAATCGCAGACCACCCGAAGACCGGCCATCGGACGCAGCAATATGTGCTGCGGTGTCAGCTTCGGTCAGGGGTTGGCTCATAGGTCACTTCCAAACAATATCGTGTGTCAAAAAGTGACGGCTGTTCAGGGGAACAGCCGCCACATTGCCGGTTAGACAGGGAGTGCGTCTTACGGGCAAGCCAGGAAGTTGGTATCCATGTTGGTTTTCAGATCTGCAGAAATACCAACCATCGCATTCACGTAAGTTGGCGCAGTGGCTGCATCGACAAACACCGTGCCGCTATCGACAAACTTGGTCGTCAGTGCGTTGGACGCAAACGGCGCGTCGGCCTTCAACGTGCATCCAGACCGTAGTTTGTCCAGCACATAGGACCCGATATAGCCTTGGCCGTAAGGGTTCTGCAGCATGGTCCCGTCGATGAAACCATCGGCAATGGCCTGAATCACCACTTCATCATGGTCGATGCCGACCATCTTGATCCGCTTGTCGCCGATCTTGCGCAGCGAGTTGGACGCGACCACGGCCGGAACCCAAGCCGTCGTCACGATA
>JANOFE010000158.1:0-9787 GCA_031413495.1 Pseudorhodobacter sp. | reverse complement strand
AAACCGTGAAGCTTTCAATCCCATCATCGAAATCCCGTCTTACGACAAAATCTCTAGGAACCCGATATGCGTCGGCTAAATCGTCGAAAACGACCAAACCGCCCACATATCTCTTCAGATATTCAATTTTCAAAGAGCGCGGACACAAAACAAACATCACGCCGGTAGAACCAGCGTAACCCTCGCCTTGCATCCAGATTGTTTCGGATCGTTGCTTTCGCTTCCATCCGCACCGTCGCAGTTGTTTCCGCTTCGGTGAGGCGGTGTTTAGGCAGAGACGCAAAAAGCCGCAAGAGGAAAAAGACAGGAAAATGACATTTTTTTCTATTTAGCAAAAATTCCACAATATCTTGGTGTTGGTTGTACCAATACCCCTATTTGGCTGTCTGGGCCGTGACAACACTCCCCTGTGATCTGCGCCAACTACGTCCAGCGCGCCACGCAAGTAGCCCTATCACCGCCCCCAGATACAGCATCGGCTCCAGCGGCCAAGCCTTCACCAACATCATATAGTGGATCGCCCCCGCCAGTGCCGCCACATAGGTCAGCTTGTGCAACTTTTGCCATACGGCTGCGCCCATCCGGCGCACCGATAAGTTGTTTGATGTCACCGCCAACGGCAGCAGCGCGGTGAACCCGATCATGCCCACAATGATATAAGGCCGCTTGATCAGGTCTGCGCCAATCTCGGCCCAGCGGAACTGCAGATCCAGCACCACCCATGTCGTCAGGTGCAGCGCCACATAAAAGAATGCGAGCAAGCCGATGGCTCGGCGGTACTTGATCAGGCTTACCCCGGTGGCCCAACGCAGTGGGGTAATGCACAGCCCCGCCACGATGAACTTCAGCCCCCATTCGCCCAACGCACGCTCCAGCGTTTTGACCGGATCAGCCCCCAACTCCCCCATCACCACCTGCAGCACGATCAAAGCCAGCGGCACCGCCCCCAGCAGATAGACAGGCCACGCCGGAACGCGGCGCAACACCTGATTGATGGATTGTGACGAAACCTGAGCCGACATCAGAAATCAACGCTCAGGTCTTGCCCTGCGTAAAGCGATGCCACCTGATCGGCATAGCCATTGTACATCAGCGTATCCACGCGGCCGCCAAACAACCCGCCACCCAGCGGACGTTCTGAGGCTTGGCTCCATCTTGGGTGATCGACCTCCGGGTTCACGTTGGAATAGAACCCATATTCGCGCGGGTTCTGCATGTTCCACGTGGTTTGCGGCATCTCGGCCACAAGCGAAATCTTTACAATCGATTTGATCGACTTGAAGCCATATTTCCACGGCACCACGAGCCTGATCGGCGCACCGTTCTGCTTTGGCATATCCTCGCCATAAAGCCCGGTCGCCAAAATCGTTAACGGATGCATCGCCTCATCCAGCCGCAACCCTTCACGGTAGGGCCATTCCAGCGACGCACCCGTTTGGCCCGGCATTTCTTCGGGGCGCACCAGCGTTTCAAAATACACGTATTTCGCGCCGGGTTGCACGCCGACCCGGTTCAGAAGCCCTGCCAACTCGAACCCGTTCCACGGCACCACCATCGACCACGCCTCGACACAGCGGAAGCGGTAGATGCGTTCTTCGATCGTCTGGCCCTTTATCACATCGGCCAGATCATAGGTGCCGGGCTTGTCGACCAGACCGTCGATGACAATCGACCACGGGTCTACGGTCAACCCTTGCGCATACGCCTTCGGGTCTTCCTTGCCATAGCCGAATTCATAATAATTGTTGTAGCTGGTGATATCCTCCAGCGTGTTCATCAGTGCATCGGTCGAATAGGGGCTAAGCGGCTTTACCTGTGCGCGCAGCAAACCAGGTGCTGCCACCGCAAGCGCCCCGGCACCAGCCATCAAGGCGCGCCGATTCAGCCATAAGGGCTTTGGTGTCACATCAGACCAGCCAAGTTTACCTGCGTCTCGCTTCATCATCTACTCCAGCAGTTTCATTGCGGGCGCGGCCCTGCGTTCATCTCAAGATGATAGACTATGCACATAAAACCAGATCATCGAATTGCACATTCGCGTGGTTCCCTTGAAATATCATTTCAAATCTTGCCTCTGCCCTCACGCCCGGTCACGTGTGATCACGAGTTTTTTATTGGAACCCGCCAATGGGCAGTGCTTAGTCCGGCAAGCCTTCTGATCAACCCCGCCCCACGCAATTGTCAAAGTGAACCAAGATCGCGTCTGCCTCGTTTTCTCTATGCCAAACAATGGCAAGATCAAACGGGAGTGACACCAATGATCCGTAGAACCTTTATCGCCCTGACCGCCGCTGCATCGTTCCTGTCGGCCCCTGCATTTGCAGATGGCCATTCCAAGGATATCGTTGATACCGCCGTAGCTGCGGGAAATTTCACCACCTTGGCCGCCGCACTGACCGCTGCAGGACTTGTCGAAACACTGAAAGGCGAAGGCCCGTTCACCGTGTTTGCGCCGACTGACGCCGCCTTTGCAGCCCTGCCCGCAGGCACTGTGGAAGACCTGCTGAAGCCAGAAAACAAAGACAAGCTGGTTGCTATCCTGACCTACCACGTGGTGGCTGGCAAAGTCATGTCGACCGACCTAACCGAAGGCATGATGGCGAAAACCGTCAATGGCGCAGATGCAACCATCACTCTGGACGGTGGTGCAAAAGTGAATGGTGCGGTCATTTCGACCGCCGACATCGAAGCATCAAACGGTGTCATCCACGTGATTGATGCGGTAATCTTGCCACCGATGTAATCTGGCGACTTCACGTCAAATAAAAGCCCGCCTCAAGTGAGGCGGGCTTTTTCATTGAAGCCTGAAAATTCGTAACGTACACAAATTGCGCGCCTGTTACCGGAGCAGGTCACCCTGTTATGTCTTCCCGCTTCAACGTCCACAAATTGGGCCGCGCACTGCCATCTCGGTTGTACAGCCGGAGCGATCTGAAATCGACCTGTTCAACACGCCAGCAAACCTGACCACTTCCCCAATTTTCGCACCATTGATCGTCTCTGACAAACCATTTCGCATAGTAACGCCGCTTGCCAAAGATACCCCGGATCGACCCCTTTATTTTCCCGTCGGGCTCGCTGTAAACCTGCGCCCAAGGTCTGCCAAAATCTGTTTTGCTGTAAATCGTGGATCCCGGGATAAGTTCCAGCAATTCCGCATTAGACAAAAACGTCTGCGCGCTGGCACTTGGCACAGACAAATACAAAATCCCCGCCGCCGCACAGCCAATCCGCAGGCTTCTTGCCGCTGACGTGAGCATCGTCTTCCCCAAAACCTTAAACTGCATTTTTACCCCCTAAACGGCAAAAACTGGCACCGTAGCACGGTCAATTCAATTTCCTTGCCGTCGGCTGATCTTAGCACACTGAAATAAATGCAACAATATGGTGCCCGCTGACCCACCAAAGGGGGCAAATAACGGGGCAAAGCCCAACGCGCAGCCCCTGATGGCCACAAGTCACAATAAGACGAGGGCCAAAGCCCCCGTCTTATTTAGGTCAATGCATCACCACGTCTTGCGGCCTTGCCCTGCGTGACGCAGAAACCCGGTCGCCAATGATCAATCCATCCGCGCCCGCGCTGATCACCACCGTCGCCCCGTCCATCACATCGCCCGACAGGATCATTTCTGCCAACGGATCTTGCAAATGCCGCTGGATCACCCGCTTCAGGGGCCGTGCGCCAAACACCGGATCATAGCCTTCGTCCGCCAGCCAGGCCCGCGCTTCTGCATCCAACTCCAGCACGATCTTGCGGGCAGCCAACCGCGCCTCAAGCCGTTTCAACTGGATATCCACAATTGCGCCCATGTCGCCCCTGCCCAGCCGGTCAAAGATGATCTGGTCATCCAGCCGGTTCAGGAACTCGGGCCGGAAATGGCTTCGCACCGCCTCCATAACCTGCGCCCGGGCCTCCGTCGGGTTTGCCCCATCGGGCAGTTGGCTTAACCCATAAGACCCAAGATTGGATGTCAGCACGATCAATGTTTGCTTGAAATCCACCGTGCGGCCCTGCCCGTCAGTCAGAATACCGTCATCCAGCACCTGTAACAGCACGTTAAACACATCCGGATGCGCCTTTTCCACCTCGTCAAACAGCACCACCTGATAGGGGCGGCGGCGCACCGCTTCGGTCAACACCCCACCCTCATCATAGCCGACATAGCCGGGGGGTGCCCCGATCAACCGCGCCACCGCGTGCTTTTCCATGAATTCCGACATATCAATCCGCACCATGGCGGCGTCATCATCAAACAGATACTCCGCCACCGCCTTGGTCAACTCGGTCTTGCCCACACCAGTTGGCCCAAGAAACAGGAAAGACCCCAAAGGCCGCCCCTCATCATTCAGCCCCGCCCGCGCACGCCGCACCGCATTGGCCACAGCCGTCAGCGCGGGCCGCTGGCCGATCACCCGCTTGCCAAGCTCGTCTTCCATCCTGAGCAGCTTTTCCCGCTCACCCTCCAGCATCCGTGCCACCGGAATTCCCGTCCAACGTTCGACCACTTCGGCAATCTGTTCGGGCCGCACCGCCTCCGCCACCAAGGCATCGCCTTCACGCGCCTCCGCATCGACCAGCCGCTTTTCCAACCCCGGGATAATCCCGTAAGACAATTCGCCCGCCCGGCCCAGATTGCCCTCGCGCTTGGCCTGCTCCAATTCCGCCCGGCCTTTATCCAACTGCTCCTTCAAATCCCGCGCCACTTCCAACGTATCGCGTTCAGACTGCCACTTCGCCGTCATCTCTGATGACCGCTCCAACAGCCCGGACAGTTCCTTTTCCAGCTTTTCCAACCGATCAACGCTGGCCGCATCGTCCTCTTTCTTCAACGCTTCCGCCTCAATCTGCAACTGCAAGATCTGGCGATCCAGCGCATCGAGTTCTTCGGGTTTAGAATCCACCTCCATCCGCAATCGGCTGGCGGCCTCATCCATCAGATCAATCGCCTTATCGGGCAAAAACCGATCCGTGATATAGCGGTGCGATAGCGTCGCCGCCGCAACCAAAGCACTATCCGTAATCCGCACCCCATGGTGCAATTCGTATTTTTCCTTGATCCCGCGCAGGATCGAAATGGTATCCTCCACCGTCGGCTCCACCACCATCACAGGCTGAAACCGCCGCGCCAACGCCGCGTCCTTTTCCACATATTTGCGGTATTCATCCAACGTGGTCGCCCCCACGCAGTGCAATTCGCCGCGCGCCAAGGCTGGCTTGATCAGGTTCGCCGCATCCATCGCACCTTCGGATTTGCCCGCGCCAACCAGCGTGTGCATCTCGTCGATAAACAAAATCACCTCGCCGGATGCCGCTGTCACCTCGTTCAGAACCGCCTTCAGCCGCTCCTCAAACTCGCCGCGATACTTCGCCCCTGCAATCAGCGCGCCCATATCCAGCGCCATCAACTTCTTATTTCGCAGCGATTCCGGCACATCACCGTTCACAATGCGCAGCGCCAGACCTTCGGCAATCGCCGTCTTGCCAACCCCTGCTTCCCCAATCAAAACCGGGTTGTTCTTGGTGCGCCGCGACAGCACCTGCATGGTGCGGCGAATTTCCTCATCCCGCCCAATAATCGGGTCAATCTTGCCCGCCCCCGCCGCCTCGGTCAGATCGCGCGCATATTTCTTCAGCGCATCATAACCCGCCTCCGCCGATGCCGTATCCGCCGTGCGCCCCTTGCGAATGTCATTGATCGCGCCGTTCAGCTTTTGCGCAGACACAGCCCCCGCCACCAACGCATCCTTGGCCTTCGAGGCCACCATGCCCAGCGCCATCAAGACCCGCTCCACCGGCACAAAACTATCGCCCGCTTTTTTGGCAACCTTGGCCGCCTCGTCCAATACCCGCACCAAGGCAGGGTCCATAAACGGCTGCGCATCACCAGACACCTTAGGCAATTTGCCCAAAGCCAGATCAACCGCCTCTACCACCCGCGCAGGTTCCCCTCCCGCACGTCGGATCAGGTTACTCGACAACCCCTGATCATCATCCATCAAGGCTTTCAACAGATGCTCGGGTGCCAACCGCTGGTGGCTTTCCCGCATCGCAATCGTCTGCGCCGCATTCAAAAATCCGCGGCTGCGTTCCGTGAACTGCTCAAGGTCCATGACGTGTCTCCCTAACTCAGCACCGTATCCCCACGCCCATTATGGCACGCGGAAACCTCCGGCCTTTCCAGAACATGGTATCCGCAATCCCTTGCTGCAAGATTGACGCAGATCAAACCTGCACCCCTACGGCTTCTCTTTCGCAAAAATACTCAAAAACCTGAGCCTTCGCGGCAACGCCGCGCAGGCGAGGTAAAACCTTGCGCGAACGCGCTCCGCTCAACTGACCCACTCATACCGCACATAGGCAAACGCCGATCCATCTGGGGCCCAATTCGGCACATTCATTGTGCCCTGCCCGCCATTAAACCCCATCAACCGTCGCCGATTGCCGCCGTCCACGTCCATCACCCAAATCGCCACATCCAAATCTGCCGGATGCCCCAAGGTCCCCGGCGGATAGGCCAGATAGATGACGTGTTTGCCATCGGGCGACGGATGCGGAAACCAGTTCACATAATCATCAGCAAACAGCTTGCGCTGGCCCGATCCATCAACATTCATCACCCAAATCTGAGCATGTCCGTCACGGTCACAGTTGTAATACAAGTGCGACCCATCCGCCGAATAATCCGGTCCATCGCAATGGCCCTCACCCAATGTCAGCCGCGTCTCAGCGCCGCCCTCCACCCCAATGGTATAAACGTCAATCACCCGGCTGCCGCCCCTAGCTGCTACATAGGCATGCCGCAAACCGTCAGGCGACCAGCCATGCCACCAACTGGGGGCCTCCGGGCTGATCAAACGCGGCTCACCACCACCAGCGGGGATCATAAACATCTCCGCCCCCTGCCCCCGATGGTGCGACAGCACAATCATCGACCCGTCGGGGCTGATCCCATGGTCATTATTGCACCGATCCGCAAAGCCCGTATCCACTAACATCAGTTTTGGCGTATCCAGCGGCACCCAGAACAAATGCCCACCACCGTTCACCAGCAAATGCTTGCCATCAGGGTGCCAGTTTGGGGCCTCGATCACGTCATCGCTTTGCAACACCACCCGTGCCGCCCCCCGCGCCATATCCCAAATTTCCAGCGATGACCGCATATCCGCCTCCAAGCTTCCTCTGTAACTTGACAGATCACCCGCCGGGGACCAAGAGGCTGCAAACCAAAAGGAATGTCCCCATGCCTGCTGACAATCAGCCCGACGACCGCCTGATCGTGGCGCTAGACGTGCCCAATGTCGTGCAAGGCCTCGATCTTGTCCGCCGCATCGGCGATGCCGCATCATTCTACAAAATCGGTCTTGGCATGCTCACAGGCGGCGGCTTTGCCCTCGCCAACGAATTGAAACAAGAACAAGGCAAACGCGTATTCCTTGATCTGAAACTATTCGACATCGGTGCCACGATCGAGGCCGCCGTGCGCGGTATCGCCAGCTACGATCTCGATTTCCTCACCGTCCACGGCGACCCGCAGGTTGTGCGCGCGGCTGGGGAAGGCAAAGCCGGATCAAACCTGAAAATCCTCGCCGTCACCATCCTGACCTCGCTAGACCGCGCTGACCTCGACGCAAACCTGATCCGCGCAGGCGATATCCACGACATCACTGTTGAGCGCGCCCTGCGCGCGCTTGCTGCCGGGGCCGACGGCGTCATCGCCAGCCCGATGGAAGCAGCAGCCATCCGCGCCCTGCCAGAGGCGGAGGGAAAGTTAATCGTCACCCCCGGCGTGCGCCCGGCAGGCAGCACCCATGGCGACCAAAAACGCGTTGAAACCCCGGCCCGCGCCCTTGCCAACGGGGCCGACCACATCGTCGTCGGCCGCCCAATATGGAAGGCCGCCGACCCGAAGGCGGCGGCCCTTGCCATGCTACACGAGCTTGGCAATCGCGGCTGACAGATTACACCCCGGCATTCCCTCCGGGGCGCAGACCCATTGCCGCCCGCATCACGCGGCTTTCGATTTCACCATGTTGACCGTCTTCACGGCCAACCCGGTCAAGGTGGCATTCGCCGCCTTTTCCTGATCCAGAATCTGCGACAGCAGATCATGCGCCTCGGTGTGGCCAAGCTCTTTTGCCCATTCACGCAGCGTGCCATACCGGGCAATCTCGTAATGCTCCACCGCTTGCGCAGCCCCGATCAAGGCCGCATCCAGCGCCACACCAGTGGCCTCTTTCATCAGCCCGTCGGCTTCTTTGATCAGCCCTTCAATGGCATCGCATTTCTCGCCAGCAGGCTTTTCGCCCACCGATGCAAATACCTTGTCCAGCATTTCGATCTGACCACGGGTTTCGTTCAGATGATGTGCAAAAGCGGCCTTCAACTCCGCATTTCCCGCCGCACTTGCCATTTTCGGCAAGGCTTTGGTCAACGCAGTTTCGGCATAGTAGATGTCTTTCAGCGTGTGCTTGAAAATTTCATCCAAGGTTTTCATGATACTCTCCAGTTGGTGTTGTGTTGGCGCAAGCCGCGCGACCCCGGATCAGGGCCGCGCAAAACAAGCCTGCGATCAATTGCTAGGTGCGGGAACCGGGGTCGGGGCTGGCACAGGGGCCGCCTCTGGCGCTGGTTCAGGCACCTCTTGCGGCACTGGCGCTGGTTCCACCACCGGCTCGGGCGTGACTGCTGTATCCGGTGTTGCGGTTTGCGCGGCAGGTGCCGGATCTGGCGCTGTCTGGGTGGCAGTTGGCACCGTCTGGCCCTGCGTGTCGACCGGGCCATTGTTGATAACACCCCAGGCAACCAGCGCCACAATGCCGACAACTGCGACAGCACCCAGTGCGGGGGCCATCCCCCAACCACGTGGCTCAGGTGTGTAAAGCGGCGGCCCTGTAGGTGGCAAACCAGTTGGCTTGATGTTCGGTCTGTGGGGTGTCTGCGTGTAGTCGGCCATGGGTTCTCTCCTCATGATTGATGCACAAACAACAACCCAAACCCGATCAGGTTCCCTAACCATCACCGCGATCAGCGGCTTGGCGCCCCATCAGGCCTGACCAAGGCGGCGAAAAATCATCACAAGATTGCCTGAACCGCCGATTTGCGGCATCCTGCGTCCATGGAACTGGCCGCCAAACAACAAGATGAACTTGCCCTGTCGCAACTGAACCTGCGCAAGGGGCTTGGTATATTGGGCATTTCGCTGCCACTTGTGCTGTTTCTCGCCTCTGCCCTGAACGCTGACATTGATCTGCGCCGGTCGCTAAGTGCTTATTACTATGCCCCGCACCTGCGCGATATGCTGGTGGGCGTACTCTGGGCCATCGGGGCATTTTTGGTGTTCTATCGCGGCTATGGCACCATCCCCACAGCTTTTCTGAAACTGCCCCGCTGGATCAGCAGGCATATGACCGATACCAAACTGACCACCCTTGCCGGCATCGGTGCGCTGATGGCGGCCATCTTGCCCACTTGCGAATTTCAGGATAAATGCCCAACGCCGCTGATCGCAGGCGGGCATCTTGTGGGCTCCATCCTGTTTCTTGGCACTCTTGCCGTGCTGTCGATCTGGTCCTTCACCGAAAGCGATACCCCCCGGCAGGATTGGGATAGCGCAAAGCTTTGGTCCAATCGCATCTACATCACTTGCGGCTGGACCATCCTTGCCAGCCTTGCCCTTTGCGCGCCATTGGTGGCCTGGCGCGTCGATGCAATTGGCCCCCTCCCGATGCCGGTGTTCTGGCTGGAAAGCCTTGCCATCTGGGCCTTTGGCGTGTCTTGGCTGGTCAA
>JANOFE010000157.1:0-5689 GCA_031413495.1 Pseudorhodobacter sp. | reverse complement strand
GAGGTCGACCGGGTCGCCCGTGATCGGATGCGTGAACGCGAGCCGCGCCGCATGCAGCATTACACGCGGAGCCGCGGGCAATCGCGGATCAGTGCGCCAGCCGTAGGTCGCATCGCCAAGCATAAAGGGACTTCGGCCGATTACAGTGATCGCAAAGCATGCCTTTCCGAACGCGATTGCGCCCGTGGTGAACGTTATCATGCTTAATCTGGCCTATCTGGTGGTCGGCGTTGTGGTGGTTGAGGTGGTGTTCGTCTACCCCGGCATGGGGCAATATCTGGTGGACCATGTGGCCAAGCGTGATGTGCCGGTGGTGCAGGCCTGCGGATTGGTGTTCGCCGCGATTTACATCGGGCTGAATATCGTGGCGGATGTGGTGTCTATTCTGGCAAATCCAAGATTGAGGCACCCAAAATGACACGCATTCCCCTGTCTGCAATGATTGGTCTGGTTTTCACCAGTGCGTATTTTCTGGCCGCAATTTTCGCCAGCTTCATCGCCCCCTACGGCATGGCCGAAATTGCGGGCGACAGCTGGGAGCCATGGTCGCGCACACATTTGCTTGGCACCGACAGCATCGGGCGTGATTTGTTAAGCCGGATGATCTGGGGCGGGCAAACCACCATTTTCGTGGCGACTGCGGCGACGATATTGTCGTTCACCATCGGGTCGAGCCTTGGGTTTTTGGCAGCGGTTCGGGGTGGATGGGTGGATCAAAGCCTGTCACGTTGGGTGGATTTGATGATGTCGATCCCGTCTTTGATTTTTGCGCTGGTGGTGCTGTCGGTGATGCCGGTGACGTTGCCAGTGTTGATCCTTGTGATGGGTCTGCTGGATGCGACGCGCGTGTTTCGTCTTAGCCGCGCGGTGGCAGTGGATATCACCGTGATGGATTATGTTGAGGCCGCTCGGTTGCGCGGCGAGAAACAGGGCTGGATCATCTTTCGTGAGATTTTGCCAAATGCGCTGTCACCGCTGGTGGCAGAAATGGGCTTGCGGTTTATTTTCATGGTGTTGTTCATATCAACCCTGTCGTTTCTTGGGCTGGGCGTGCAACCGCCCCTGGCGGATTGGGGCGGGATCGTGAAGGAAAACAAGGAAGGCATTGTCTACGGCATACCTGCCGCCTTGGTGCCGGCCTTTGCCATCGCCACCTTGGCCATTTCAGTGAACCTTGTGGCTGACTGGATCTTGAACCGTACCACCAGTCTGAAAGGCGGTCGCGGATGAGCGAAGTTTTGCTGGATATCAAAGGTCTGAAGATCGAGGCCACGTCTTACCCGCCGGGGGAAAAGCCGCGCCAGATTACGCTGGTGGACGGGGTGTCGCTGACGCTGGGCAAGGGCAAAGTGCTGGGGTTGATCGGGGAATCCGGGGCGGGGAAATCCACCATCGGGCTTTCGTCGATGGCTTACGGGCGGGGCGGTGTGCGGATTACCGGCGGCGAGATTTGGCTAAAGGGGCGCGATATCCTGAAAGGCGGGCCTGAGGGTCTGCGGGCGCTGCGGGGGCGCGAAGTCACTTATGTGGCGCAATCGGCGGCGGCGGCGTTTAACCCGGCCAAGCAGTTGATGGAACAGGTGGTTGAGGCGACGTTGCGCCACGGGGTGGCGACGCGTGCCGAGGCCGAGGCGCGGGCGGTGGTGATGTTTGGCAAGCTGGGCTTGCCGAACCCGGAAAGCATCGGGCAGCGCTATCCGCATCAGGTGTCTGGCGGGCAGTTGCAGCGGGTGATGACCGCGATGGCGCTGTGTTCGCAGCCCGATCTGGTGGTGTTCGATGAGCCGACAACCGCGCTGGATGTGACCACGCAGATCGAGGTGCTGGCCGCGATAAAGGAAGCGATTGCGCAAACCGGTGTGGCGGCTTTGTACATCACCCATGATCTTGCGGTGGTGGCACAGGTGTCCGATCACATTATGGTGCTGCGGCACGGGAAAATGGTGGAATACGGTACCACAAAGCAGATCATCGAGACGCCGCGTGAGGATTATACCAAGGCCTTGGTATCGGTGCGGTCGATTGAGCATGTCGAGAAACCCGGTGGGGCAGAAGCGGTGCTGTCTGTGGCCGGGATTACGGCGCGGTATCGCGGCACGAAGTTTGATGTTTTGTCCAATGTCACGGTGGATCTGCCAGCGGGGCAGACCTTGGCGGTGGTGGGCGAATCCGGGTCCGGCAAATCGACGCTGGCGCGGGTGATTACCGGGTTGTTGCCGCCATCGGCGGGGCGCATCACATTTGCCGGGCGAACCTTGCCTGCGGCCTTGGCGGACCGCACCAAGGATGATTTGCGCGAAGTGCAGATGATTTACCAGATGGCCGATGTGGCGATGAACCCAAGGCAAACGGTCGGCACCATCATCGGGCGGCCGTTGGAGTTTTACTTTGGCCTGAAGGGCGACGCAAAGCGCGCCCGCGTGCAGGATTTGCTTGACCAGATTGAAATGGGCAAAGGCTATATCGACCGCTATCCGGCGGAGCTTTCTGGCGGGCAAAAGCAGCGGGTTTGTATTGCACGGGCATTGGCGGCGAAGCCAAAGCTGATCATCTGTGATGAGGTGACTTCGGCGCTGGACCCGTTGGTGGCGGACGGGATTTTGAAGCTGTTGCTGGCGTTGCAGGCGCAGGAAGGCGTGGCCTATCTGTTCATCACCCATGATCTGGCTACAGTTCGCGCGATTGCCGACCGGATTGCGGTGATGTTCAAAGGCCGTGTCGTGCGCTACGGCACCAAGACCGATGTGCTGAGCCCGCCCTATGATGATTATACCGATCTGCTGCTGTCATCGGTGCCGGAGATGAAGCTGGGCTGGTTGGAGAATGTGATTTCCACCCGCAAGATGGAAAGTGCGGGGAACTGACGCCAATCGCATTCCGAAAAGGGAAAGCCGGTTTTCGGATAGAATGCGCGACAAGAAGGTCAGCGGAGCCGCTGGTCGCGGCGAGGCTTTTCTCTCGCGTTTGCGGCGTTGCCTACAACGCGAGGCTGAGGGGGCTGTCTGCCCCCATGCCAGTTTGGCTTTTGCCAAACCGGCCCCCCGAGGATGTTTGCGATCAGATGAAATCAGCTGGCGTAGGTTGAGCCTTCGGCATCAAGTATCGCTTTGAGTTCGGTCAAGTGTGCGTCAGCGCCGGTTGGGTAGTCTTCCCATTCGCGGGCGGTTTTTTCGGCTATTTCCTCGGGAAGGACGCGCAGCGGCTGGCCGGTTTGCAGGGCGCGGATGTAGTTCTCGGCGGCACGCTCAAAATAGTAAAGGCGGTTGAAGGTGTCGGCGACACCATCGCCGATGACCAGCACACCGTGGTTGCCCATGATCATGACTTTGATCTTCGGATCGGTCAGCAAGGCGGCGCAGCGCGCGCCCTCATCGCCAAAAGCCATGCCGGCGTAGTGATCATCGACGACCTGGCGGTTGTGGAACATGGCAGAGTTTTGGTCGATGGCGGGAAGGTGGCTGTCTGCGAGGGAGGCCAGCACAGTTGCGTGGATGGAATGCACATGCATGACACAGCGCGCATGCGGGCAGGCACGGTGGACCGAGCCATGCAGACCCCAAGCGGTGGGATCGGGCGCATCGGGGCGGTCCATCGTGGTGGGATCATTGGCGTCGATCAGCACCATGTCGGACGCGGTGAGGCGGGCAAAGTGACGAGCGTTGGGGTTTATCAGGAATTCGCTACCGGATGGATTGGTGGCGAGGCTGAAATGGTTGGCCACGGCTTCGTGCATGTTCAGCCGCGCGGTCCAGCGGAAGGCGGCGGCAAGATCGACGCGCATCGCCCAATGGGTTTGGTTACGGAAGGGTTGGTTCATGGCATGGCCCCTAAGGTGGAGATGGCTGTGATGATCTTGTCGAAACTTGCAGCTGCACGCGGGACGCTGTGGCGGGCGCGCAGATAGCCGTGAACGAGGCCGCGTTCCAGATGCCAAGTCGCCTGACCTCCGGCGGCTGTAATTCGGGCGCAATAGTCGCGCCCGGCATCTGCGTGCGGATCGCATTCGGCGCTAAAGGCGATGGTGGGTGGCAGGCCTGTGAAATTGGTATCCTGCAGCGGGGCGGCGGTTGGATCATTGATCGGTGGCGAGCCGCCCTCGTGCCGTATCTGGCGGTATTTGAGGATATCGGCGCGCGTCAGCATTGGCGCATGGGCGTGGGTGCTGTAACTCCCGTAGTCGGGGTCGGCGCCGAGGCCCGCATAGATCAGCACCAATCCGCTGGCAGGGGCATCATTACGCAATGACTGCGCTACGGACGCGGCGAGCGTGCCCCCGGCGGAATCGCCCACCAGAAGATAGCGGCCAGTTCGGGCAATGGCCCGGGCAACGGCCAGAGCATCATCGTAAGCGGCGGGGTGCAGATGCTCGGGGGCAAGGCGGTAATCGACGCTGACCACTTTGAAGCCGGTACGTGCGCAGATTTCGGCGCAGACATCATCGTGGCTGTGCAAGCCGCCGACGACAAAGCTGCCGCCATGCAGATAAATGACAGTGGGATGCGCGCCGGGGTAAAGGCGGCAGGGGACGCCACCAATAATCGCATCGCGCGCGGTCACGCCCGTGGGGTAGCCGCGATGGAAGCTGCGGGCCATGGCGTCATAAATGCGGCGCTGTTCGATGACGCTGCGGTTGGCGGTATCTTGCGGGTAGCACGCATTGGTGCGCGCGATGAAGGCCCAGGTCGCGGTGTCAATAAGGATTTGATAATCTGTCGGTGCCATGCTGCCTTCAGGATGAAATGCGTCACAGAAGTGTGCGCCACATCACTTGGCCAAGCAACCGCCATAGATTGCAGTGAAACTGCGAAATGATGCCCGGATTTCCCCACAATTAAACCGTAACCGGGGGGTAATCAGCAGGAATAGGTTTGTTTGTGGTGGAGCTTGGTATGAAACATCTACGCGCAGTGAAGAATGAAACAGCGACACCTGTTGGTTGGGGCGTGCGCGTGTTGATGTTAAGCGATGGGTCGGACGCGGCCGCGCAAGAGCGGCTGGTGGGGCTTGGTGGCCAGGTTGATACCGAAACTGAACTTTACACAGCCCTTGCCGCGATGATTGACGATCCGCTGGGCTATGCGCTTTTCGTGATGGATGTGGATGCTTTTGGCGGGATAGAGGCCGGAATGCGGGCGTTTTCCATGCTGCGGGCCGCCGAGGTGCGTCTTCCGGTGATTCTGGTTGGGCGCGACTGTGGCAGGCAGGTTTTCCCGGATGAGCGATCTGCGCCGATTATGCTGCAGGCGCCGTTGTCGATGGTGTCTCTGCGGGTGGGGTTTGAACATGCGCTGCATGACCGGGTGATCTGGCGCGCGGCCTGAGGATTGGGCCAAACTGGTTTGGTCAAATGAAAAAAGGCGGGTTAATGCCCCGCCTTTCCTTCAGTCTAATTCGCGAAGATCAGGCGAGGGCGAGGTTGGTCGCCGATTCGCGGCCATCACGGCCTGCTTCGATATCAAAGGTCACTGGCTGGCCGTCTTTCAGGCTGCGAAGGCCTGCGCGTTCCAAAGCGGTGATGTGAACGAACACGTCTTTTTTGCCGCCTTCTGGGGCAATAAAGCCGAAGCCTTTGGTTTCGTTAAACCATTTCACGGTGCCCTTGGCCATCGTGATGTCTCCTGTCTTGGGTCCGCCCGCGGAAGTGCGGCGGCGTGGCATCGTCAGCGCGGAATCGAATGCTGTAGGCCGT
>JANOFE010000156.1:0-7096 GCA_031413495.1 Pseudorhodobacter sp. | reverse complement strand
CGGCATATGGTAGGGCGTCGTTTGCGGCTTCCTTTTCGCCAAAATACTCCCGCCGGAGGCATTCTGGACATCCGCCATCGCGGCATAGAAATTCGCATGCCGCACCGCCAGTGGATCAGCGCCCAGCGTGAACGCGATATGATCCATCACCCGCTCAATGCCGATCATCCCCTGCGGGCCGCCATAGCCCCTATACGCCGTGGCGCTTTGGCTATTCGTTTTCAAGCGGTGGCTTTCAATCCGAATGTTCGGGAGGAAGTACGCATTATCTGCATGCAACATGGCGCGGTCGGCTACCGGCAGCGAATGATCGAGACTCCAGCCACAGCGGAACAGGTGTTGTACCACGATGCCTTGCACGAGCCCGGCGTCATCAAACCCGGCGCGGTAGCGGATGCGCAGATCATGGCGCTTGCCGGTTATCATCATGTCGTCATCGCGGTCATACCGCATCTTGCAAGGCCGTCCGGTATCCCTTGCGGCAATGGCGCAGGCGATGGCAGGAGCGTTGCCTTGGGATTCCTTGCCGCCAAAGCCGCCGCCCATCCGGCGTAGCTCGACACGCACGGCGTTCATGGGCAGATGCAGAGCATGAGCAACTTTGTGTTGAATTTCCGACGGGTGTTGGGTCGACGAATGCACCACCATATCGCCGTTTTCTTGCGGATGGACGAGTGCTATCTGGCCTTCCAAGTAAAAGTGCTCTTGGCCACCGATCTCGAACGAGCCTTCGATGCAGTGGGTGGCGGCTGTGATGGCAGCATCCGCATCGCCCCGCGCCCAGATCACAGGGCCGGCCTCAAAGCGGCTGTTGGCCGCAAGCGCGTCATCGACTGTAAGCAATGCCGGCAGTTCGGAATAGGTGATCCTGGCAAGTCGCGCTGCATGGCGGGCAGCGTGGTGACTGGTCGCGACCACCAGAAACACTGGCTGTCCAATGTAATGCACGGTCCCAGTGGCCAACAACGGTTCGTCACTGGCCTTGGGCGAGCAATCCGGCATCGGGTTGAAGTCGTAAGTGCTGTAGACGCGAACAACACCAGCGGACGCGCGCACCGCACTTAGATCCATCGCGGTGATGGTGCCATGCGCGACGGTGGACAAGCCAAAGGCCAGATGCAGGGTGTTGGCGGGTGTCGGCAGATCGTCGATATAACGCGCTTGCCCCGTCACATGCAGGGGTGCTGCATCATGGGGCAGGGACAGGCCAGCGGTCATGGGGCCACCTCCAACACGTTGACGGATGTTCCGGCAAGGTCGTGAAAATAGCGGATCAGCAGGTTGGCAGCGGACGTCAAGCGATAGTCGGCAGAGGCGCGCATGTCGGACATCGGGGTGAAATCAACCGCAAAGGCGGGCAGGGCGGCCTGCAGGGTGGCAGGCACCCAAGGTTGACCGATCAGCGCCGCCTCAACCGCGCTTGCGCGTTTCGGGATACCCGCCATGCCACCAAAAGCGATGCAGGCAGAGGTAACGCGGCCCCCCTCAACAGTGACGTTGAAACAGCCCAAGACGGCAGAAATATCCTGATCAAAGCGCTTGGACAGCTTGTAACAGCGCAAGTTCGGCGCCTGCGCGGGGATCGAGACGCCCGCCACGAATTCACCGGGGCGGCGATCTTGCTTGCGGTAGTCGAGGAAGAAATCCTGCAGGGGAAGGGAGCGCAGATCATCGCCACGCCGCAGGTGCATGGTTGCGCCAAGGGCAATCAGCGCGGGGGGTGCATCGCCGATGGGGGATCCGTTGGCGATATTGCCGCCGATGGTAGCAGCTTGGCGCACCTGTTCGGATGAATAACGGCGCAGAAGTTCGGCGAAGGATGGGTGCAGGGGGGCAATCGCCTCGCGCAGGGCTGCGATGGTGACGCCAGCGCCGATATGCACGGCACCGCCGCTGCGTTCAATCTGTTGCAGGTCTTTGATGCCGCCCAAAAAGGCGACTGTCCCCAGATCACGCATGTCTTTCGTCACCCAAAGGCCAACATCCGTGGCCCCGGCGATCAGGGTCGCGGTTGGGTTTTGGACATACCAATCCGCCAGTTCATCACTGTCTTTTGGGTGGAAAGACCTGGGGACGGGGCTGTCTGCCCCTGCCTCAGACGCCGTCCCCGAGGATAGTTTTGCCAAGCTGAAATTGGCGGGGTTTTCTGTCATCCAGTCAGGTACCGGCGCAGAGGTTGCTGCCTCGGCAGCGCGGATGATCGGCGCATAGCCGGTGCACCGGCACAGATTGCCAGCCAGCACATCATCATGGTCGGTGCGCCCCTGTGCGTGGCCCACGGCCATCGACACAATAAATCCCGGCGTGCAAAAGCCGCATTGGCTGCCGTGGTGTTTGATCATCGCGGTTTGCACCGGGTGCAGGGTGCCGTCCGGGCCAGAAATGCCTTCAACCGTGCGCACCGCTTTGCCGTGAAGTTGCGGCAAAAAAAGGATACAAGCGTTCAGCGCGCGCATGCCCTGATCATCGGTGACCATAACGGTGCAAGCGCCGCAATCGCCCTCGTTGCAGCCTTCCTTGGTGCCACAAAGGCCGCGATCAAGCCGCAGCCAATCCAGCAGCGTTTGCGTCGGTGCAGCCCCCATCAGACGGACGGGTGCGCCATTCAAGTGAAACGCGATGTCGGCCATTCAATTAACCTGCCGCCTTCTCCCCATTATGGCCCTTCGCTGAAGGCCGGTGCGTGCCGCCCGATGCGACGTAAAGCGGGCACGCATCCCCGGATTTTCCCGGTATTCCCCTTGTTACATGAAGCCTGCGCTATGGCCATCTGGCAAGCACTACCTTCGCTAAAAACTTGGAAGCAGTTTCGCCTTTTGCCTAAAACTGTGGCACCCTTCCCCTGGCCAAAAGCAAAGGTTAGGCTACGGCATGGCAAACATCCCCCGATTCATTCACTTGCGTGTGCATACCGAACATTCCTTGCTGGAAGGGGCGGTGCCGGTCAAAAAGCTGGTCGATCTGTGCAAAACGGCCGTGATGCCTGCGGTTGCGATCACTGATACCAACAATATGTTTGCGGCGTTGGAGTTTTCTGAAACAGCGAAATCCGCAGGCGTGCAGCCCATCATCGGCTGCCAGATTTCGGTGGCCTATGACCCCGCTGGCCCCGGCGAAAAGCCACGTGCCTCTGCCCCGGTGGTGCTGCTGGCGCAAAACGAAGCGGGCTACCTGGGCCTGATGAAGCTGAATTCCTGCCTGTATCTGGACAAAGCCGGCGCTTTGCCAGAGGTGACGCTTGACGAACTGGCGCGCCATTCCGAAGGTATCATCTGCCTCACCGGGGGTGCCGACGGCCCGGTGGGGCGGTTTTTGCAAGCCGGGCAAAAGGCCAAGGCCGAAGCGTTGCTGGCGCGGCTGGCCGCCATGTATCCAACGCGTCTTTATGTCGAACTGCAACGCCACCCCGGCCCAGGCGACCGTTTGCCGGAAGGCGAGGCCGTGTGCGAGCAGGGTTTCGTCGAGATGGCCTATGCCATGGGCTTGCCGCTGGTTGCCACCAATGACGTCTATTTCCCCAAAGCCGCAATGTATGAGGCGCATGATGCGCTGATTTGCATCGCGGAAGGCGCCTATGTCGATCAGCAAGCCCCTCGCCGCCGCCTGACGCCGCAGCACTATTTCAAGACCGAGGCGGAAATGGCCGCGCTGTTTGCCGACCTGCCCGAAGCCTTGGAAAACACCGTCGAAATTGCCCGTCGTTGTGCGTTCAAGGTGGCCAGGCGCGACCCGATCTTGCCAAAATTCGCCGATGATGAGGTAGAAGCCCTGCGTCGTGAAGCCCGTGAAGGCTTGGCGGCACGTCTGGCCGTTATTCCCCACGCGGTATCGGTTGAGGACTATTCCAAACGGCTGGAGTTTGAGCTGGGCATTATCGAACAAATGGGCTTTCCCGGCTATTTCCTGATCGTGGCTGATTTCATCCAATGGGCCAAGAAGCAGGGTATCCCCGTAGGGCCGGGTCGTGGGTCGGGGGCGGGCTCACTTGTCGCCTATGCGCTGACCATCACCGACCTTGATCCGCTGCGATACAGCTTGCTGTTTGAACGGTTCCTGAACCCCGAACGCGTGTCGATGCCCGATTTCGACATCGACTTCTGCATGGACCGCCGCGAAGAGGTGATCAACTACGTTCAAGCCAAATATGGCCGCGACCGCGTGGGCCAGATCATCACCTTTGGTGCGCTGCTATCCAAGGCCGCCGTGCGTGATGTGGGCCGGGTTTTGCAAATGTCCTACGGGCAGGTGGACCGCCTGTCGAAGATGATCCCGGTCGAAGGGGTCAAGCCGGTGTCTATCACCAAGGCCTTGGCGGATGAGCCGCGCCTGCGTGAGGCGGCGAAAGAGGAGGTCGTGGCCCGGCTGTTGAATTACGGCCAGCAACTTGAAGGCCTGTTGCGCAACGCATCGACCCATGCTGCGGGCGTGGTGATCGGTGACCGCCCGCTTGATGAATTGGTGCCGCTTTACCAAGACCCGCGATCCGACATGCCCGCCACCCAGTTCAACATGAAATGGGTCGAAGCGGCCGGTTTGGTGAAGTTCGATTTTCTGGGCCTGAAAACCCTGACCGTGATCCAGAACGCGCTCGATTTGCTGCGTCTGCGCGGCGTGGATATCGACATCGCGATGATCCCGCTGGATGACAAGGCGTCCTACGATCTTTACGCATCGGCCAAAACGGTGGCGGTGTTTCAGGTGGAATCCACCGGCATGATGGACGCGCTACGGCGCATGAAACCCACCTGCATCGAGGATATCGTGGCCCTTGTGGCGCTATACCGCCCCGGCCCGATGGAGAATATTCCAGCCTATTGCGAGGTGAAAAACGGCCTGCGCGATCTGGAATCCATCCATCCGACCATCGACCATCTGCTGGCGGAAACCCAAGGCATCATTGTCTACCAGGAACAGGTGATGGAAATCGCGCAGGTCATGGCGGGATATTCGCTTGGCGGGGCAGATATGCTGCGCCGTGCCATGGGCAAAAAGATTGCCGAAGAAATGGCCAAGGAACGCCCCAAATTCATCAAAGGCGCTGCCGAAACCCATAATGTGCCAGCCGGCAAAGCAGGCGAAGTTTTCGACCTTTTGGAAAAATTCGCCAACTACGGCTTCAACAAATCCCACGCCGCCGCCTATGCCGTGGTCAGCTATCAAACCGCATGGCTAAAGGCCAATCACCCGGTCGAATTCATGGCTGCCGTGATGAACTGCGATATCCATCTGACTGAAAAGCTGGCCGTTTATAAGCGCGAAGTCGATAAGCTGGGCCTGAAAACCGTCGCCCCCTGCGTCAATTCCTCACTCGCTACGTTCAGCGTCAAAGATGGTGCAGTGGTCTATGCCCTTGGCGCGTTGAAAGGCGTTGGCGTCGAAGCGATGAAGTTGATTGTCGAAGGCCGCGCCGCCAAACCCTTCGCCACGCTGTATGACCTTGCCCGCCGGGTTGATCTGAAACGTGTCGGCAAACGCCCGATGGAAATGCTGGCCCGTGCGGGCGCGTTTGATGTGCTGGATGCAAACCGCGCCCGCGTGTTCGAAGGCCTTGATCCGCTGGTCGCTTATTCCGCCGCCACGCATGAAGCGCGCGCCTCAAGCCAAGTGTCGCTGTTCGGCGAGGCCGGGGCCGACCTGCCCGAACCCCGCCTTGCTGGCCGCGATGACTGGTTGCCGTTGGAGCGGTTGACGCAGGAACATCTGGCTATCGGCTTTTACCTGTCCGGCCATCCGCTGGATGACTATATGGTTCCGTTGAAACGAAAATCCGTGCTGACGCTGACGGAACTGACCATGGCAGCGCAAGGTGGTCCGGTGGTGAAGAAAATCGCAGGGTCCATTTCCGTCATCCAAGAACGCAAATCAGCGCGTGGCAATCGGTTTGCCTTTATCAGCCTGTCAGACCCGACCGGGCTTTACGAAGTCACCATGTTTTCCGACACGCTGGAAGCGGCCCGCGACCTGCTGGAAGTGGGCAAAAACATCGTGCTGACGGTCGAGGCGACGCTGGAAGGTGACACGCTGAAACTGCTGGCACGCGCTGTGCAGCCGATTGATCAGGTCGCAGCCGATGCTGGCGGATCAACCCTGCGCATCTATCTGGATAGGGTTGAGGCCGCCGCATCTGTCGCCAGCCTGTTTGCAAGGCTGGAAGTGGGGCGGTCCAAGGGTCAGGTCATCCTTTGCGTGCCAGACCCCGCCACGGGCCGCGAAATAGATCTGGCCCTGCCCAACCCCTATCCGATCACCCCGCAAATCAAGGGCGCGATCAAAGCAGTGCAAGGGGTGGTGACGGTGGAGGAGCTTTAATCAGTCCTTGATCCACCGCACCCCAATGCGCGCCACCGTCACCGAGACCACAATCCGCACCACATGATGCACGGCGACATAAACCACGCCCACCTTAAGGCTTAACGCGATCAGGCTCATTTCCGCCAATCCCCCCGGCGCGAAGGCCAGAAAGCCTGCGGTAATCGGCTGGCCAGCCACTTCGGCCACCGCGAAGGCAAAGCCAAACGCCAAGATCAACGCCACGCCAACGCTTTGGCACGCCAGCCATAACGCCCGCGCCAAAGCGCCGCGTTCCATCCCCGCGAACCGGGCACCAAGCGACGACCCCAGCACCACTTGCGTCACCCCCACCGCCCAACCCGGCGGCACGGCTGTGGTCCAGCCCATCAGATGCGCAATCGCAGACGCCAATATTGGCCCGGTCATGATCGCCGCCGGAAACCGCAATACCCGCCCCACGCCGTAGCCAAGTCCGGCGGCTACAATCAAAATCACCACATCTTCCATCCCCAAGGCCACCCCAGCCCCAGCAATCTGCACCCCTGCCGCCGACCCAACCGCATGGCCCGTCAACAGCAGAAAGATCACCGGCACCGCAATGATGGTCAGGATCAGGCGCAGGAATTGCAGCAAGATCAGCGTCCGCGCATCAGCCCCCGCTTCTTCGCCCAGCAGCACAGATTCGATCAACCCGCCCGGCACCGCGCCAAAAAACGCCTCTGCTTTTGGCAAACCGCCGCGCCGATAGATGAAATACCCCGCGCCGTGCGCCACCGGAATATAGATCAACAGCGCCAAAAGACTG